>MKRO01000078.1 GCA_001896965.1 Sphingobacteriales bacterium 41-5 | reverse complement strand
CTAACTGAGGATATGGCAAAACAAAAAGTGGCAGAAGATCAATAATTCCATCACGATCAAAAAACTAATCAAATCCCGGCGGCCGAAATGCCCCGGGGTTTTTCTTTTGCAGAATATATCAATTTATTGTAGCTTTAGGATGTATATGAGCCTTTAAACCAAGTTCTGAAATTACCGATTTTGTGTAGCTGTGATAACGATTATTAATTACATAAATAAACACAGTTATGAAAAAAAAATCTTCGTCTTACCGGCGGCAAAAAATTTTGCCTGTTTTTACATTCCTTCTTTTAATAATGCTGATGCCTGCTTTCTTGTCCTGCGGCGGAAAAGCAAAAGAACCGGAGGGTGATGCGTTGCAAAAAGAAAAAGACGCGATCCTTGCTGTAATTGAAAAAGAAACTGCTTCTTTCTTTTCCCGCGACTACGAAGCCTGGAAATCTACCTTTGCGCAAACAGATTATGCGTTTCAGGCATGGAGCAACAGGGATGGCACTTTTGACGCGAGTGTGGGCTGGGACCGGATTGATAAAACAGTTGGCACTTACATAACTGAGAACCCAGTTCCCGATTCTGCACAACGGAAAGTGGAACGAAAAAATATCATGTACAAATTTTATGGCCCCGATGTAGCATTTCTCACCTTTGACCAGTTCAATAGCGACCCCGGGGCATTGGGCTTTTTACACAGCAAAGAAACCCGGCTGATGGAAAAAATAAATGGCGACTGGAAAATTGTAGAAGTGGCTGCGTTTTGGGATTACAAAAATCCTATTCCCGGCAATAAGCTAAAGGACATTGAAAGAATGGATAAAGAAAGCCGCGGTAAAGACAAGCTGTGAGCCAACTATCCGAAACGAATAAATGACCGGCTCATTTGAGCCGGTCATTTATTTATTCTAAGAAAAGAAACTTGTTTAGGCCTGGGATCTATATCTAGAAAAATTCAAAGGAAGCTAAAGGCTAATATCCTCCTGAATTGATTCCCACGCCCGTTCTTCCGCGCAATTGCTGATCAGCATAACCAAACACGCGCCTCATCAAATCTGTTTTCCGGTATTCAACTTTCTCCCTGATATTTTGCTCTTCGCTGGCTACATACAAAAACATTGCGTCAATAGCCCTGCCGGCAATAAAATCATTCAGGTTTGTTTCTAATTTTTTATCAAGAAAAGGAATAGCGTTGTAGGCTGTTGCAATCGATTCATATTCCCTGCCGGCTCCGGTTGTACGCACCGTACTGTCAACAATCGGGCGAAACGCTGTGAGCAACTGAGGGCTCATTGCTGCTTTAAAATAATCAGTAGCGGCCCGGCGATTATCGCTTAACAGAATACTCGCCGCATCCCTGAAACTCATTTGTTTCACCGAGTTTACAAATATCGGTTTCGCCTCCCGAACCGCCAGCGACATCGCATTCGTGAACTTGGAAGTAACTGAATTTACCAAAGACGTTAGACCGATATCCTTTAACGTTCTTTCAATTTTTGCTGCTTCGCCGGGAAAGGCAAACCTCAGTAACGCATTCCCTTCGTTAGGATTTGCAAATGCATCAAAGCCGCGAAAAAGCCCTTGCGTAAGCGCCTCTTTAAGGCCCGCCGCCATCTCCCACTGCGAGAGCGATCCGGCAATATTTGAGATGGTATCACAGCTTGAAAACATAACGGTTGTGCTTAGCGCTGCGGCTACAAATAATTTCTTCATATTATACAGATTTAGATATTAATAAATCAGCATATACAATTACTATGCTAAAATAAAGATGTTCAGAAAAAAATAAAGTTGCTAATTTAAACGCGGGTCGAGCGGAGCATTAACAATTAATTTGTATTCGCCACCAAGGTGATTCAGTACTTCCTTCCATAATTCTTTTTCATGGGTTGAGAAAAGAAATTTTTCATTGGCATCTGCTACAATCCAAGTTTTTTCCTCCATTTCAAAACCAAGTTGCCCCTCGCCCCAACCGCTGTAACCCAAAAAGAATTTTACTTTAGACGGATCAATCGTTCCGGCATTGATCAGTTCAATTAACTTTTGAAAATTGCCGCCCCAATAAATACCCTGCAAAATTTCTTTGCTCTCTTCAATTTCATCAGGATACTGATGAATGAAGTGTAACGTATTTAATTCCACAGGGCCGCCTTCATAAACCGGCAATTTAAAATCGCCCAGTTCGGGAACCAGCTCATCTACTGTATACTCAAGTTTTCGGTTAAGCACGAACCCAAAACTTCCCTGTTCATTGTGTTCACATAAAAAAACAACAGTTCGTTGAAAATTCGGATCCTCCAAATGTGGATTGGCAATTAAAATGGTACCGCTTTCAGGATTCTTCATACCCTGAAAGGTAATATGTTTTTAGGTAGCGGCGTTCACTTTGAAAAAATTTTTTGTGCCAATCATTGCCGGCAAACAAAAATTATTTTAGTATGAGCCCCGCTAACGGCGGCAGGTTCAAAGTGATCCTGTATTTTTTATTATCTTCTTCAACACATTCGGTTCTTAGTGGTTTGTTGTAAACATCACCATTGCCATCGTATTCCTTATCGTTGCTGTTAAAAATCTCTTTTTTATATTCTTTGCCACAAACCTCTATTACCCAATCGTAACGAACAACCGGTGTCATGTTCAGCACTATCAGCAAATCGTCTTTATCAAGCTTGCCTTTACGTTTATACACTATTACACTTTCCTCACGATGGTTCAGGTCAACCCATTCAAACCCGTAAATATTGAACTGATTTTCATATAAAGCAGGTTCTTGTCTTAAAATTTTATTCAGCGATTTTAAACAGGTTTGCGCCCCGGTGTGGCTTGCATGTTTCAACAGAAACCAATCAAGTTCGCTTTTATAATTCCACTCCGATGTTTGCCCAAATTCGCTTCCCATAAATAATAACTTACCGCCTGGGTGTGTCCACATGTAAGTGAAAAACAATCGCAGGTTTGCAAACTTCTGCCAAAGATCGCCGGGCATTTTAAACAGCAACGGGCTTTTGCCATGCACTACTTCATCATGGCTGATAGGCAGCATAAAGTTTTCATCATAATAATACATCATACTGAAAGTAAACTTATCCTGATACTCTTTACGAACAATTGGGTCGAGTTCAAAATAATCAAGGGAATCATGCATCCAGCCCATCATCCACTTCATTCCAAAACCAAGGCCACCTGAATAAGTTGGCCGCGAAACGCCCGGCCAGTCAGTGGCTTCTTCGGCAATCGTTTGCACTCCGTGAAAATCCCGGTAAACCATGTGGTTTAAATCTTTTATAAATTGAATTGCTTCAAGGTTTCCGTCACCGCCGTGTTCATTTGGTTCCCACTCTCCTTCCTCACGGCTGTAATTTAATTTAAGCATGGAGCTTACCGCATCCACACGAATCCCATCAATATGAAACATATCAAACCAAAACCGCGCGCTGCTGATTAAAAAAGATTTTACTTCACCTCTTTTATAATTGAAAATATAACTATTCCAATCAGGGTGAAAGCCTTTGCGCATGTCAGCATATTCATAAGTATGATCTCCATCAAACATAAACAGGCCGTGCGAATCATAGGGAAAATGTGAGGGTACCCAATCGAGAATTACTCCGATACCCGCCTGGTGAAATGCATCCACCAATCGCATGAAACCCTGTGGGTCGCCAAAGCGCGAGGTAGGCGCAAAATAACCGGTTACCTGATAACCCCAACTGCCATCGAAAGGAAATTCAGTAACGGGCATTAATTCAACGTGGGTAAAACCCATCTCCTTTACGTAAGGAACGAGTTCATTGCAAAGCTCATCATAGGTTAAATATTTGTCTTCATCATCTGCATCCGGCCTGCGCCAACTTGCAAGATGTACTTCGTAAACGCTCCAGGGCGCTTCGAGTGAATTATGTTTTTCACGCGTTTTCATCCAGTCATCGTCTTCCCATTCATAAAACATATCCCAGGTGATGGAAGCCGTTAATGGTTTTAGTTCCCAAAAATTTGCAAATGGATCGCCTTTATCGCTCACTCTGTTTTTATATCCAACGATGTGGTATTTATAAATCTCGCCTAAATTCACATTCGGAATAAAGCCCTCCCAAATACCGCTGTTATCCCAGCGTGGCCTTAGCTGATGACTCAATTTACTCCATTCATTAAAATTGCCGGTTACAAAAACAAAAGTGGCATTTGGTGCCCACACACAAAAATACATGCCCCAAACATCGTTTACCTGTAACGACCGAGAACCAAATTTTTCATACAGGCTATAGTTAGTGCCGTCCTGAAAATTGCGAACGTCTTCATCTGTGAGCAGCGAATAATTCCAAACGGCCTTTGAAGTATCAATAAAATTTTCTTTTTCGAATTTTTCCTGAAGTTGTTTGTAGTCCGTTGCCATATTGAAATTTATGAATCACCAAGATAATTAATAATTAACAAAACATTATTACGATAAAGTCGTAAGCAAACCTGTATCTTTACGCAAATTTTGTAAAAAGGCGTTATGGAAACTTGGTTGCCGGGCGTCTATTAAAATTAACTACTTCGACTCGTTAACATTAACTATTATGAAGAAACGGCTACTGCTTTTATTTTTTCTGACTGCTGCTGTTCAATTTTCGTTTGCCCAAACTACGGGTATTAAAGGCCGGTTGGTAGATTCGGCCGACAATAAAAGCCTTGACAATAGCGTGGTTGCGCTGTTAAAACGCGATTCTACTTTAGTGGGATTCACACGTGCTAATGCGGCAGGTAGTTTTGAATTTCAAATACCCTCGGATAGTGTTCAGGATTACATCCTACTGGTAACGCATCCCTCATTTGCCGATTTTTTTGACAGCATTAATCTTAAAAGCGGCGAACTGAGAAACCTCGGCCTGGTACACATGCTTTCGAAAGTTAAGTTGCTTGAAGAGGTGATCGTTCGCGGAAACCGATCAATGTTCATGCGAGGCGACACAACTATTTTTACCGCCGATAGTTTTAAAGTGGCCGAAGGAGCAAATGTGGAGGAACTCCTTAAAAAACTACCGGGGCTTCAAGTTGACCGCAATGGCCAGATAACAGCAATGGGCGAAACCGTAAAAAAAGTTTTGGTTGACGGCGAGGAGTTTTTTGGTAGCGACCCCGGCATAGCCACAAAAAACCTTCAGGCAAATGCGGTGCAGGAAGTGCAGGTATATGACCGCAAAAGCGACCAGGCAAATTTTACGGGTATTGATGATGGCACGAGGGACAAAACACTAAACCTGAAATTAAAAGAAGATAAGAAAAAAGGATATTTTGGAAAAATAGACGCAGGCGGCGGTATTATGGAGGGGGCTGAAACAGCAAAGGACCAAGGTAGATATTACGGGGCCGCAATGCTGAATGCTTTTAAAGGAAAACGAAAGATTGCGGCTTATGGCATTACAAGTAACACCGGTTTCATGAACCTGGATTGGGATGACAATAACAAGTTTGGTGGCGGGAATAATATGGAAATGGTTGGAGATGGCATTTTTATAAGCAGTGGGGGTTGGAACTCGAGTACCGGTATTCCCATAAACTATAACGGTGGCCTGCATTACAGTAATAAATTTAACGAAGACAAAAACTCTTTGAACACCGGTTATAAATTTGTACAGATTGACGCGCCGGGGAACACAAAGCGGTTCTCAAAAAACTTTGCTGACGCCACCGCTCCTTGGAGTACGAATTACGAGAACAATTTTGTGAACAGCAGTAAGAAACATGCTTTAAACGGAACTTTTGAATCAAAGCTCGATTCGATGAACACCCTCAAATTAACTGCGGGGGCGAATATGAATATTTCGGACAACCAATCTGCAAGCCACTCCGAAAGTATAGATGATGGCACGGGGAATTTTTTAAATAAAAACCAGGCGAATAACAGAAGCACGATCGACCAAACGGCTTACAACGCTAATTTGTTATGGATGCATAAGTTCAAAAAAGAGTTCAGGAGTTTATCAATAAACGCTGGTATTAACACATCCGAGTCAAAAGGAAATGCGCTCGTGTATTCTAAAACCGATTTTTTTAACACGGTAATTGGTGATAGCAGTGTAACAATTGACCAGAACAATCTTGTGAATAACAATAACAATTCAGTCAACTCAAAAATTTCTTATACCGAACCTTTGGCGAAGGATTTTTATATGGAAACCAGTTATAGTTTCGCCACAAATAAAAGACAGAATAACCGCGATATTTTCGCAAAAGGCGCCGGCGGAAACTATGATGATAAAATTGATTCGTTGAGTAATGATTATGAGTTTAACGATATGTCAAACTCACCGGGGTTGAGTTTCAGGCTCACACGTAAAAAACTAAATGCTTCCGTTGGTACCGTGGTTGGCTTCACCAAATACAGCCAGCTTAATAAAAGCACCGGTGCAGGAAACGATTTTAACTTTACCAATCACTTTCCAAGAGCAAACGTCTCTTATCAAATAAAACCATCAGAAAGGCTTTGGTTCAGCTATAACGGTAACACATCAGCACCGAGCCTTGAACAAATGCAACCCATTCGTAACAATACCGACCAGTTAAACCAATACATTGGCAACCCCGATCTCCGGCCTTCGTTTCGGCACAACTTTAACACCAATTATAGTAGCTGGAAAATGTTGAACCAACGCAGTATCTGGGTCTCATTGAACGGGGGTTTCACTCAAAATTCTTTTTCATCACTTAGTTATGTAAGAAATGGGGCAAGAACCACGCAAACTGTGAATACCAATGGTGTTTTTAATATCAACGCATACGGTTCTTACAACCGGCTGGTCTCGAAAAAACTTAACTTAAGCCTGGGGGTTTCACCACAGTTTTCTTTAAGCAACGGCATAGACTTTATTGCATTGAACAATGGCCCTGTTACAAAAAACACCACGCGAAACGAAAATTATTCAATGCGGCTGCGTATTGCAACGAACAAAGAAAAAAAATATGATATCAGCTTATCTCCAAACATCTCTTATAATATTGCGAAAGGAAGCATTAGTAATTTTGCCAACGCTAATTACTGGGCCTGGGGCGGCGATTTATGGAGCACCATTTACCTACCCAAAAACTTTGAATTGCAGAACAATTTAGATGCAGAATTCAGGCAGGCCGATGAACGGTTTCCCACCAACAACAATTTTGTTTTTTGGGATGCCGAGCTGAGGAAATGGCTGTATAAAAAAGAACTTCAGTTAAAATTTGCAGCCAAGGACATTTTAAACCAGCGCAATGGCTACAGCAGAAACTTTGGCTCAAGCAGTTTCACCGAAACCTATAACACAATTTTAAAAAGGCATTTCCTTCTTGGGCTCGTTTGGAATTTTAACAAAATGGGGGCTGGCGATGCACCAAAGGCAAAATAAAATTGCAAGCGAAAAATAATTCAAAAAATGAAAAAAATAATTATTGCTTTAATTCTTTTTACCAGTGCTTACGCGCAGGCGCAACAGTTTATTACGTCGGGCATTATCGAGTACGAAGTAAAAACAAATATCTGGCGGCAGAACGAAGGCAATGAATGGTTTGAACGCTTTAAGGACCAGGTATCACAGTTCAATACTGATTACTACACTTATTCGTTTTCAGGGAACAAATCTTTATACAAGTTCGACCGGAAGGGCAGCACCAAAAGGTCGTTCAGTTTTTTTGGCTCAGGCGATGATGAAAGTGTTTGGTTCAATGATTTCAACTCCGGCGAACAAACTAAACTTTCGCCGCTCGATGGCTACCTGCTCACCAGTGGCCCCGCGAGAAAGATCACCTGGAAATTGGATCATAATGATCAGCGCGAGATTGCAGGGTTTTTGTGCAGAAAGGCGCAGACAGTGTTGTTTGACAGCGTATATGTTTTCGTTTATTATACCGATGAAATTAAGATAAGCGGCGGCCCGATGGGATTGAACGGATTACCGGGAATGATCCTTGGAGTTACGATCCCAAGAATGTACACGAGCTGGATTGCAACCGGCGTTAAACTTACTCAGCCCGACCCAAAAATAATGACAGCGCCTACAAAAGGTAAAAAGAAAACCGAAGCCGAAATTAGATCATCAATTGAGCAACTGAGCAAATCGTGGGGGTCCGATTCCAGAAAATGGTTAGACCTTTTTATGTGGAGAACGCTATTGTAGTTGCTGTCAGTTCAACTCCAACACCCAATTAGTCATTGGGGCCAAACTAAGGCTATCACCAAGTGAGATTGATTTACCTGTAACAACATCCCTTGCTTTTGTAAAGCCCTGGGTTCTTTCTGCAAATCTTGACAAAGAAATTGTGGCGGCATTATTATTTGTGTTCATCGCGCACATAATCGTTTGCTTATTATCGTACCTGAAATAAACATATACCCCGTCAACGGGAAAAAATTGCATGAGTTTTCCGGTTGTGATTGCCGATGAAGTTTTTCTATAATTTGCCAACGCTTTCATGTAATTAAAAATATCATTCTCCTTTTTAGTTCTGCCCGAGGCCGTGAATTTGTTTTGCTTGTCGCCCTTCCAACCTCCGGGAAAATCAAGCCGCACATAACCATCGTTTGGCGAAGTTAAACCGGTCATTAAGATTTCGTTGCCGTAGTACAACTGTGGAATACCGCGGCTCGTAAGCAGCCAGGCCAGCGCGGTTTTATATTTTGCCGTATCTTCTTTTACCACTGAATAAAAGCGGTTAAGGTCATGGTTGTCTAAAAATATCACCTGCCTCATTGGGTTCTTATAAACAAAGTCCTGCGATAAAGTTGTGTAAAGTTTGTTCACGCCTTCCGTCCAGCCGAAAGGTTCCATCAAAGCTGGTTGAATGCCGTAAAACAGGGTTTGAAAATCGGTGGTGGCCTGTAAATTACTTTTGTAAGGAATATTATAAACGTTCTCGCAAAAATAACTTTGATTAGGAACGCCGTGCACCCATGTTTCACCAAAAATGCTGATGTTGGGATATTCATTATACAAAGCCTGGTTACAACGGTTCATAAACTCAAGGTCGTTGTACGCATAGGTATCAATGCGCCAGCCGTCAATACCAAATTCTTCCACACACCAGATGGCATGTTGAATTAAAAACTTTTCTACAAACGGATTTCGTTGATCCCAATCAGGCATTGATGTCACAAACCATCCATCCGACATTATTTTTTTATCGGCCTTCGCAGCATGTGGGTCAAACAATGTTTGGTCTTTATAATTCGTTTGCGTGAATTTTGGCCAGCGATGAAACCAGGTACTGTCCGGTTGATCTTTAAACAAAAAGTGTTCAAGGCCCACGTGATTATACACCGCGTCCTGAATCATTTTTATCCCTTTTTGGTGAGCGGCATCTATTAATGATTTGTATGCAGACGCACCTCCAATCCTTGGCTCTATTGAATAATGATTAGTAAATGCATAACCGTGTTCTGTTCTTTCCGGCATATCATTTTCAATCACCGGATTTAGCCAAATAGCAGTTATGCCTAAATCCTGTAAATAATCGAGATGATTTTCCACGCCCTTTAAATCTCCGCCGTGACGGTTGAAAACCGTATCGCGACGTAATGTTTGGTCACGCATGCCTTTAACCCGGTCATTTGAAGGATCGCCGTTGCTGAAACGGTCGGGCATAATGAGGTACATCAAATCCGCAGAAGTGGCGCCGCTAGCGAATTTCGTTCCGTTCCCCTCTCTTCTTTTCCCCAAAGGCCAACTGATCTTATCCCCGCCAAAATCAATTTTTACAACACCCGGTTTGGCAGCCGGAGAAATATGAATATCCAGCGCTACGTAATGTTCATTATCAAATGTGTGAACCTTTTCGAGAATAACACCAGGATATTCAATTGATACTTTCATTCTTTTGATGCTTCTGTCATGAGCGCGAACCAGCACCTGAACATCGTTATGGTTCATACCGATCCACCAATTGGTGGGATAAAGCTTTACAAATTGCGCAGAAGCATTGATACTGCAAAACACCAACAGAAAAATAAAAATTCTTTTCATTTCAAAAGTATTTTTAACCAGGTTTTAATTAGCCCAATGATCAATTTAATTATCCTTCAGTTTAATTATTAACACATAAATTCCGCCAATCAGCATAAGCACCCCGGCAACGACTAAATAATAAATTGCATGTTTATTAAAGATGCCGCTAACAATTGGCCCTCCGATTATACCATTGATAATTTGCGGGATAACGATAAAGAAATTAAAAATGCCCATGTAAATCCCCATCTTTTTTTGAGGAATTGATTCGATCAGCATTGCGTAAGGCATTGCAAGGATGCTCGCCCAGGCAA
>MKRO01000077.1:10353-17970 GCA_001896965.1 Sphingobacteriales bacterium 41-5 | reverse complement strand
TACTTTGTAATGTATCATGGCCTTTTAGCCAAAGATACATTTTTTAACAGACATTATTTTGTTGACATGACACTAGGGAAGATATGAGCAGATTTAAGTTTTTTGAAAAATACTTTTCTCTTATAATAAAAGATGAGAAAATGTCATGAGTAGAAGCAAAGGTAATTTCATTTTTTATCGCCAGCTAAATGCCATGGATTGCGGCCCTACCTGCCTGCGCATGGTAGCCAGGCAATATGGCAAACATTATAATGCAGATACCTTACGGCAAATGGCAGGGTTTAGTAAAGCCGGCGTTTCTTTATTAGGCATCAGTGATACGGCGGAAAAAATAGGATTCAGAACAAGAGGTGTAAAAGTAACTTTGCAACAATTAGATGAGGCTCCACACCCGGCAATCCTGCACTGGAACCAAAACCATTTTGTTGTATTAGTCAGCCTTTCTAAGCAATCAGCAAAAATTGCGGACCCTGGCAAAGGTATTATCAAATACACAACAAACGAATTTTTAAAACATTGGGCATCCTCAAAAAACGAAGAAGGGCAGGATACCGGCGTGGCATTACTGTTAGAACCTACTCCTGTTTTTTATGAAGCCGAAGGACAAAAAGAAAAAAAGTTAAACTGGGGTCTAGTCCTGCAATACCTTCGAACAGCTAAATGGCAATTAGCACAGGTTTTTACGGCGCTAATTATTACATCTTTATTGTCTTTAGTATTTCCATTTCTTACACAAAGTATTGTAGATACAGGCATCAATACCCAAAACCTGCAATTCGTTGTTATTGTATTAATAGCACAGCTGATGCTCACTTTTAGCCAGGCCATTGTCGGCTTCATCAGGAGCCGGCTGTTACTGCGGGTTTCAAATATCCTGAACATCCAGATACTCTCCGATTTCTGGATCAAGCTCACCAGATTGCCGGTTTCTTATTTCGATGCCCATCATACCGGCGATACCCTGCAAAGGATAGGCGACCACAGAACGATACAGGGCTTCCTTACCGGAACAGCCCTGACAACCTTATTTTCAGTTTTTAATTTTGTGGTATATGCCATCGTACTGGTTATTTACAGCGTACAGCTCTTCTTCGTTTTTTGTGTGGGTAGTATTATCTATTTTGTATGGGTACAGCTCTTTTTAAAGATCAGGCGAAAAATCAATTATGCAACATTCCACTTATCAGCCAAAGAAAATAATGCTACGCTTCAACTGATACAGGGCATGCAGGAAATTCGCCTGAACAATGCGGAAAAGCAAAAAAGATGGGAATGGGAGAATATACAGGCCAATGTCTTTAAATTGGGTTTTAAGAATTTAAATTATAGCCAAATACAGAGTGCAGGGGCTACTTTTATTAACCAGGTGCAGGGGCTTGCTATCAGTTTTATTGTAGCCAGGCTCGTTATTGACGGGCAATTGACCCTGGGCGCTATGCTGGCCGTTCAATACATTATTGGCCAGCTAAGCGGCCCTGTACAGCAATGGGTGGGTTTTGTGCAAAGTTTGCAGGATGCCAAAATAAGTATGGAGCGTTTGAATGAAATTCACCAGTTAGATGATGAGGAAAATTTGGAAAAAAGTTACCTTAAAGAGTTACCTGAGAGTAAGAATATTTTGATAAATGATTTAACCTTTACTTACCCCGGTGCAGGGAACGAACCTGTATTAGAAAAAATAAATTTATCAATACCTGAAAATAAAGTAACAGCTATTGTGGGCGCAAGTGGAAGCGGCAAAACCACACTTATAAAATTGCTTTTAAAAGTATATGAGCAATATGACGGAGAAATAAGAATTGGAGCCGACTCCTCCTCCCCTTCGGGAAGAGGGCCGGGGGGTGGGGCTTTTGGGTTTATCAGCCACCAGTATTGGCGCAGTGTATGCGGCGCTGTATTACAGGATGGATATATTTTTAACGATACGATTGCAAGAAATATAGCTGTAGGAGAAGAAGATATTGATTATGGCCGGTTGATAAAAAGTTGCCGCATAGCAAATATTCACTCTTTTATAGAAGCGCTGCCAAATGGGTATTATACCAGGCTTGGCGCGGAAGGCACCGGCATAAGCCAGGGGCAAAAGCAAAGAGTATTGATTGCAAGGGCTGTGTATAAAGATCCGGAATATATTTTTTTTGATGAAGCCACCAATTCGTTAGATGCAAATAATGAAAAGGAGATTTTAGAGAATCTTGAAAAATTTTTTAAAGGAAGAACAGTAATTGTAGTTGCACACCGGTTAAGCACTGTAAAGAATGCTGATAAAATAGTAGTATTAGACAGGGGCAAAATTGCCGAAGAAGGAACGCATGAAGAACTGACTTTATTAAAGGGGAAATATTATGAATTGGTAAAAAATCAGTTGGAATTAGGAAATTAATTGAAAATTGAGGAATGGAGAATTGAGAAATGAAAAAATTTAGTCATGAAACAGGAAATTTTTGATCAAATTGAATTATCTGATGAGGCTTTAAAAGAAGCGTCGATTAATAAAAATTTCCAGGATAGATCGGAGGTAGCACAGGAAATAATTAGCAGAAAACCTGATTTTTTTGAAAAGTGGGCATTATTGGTTTTTCTTATTTTATTGCTTTTATTATTGGCTGGCACATGGTTTATAAAATATCCTGATATTATCGAAGGCCGTGCAGTTTTAACAGGTGATAACGCA
Source organism: Sphingobacteriales bacterium 41-5 (assembly GCA_001896965.1). Classification (GTDB taxonomy): domain Bacteria; phylum Bacteroidota; class Bacteroidia; order Chitinophagales; family Chitinophagaceae; genus Niabella. Next base: position 15,296 of record MKRO01000077.1, on the reverse strand, counting down.
CCTAAAGAAATTGTATCCAAAAAAAGCGGCCGCCTGACTGCTCTTTTTGTAAGAAATAACCAGCAGGTGAAACAAGGCGAAATTATCGGGTGGCTGGAAAGCAATGCTTCAACACAGGAGGTCATTGATCTGTCGAAAAAACTGGAAAGCAGCACCGAACTTTTAGGACAAAGCAATCCTTCAGTTATCTCAACAATGTTCAACCAAAGGTTTAAAAATTTAGGAGAACTGCAGGTTCCTTACCAAACTTTTGTTACTGCATGGCAGGAATATAATGATTACCTGGTAAACGGGTTTTACTACCGCCGCAAAACTATGCTTAATAGTGACATAGCGTCATTACAAAACATGAAAGGAAAGACTACAGTACAAAAATCAATTACACAACAGGAAAACGAGCTTGCCCGAAAAACTTTTGAGATGAATGAGATACTTTTTAAAGAAAAAGTAATTTCTGCCGAGGAATACCGCCAGGCTCAAACGGCATTGATGGGAAAGCAAAAGACAGAACCTCAAATGGATGTAAATCTTTTATCCCAACAAAACCAGATAAGGGATAAACAAAAAGAAATTGACCAGTTGAACCACGACATCATCCGGCAGCAAAAAATATTTGAGCAGGCGCTTCATACCTTGAAAAGCAACGTGGAGGAATGGTTAAGAACCTACACCATACAAGCCCCGGTTGAAGGGCAGGTTGTATTTGTATTGCCCATTCAGCAAAATCAGCATATAGAACAGGGTAAATTATTGGGTTATATAAACCCTCCCGACAGCCGCTATTATGCAGAAGTACGGCTGTCCCAAAATAATTTTGGCAAAGTGGATAGCGGCATGAAGGTTCAATTACGATTTGATGCTTACCCCTACCAGGAAAGTGGATTTGTACCCGGAACCCTGGATTATATTTCAAAAGTTGCTATTGACAGCGGTTTTTTAGGCACCGTAAAATTAGACAAAGGCCTGACTACTAATCAAAGTAAAGAAATACAATATAAGACAGGGTTAAAGGCTCAGGCCCTCATCATTACAAAAGACATGCGCTTACTGGAAAGGTTGTATTATAACATGGTTAAGAGTACATCGCTGAATAAGTAAAAACGCCCAAAAAAGTTCAGCCCTAAGCATCAGCTCAATAGTAACGTCACGTACTTTATATACAGGCACCTCAAACAACCGGAGCGATTTGTTAATTATTGAAATCGGCTCAGAGTTCATACTCCGCCGGATTTACCGGTTCGGCGGGAAAAGTTCTCCGGTCGCCATTTCCCGGCTCCGCCAAATGACCTGTAAGCAGGTTTCGGCTCCGTTCAATAAGCTATGGAAATCTGCCGCTTATGCAACCGGTTCTTTTGGAGGTATTTGATCTTCTTTATAAAGCTGTTTCAACTGAAAAGTAATCATACGCCGTAGCGGCCTCACAAATACTTTTACAAAAAGGCTGCCCGGCGCCAGGGCTTCCATATTTTCAAAGATGGAAACCACCTCAATATAAACCATCAGGTATAGGATAAGGTCGCCAAACCATTTATAAAATTGCCGGCCAAGTACAGGCCCGGAAGCGGTGGCGATATTCAGCACAACCATCGACACGATAATACATCCCCCGTATTGCAAAAACTTGGAAATGGTTTTTCTAAACCCCTTGGAGGTCCGGCGTGTGCCGTTAAACGTAGCACGGGTAACGCCGAAAATAAAATCGAGGGTTACCACTACCAGCAGGCCGGTAAGTAATGCCACATTGGGCAGGTATTGCAGATTTTGGTACATAATGATTTGTTTTTTGAGTTGAAGAATTGGTGAATAAACCTCTTTTGCATCCCGAACTCCGCCCCCTGGCCCCCGAAGGGGGAATTGCGCTGCCCGGGTGCGGATTGGTACCGGGGGTTCAGGTGAGGGTGGGCCTCCGCCGGCGGAGGATATTCCGTTTCCGGAACCGGCATTGCCGACAACAGGGAGCACCGGGGGCCGCCGCCCATGGTGAGAAAGAAAAAACCAGCCGCCCCGCAGGCGGCTGGGGCAACGGTTCAAAGCTGCGTTTTGCGGGCTTCCACCTCGCTAATGAGAGCGGCCGTTTCATCCAGCTCTTTGTCAGCGCGGTTCAGCTCATACTGCTTCTCCAATACCGCCACATCGCCAAAACTGGTTTGCCGGTTCTCAAGCAAAAATACCCGGTACCATACCGTGGTCCTTTTCTTCACCTGCTCGGTTTTAAAATTGCTTTCCGGAAGGCCGGCAATAATGGTGTCCAGCGCACTCAGCTCTGCCCTTCTGCTGGCCAGCTCCGTGGCGTTCACAAAGGCGCTGCTCGTGTACTGGTCCTTTTGACGCCCCAGCGAATGCTTTTTCCATTCGAGGTTTTTTTGCTCTTTTTCGGCAATGCCCAGCAGGGCGTTGCAATCTTCAATGGTTGTCAGTTGACTGACGGAATAGTTTGCCATATTTTTAATTTTTAATCCCGGGCAACCGGGGGTGAACAATACCGCAAACCTACCCCTGCCCCGCAGCCGTTTCCAAGCGGGCAGGCAGGGTTTCAAAAACCTTTAACAATCAGCCCTGCTGTTGTACGATCACTTTGCCGGCCAGCGCGGCCTTTTGCTGCGAGCGCAAAACCTGCAGCTTAAAGGCCAGCAGTTGCCTGCGCTGCGGGCAGCAGGCCGCTAAACCGATTAGGGTTTGCTGCTCCCTATTTTTTAAAAATTCCATTTCACGGCTGCCCTGTTTTGCCTCCTGCATCACGCCCTTAATAAAATGAAGTTTTCTTACCTGGCACCGGTACTGCTGTTCCATGCCCGTCAGCTGTTGCGTGATACTGATGGAACGGGCCGCCGCCCTTTGCAGGTGCAGGTTTAAAAGCGATAAACTTTGTTGTTGCTGCGCAATCAGCAAATTTCTTTCAAGATGCCGCGGAGGTTCTGTAAGGCGCTGCTGCCGCTGCCATAACAATATCATTTCAGCCCATATTTTCCCTGCTTTTGCAGGCAGCGGCCGCAGGCCTTTTTCATACATCGAAATCGCGCTGCGCGATATGCTCAGCATCAGCGCCAGTTCCTGCTGGCTGAGGCTGAGGTCTTTTCTCATTTGTCTCATGGTGTATCATTTAACGTTTTAGATTCTCACAGATCTGTAACAAAAAATTTGTAACATTTTTATTTTGTTACAAAAAAAATGTTACAAAGCAGGCCGGCTTTCATGACCATTCACTTCGGTTTTTTAATTTCATAAAGGCAACACACTTTTTTTCCCTAAAAGAGTTCTGAAAAAAAATACCGAATGACTTAGGTTTACCTGAGAGGCTTGCTACAACAGGATTTGAGCGAAAGGGCCATATTGCAAAACAAGGTTTAGAAGTTTAGTAAAGGTATCTGCTTACATCACAAACTGATTGTTACATAACAGTGTTCACGAAGGCTTTTTTGCGGCACAAGAGGTCAAAATTAGCAACAAAATTCACATCATTCATATACAACATCTTGTATATAAATGTTTTGATGCATATTATTAAATTTGTACTTCAATAAAATAAAAATGCCATGACACCCCATCAAATTTCTTTAAACGAAGCTGCAGCCATGACAAGCCGCTTTCGCGCCAACCGGGAAGCCATCCTGGCTGCCCGGTACCAAAACCTGAACATTTTGCCTTTAAGCGAAACCTTTGAACGTTCGGCTGTTGATGCCATACTCGCCCGTTCAGGCTGTAGCGGGCTTAGAATCTATTACGGAATGGACGAGTTGCTGAAGGTACACGCCATTCTGGTAGGCTCTGATGAAAAGAACAATGACATCCTGCCACCTCATCAAAATACTTTACAGGAAACAGAGGATGATTACCTGGCGGAACTATCCATTCGCTGCCCGCCTACCTGCCCCGGTGATGGCCCTCTCAATGATGATTAATTAAAAAGAAATCCAGCCTGTTAAGCCTTAAAACACACAACCTTGGGTATTGCTTATGCATTAACGGTTATAAGCGGGTTTACCAGCCTGTTGCCTGCGATAGCGGGCTGGTGGCGGCTGCCTCATATCCGGCCTGCTTTTTACCCGTTTATCCTGCTGCTCACGGCAAATTTTATTGCCGAACTGGTCAGTTTTTTATCGATCAGGCATTGGGGCATTAATACACACTGGTATCATATATATGCTTTGGTAAGCGCATTGCTGATCCTCTGGCAGCTTTACACCTGGACATTCTTATCACGCTTTGCCAGGCTGCTGCAAATAGTTGCCCTTTTGTTGTGCATTTTATGGATTCTAACCCGTCACCATAGCGGCGAGAGCATGGTACTTACCATTTGGCTGCTGGCTAAAGATGCCTGCATCGCCGGTTGCTGCTTTTACCTGCTGTACCGCCGCATTCCCGATCTCAGTTTCGGCATTCATAAAGATGCAGTAGTGCTTATCAGCTCGGGGTGGTTGATCCTGTTTGTTTTTGATGCGGTCATTGAACTGCTCATTGCCTGGGGCCGCTGGATGCAAACGCCGGCTCTTGCCTTTCTCCAGCCCGTTTTTTCAATTATCAACATCGTGGTTATTACGATCCATTTAATTGCTGTGATATGGATACCGCCAAAGACCCCTTCCTGATTGCCGCTGCTATCGCAGCCATCATTCTGCTGCTGCTCTTCGCAGGGTTTCTGATCATCATCACAAGGTTCCAGAAAAAAGCCTTTTATATCCGCAATAAAGCGGCCCGGGCAAAACTGGAAGCGCTTGAAAAGGAACGAGACAGGATTGCCCGCGACCTGCATGATGAACTCGGCCCCCTGGTTACACGTATTTTTATGCAGGTGGATGTGTGCTGCAACCGTTATTGTAATCCCGTGGCAGAGTTCCTGGCCCCTGCCAAACAAAACCTGAGCATCCTTATTGACCGCGTGGGAGAAATTATTAAAAATATCGACAACCGGCATACCATTGAACAGGGGCTGGAACCCTCCGTGC
>MKRO01000077.1:0-10303 GCA_001896965.1 Sphingobacteriales bacterium 41-5 | reverse complement strand
AAGAATCCCCTGCCCCACCAGGTAACTACCGGGTTGTACCTGATCGTTCTGGAACTACTCCAAAATACAATCAAACACGCAGGGGCAACCGGCATCACATTAAAAATATGGCAGTGGCGGGGCTTTTTGTTTTTCCATTATAAAGACAATGGTGCAAAAACCGCTTATTCGGAACAGGCCGGTGGCATCGGCCTTCAAAGCCTGCAGCAGCGGGTGGATCTGCTGGGCGGATTTCGTGAAACACACCGGCAGCAGGAAAAAGAATTTCAGTTTCATATTCCCTTAAAACCATTCCAGCATGAAATATGAGAATGCCATACAGGTGTTCATTGCCGATGACCAGCCACATTGCCTCGAAGCTGTACAGTTAGCCCTGGAAGATGCCCCGGATATTTACATCGCGGGCACTGCCCGCAACGGCTTCGAACTCCTCCACCTGCTGCAGGAACAAACCCCGCATGTAGTGATCATGGATATTTACATGAAGGCCATGGATGGGATCAGAGCTACCGGGCTGGTTAAAGAGTTTAATGAAAACATTAAAGTGATCGGCTTTACGCAATACACCGATGAGCAGCTTTTTATTGAAATGATGCAGGCAGGCGCCGATGGTTATCTTTTAAAAAATGCAGACAGCCAAACAATGATAAAAGCCGTACGCACGGTGATGAATGACGGTAATTTTTTTTGCAGCAGAACAATGGGCAAACTGGTTAAGTTGTTCAGGCAGGGCATTTACCGGCCTTCGCCCGAACCCATTGGCCCCGGGTTTTTTACCGGGAAAGAGAAAGAGGTTTTACTGGGCGTTTGTGAGGGGCTGGGCGCCAAACAAATCGCCTGGAAACTGAGTTTAACTGAAAATACCGTAAATAAGTATAAGGCAAACCTTCGTAAAAAAACCAACCGCCTGAACGATGCCATGCTGGTGGTATTTGCCATACAGCACCACCTGTATATTCCCGATGCATAGAGGCTTTATTCGTCCGGGCGGGAAATTAAAACATGATCGACACTATAGACACACTGCAATGGATGATACCAGGCTCGTACGGCAATAAGTACCGGGCAGTGGCTGCATTGCCTGACGGCCGGCGCCGGGCGCTGCGGTTTGCACATGCAATGCATATCACGTGGGGTGCCGGATTTAACAATTCCATCCTGCGGCAAACCGGTAACATTAAAAACCCTGAAACCGTTCTTGTGGAAATACAGGTACAGGAAAACAGTTTATTAAGCGTGCATTGCCGGCATGACAGCACCATCCTCCTCTACGCCTTAGAAGGGCATCACTTTTTACACCTGCAAGGGTATGGCCCGGTGCCTTTGTTTGCTGCCACTTATACGCTTCAACCCATAACAGAGGGCCAACACCCGCTGCTCATAACCCCGGGCACCTGTACCCTGCTGTATATTATTGCAGATGAATTGCTGTTTCAATTGCAGGCAGCACAGCCAGCGTTAGCGCCTCTGCAAAAATATATGGCTGCTGCCGGGAAGACCCGCGTACTGCGATTGCCTGTTGATACAGCAGTGGCCGCGCTTTTGCAACAACTCATGGAATTACCCGAACAAACCGGCCCCTATGCCCTGCCTTTTATGGCCTCCCAATTGCTGCTGCAAATTCCTAAGCAACTGCAGGCCCGTGAAGCCAGCGAGCAGGATATCCCCGCAAGGATGATGGTTTTTATAGCCGAACATATAAACAGGCCGGTTCCCTGGCTCCTTCAGCAATTACAGAAACGGTTCTCAATCAACAGGCGGCTGGCAGCAACTTTCCTACGCAGTATTCATTTATAATGTATGCCGCAATCCAATAATATTCGAAGTTTTTTGAACAGCCTGCGCCACCGGCTGGCCCTGCTGTTGCTGGCCAGTGAAAAAACCACGGTAACAGATATAGCTAACCGGCTTGGTTACGGCAGTATCTATCATTTTAGCGAACAGTTTTACAAAACCTTCCGGTTCAGGCCCTCCCGTTGGCGGGAACATACTCGCCAATGATACGGCGAATTGCAAAATTTGGGCTTTTTCCAGCAATTCAACGTATTGTTTACGGTGCTTTTGCATAGCAACTTTGTACAAGTATCAGGCAAATGAAATGCCCCGCGAAAAACAGGCGAAGCCGAACACCTGAAGAAAATAGCAGGCACATTTATTAACTCCTGCCGGGGGTATTAAAATAAATACGTGGGCAGACAGTAGAATACCGGCCGGTTAAAATTCTAATACATTCTTTAAAACATTTTAAAACAAAATTCAATGATTACAACAAAAAGTCTGCGGACTATAAAGTATCTATTACCCGCAATGGCGATAGCATGCATGGTCTTCGCATTTTCCCACCAAAAAGGTGCACCCGCACACGAAACTGCGGCAGCATTGGCAACCTTGCATTTCAAGTATACACCTCCATCCACGAACGACTATTCGCCATCTTCCGTTGCGTCGGGTTTAAACTGGTTGCAGATACCTTCCAACCAGGCCTGTACGCAGGAAACAGACGAGGTAGCCTGTTCATTTTCTATCAATGTTCCCACTGGCGATGAATCCGAGTTTGTAAATGGCTCCGGGCAGCCTACGTCCAGAGTGCAAATTCAACCCAGCTCAGGATCGGATGCATATGTAATGGATGTAGTTGATGCTACAAGCAACGCTTCAGTTAAGAATGCGATAGCAAATGTATATCTTCCTTAATTACAATTTGATCAGCGGGATAGTTAGTTACTATCCCGCTGATTTTTAAAACGGATTCTGTAAGATACCGGTGATAGATACAATGTCAAAAGGCAAAGGCAGTGCATAATAGGGATCTCCGGGGAGTAATTGAAACGTTTCACCGTTCACCATACGGCTTAAAGTTATATTTGCACCTTCTTTATTGCACCTTTTAATATCAGACCATCTTACGCCCCGGTACAATAACTCCTTCCGCCTTTCATCATGTATCAATTTAATTAACATGTCGGGTTTATTCGTAGTAACCGGCATAAATGAGCCTTTGCTATACCGATGTGACAGTAAAGTATTCAGGTCCTGTAATGCAGAGGGCAAATCAGGCTCAGTTTTTCTTGCAGCCGCTTCTGCCCTTATAAGATACAGTTCATCAGTTGCCAGGCCGGTAAATAGTCGCCCTCCCTGGGAATAACTTCCCTTGTACACATTGTACCCGTTGGAGCTCCGGAAATAAGCCTGCTTCCGCAAATCATTGGTGTCATAACTTTTATAAAGCAGCGTATCAATATATGACCTGGAGGCGATCATTAATCCATAAGTTCCGGTGGCACACATTTCTGTATAGAAAATAGTTTCCTTATTAAACTGCTTAAACGGGAACGATGCATTGAGGCCAAGCAAATCTTCATCACCGTTTAAATCGATCAGGTCATTTTTTATTACAAGGCATGCATCAGCATATTTATAAGCGCTATCATAATTGCGTATTGACAGGTAAGTTCTTGCTAATAATCCATAAGCAGCAGCTTTTGACGGCCTGAAAGGGTGAGATGCAAGACCAGGCAGGTATTCAACAGCTTCTTTAGCATCCTTGATAATGCGCTGGTAGCAATCCTTTACACTATTTCTATAAGAGGGCTTGTTATAGTCTGCGCTCAGCCTCAACACAATGCCCGGGTCACTGGCAGCAGTTGCTTCATCAAAAGTTTTAGCAAATGTCCATAGCAATCCTAAAAAGTAATAGGATCTGAAAAACAATGCACTGCCCTTCACGTTATCCCATGCAGTTTTGTCATGCAAACCCGGTGATATTTTCTCTATCATTTCAAGACAATAATTGGCATTATAAACCGGGGCATAACTGTAACTCCAGTCATTAGGATATACATAATTATAAAGTTGCCATTTATAGGCATGTTGTTCCCATGGCGGATACCTCTCATACATCCCGGGCATCAGTATATAATCATTGGCAGATGCTTCAGAAAAGGCCGGCGTGCCGCCCTGATTCATTATGGCTGTTGCATCATCTAAGAGGGCCTGCAGGTCTGCAATACCCGTTGGAGTTGTAATAGCGTTACTTGATTTTTTATCCAAAAATTTCTTACAGGATGCAGTAAATCCCACAATAGCAAGTAAACAAAGTGCCAAAAGTTTATAGTAACATAATTGATTTCTCATAATTGCCGTTTTAAAAGTGAATTCTGATTCCGAAAGCGAAGTGTTTGGATGGTGGATTTGACAGTGGATAATCAGGGTCGAGGCCGCTATCATTTGCAGCCCATAAAATGCCGAGATTGGCAGCATTTAAATAAAGCTGAATTCCCTGAATGCCTCTCCTTCCCCGGTTCTCCCCGGTTTGATAAACCAAATTGATGTACTGCAGGCGTATATGGTCTCCTTTTAAAAAGTTCACTTCAGAATTGGCGTAAAAAAGATCACGGTCAGCCGCCTGCGGGTAATCGGTATAAACAAACTTGGGAACATCAGTCACCTTTTCATCGCCCGGTTTCTGCCATCTCTTATAATAATCAGCATGGCCATTTCCTGCCAGCAGGTTACCTGAGATAAAGGAATGTTTTTTAAAATAGTAACCTGCTTTAAAGTTTATGTTGAACGATAACGTAAACAGCCTCCATGTTAAATAGTTTCTTAATGAACCAAAATACACCGGCGAGGAGCTGCCCAGGAAAACCAATGATCCGCTTTCCAAACCTTCGGTGGCCACTTTATTAAAAATGCCACTCCTGTATTCTTTGGATAGTGTATCTCCTGAATATCCCAGGGGATCACCATTTGCATCCAGCCCTCCCCATTTGTAAGCGGTTACCGCGTATAAAGGTTTGCCCAGGATGGGCACAATGATGCTGCCATCCAATGAGCCGCTAAAGTCTTTGGAAGCATCAGTATAATACCTGGTTGTTTTGGACGTGTTGTAATTTAAAATAAGGTTGGCATGCCATTGCAGGTCTTTATGCTCAACGATCCTTGCAATTAAATTGACATCAACGCCTCTTGTAAGCATATTGGCCACATTGCGGGAAATGGTGGGCTTTACACACCATGTGGTATAATCATATGGCGTTTCACCGTACAGATCGCTTCCGTATTTAAGGTAATACTCCACAGTTCCTGTCAACCGGTTATCCCGGCCGGCAAAATCTATGCCGGCATTAATTTGTTTTGATTTCTCCCATTTCAAAGAAGGATCATTTAAATTATTAATGCGCTGCACCGGATAATTGGTAAAGGAATTGGTAAGCGCTCCGCTAATTGGCAAAGGCGTTTTACGAATGTCTACATTGCCGCTATATCCATAGGTTAAACGTAATTTCAACAATGGAAGGGCGTTCAGCCTGTAAAATTTTTCTGCTGACAATAACCAACCCATGCCCGCCGACCACAGCGGGTTCCATTTATCATTGGTAGTGGCGCCAAATACATTAGAAGCATCTTCCCGGAAGCTGACATTTGCAATATATTTTTTATTATAGGTATAAACCAGGTTGCTATAAGCGCTCACAAAACGCGTGTACCTGGTACTGCTGATGCCCGGCGCGCCGGGTATGGTTTGCGTGCTTCCTGTGGGGCGCGTGCGGTAGCGCCCGGTATGGTCTGCCACGGCAATGGATAATGGATCATGTTGATAACCGTATAGTGTAAAACTGCCGGTTCCTCCTGTATAGGCTGATCGTATTTCAGCACCCCCGATCGCTGAAATACCGTGTTTGTTCCAGTTTTCAGAATAACTTAATTGCCCGCGAAGATTGTTAGAAATGATTTCAGAACCTGACCGGCCCAGGACATCACCATATGGCACAGGGTAAATATTAGGCGAACCGGCAGTGGCGCCAACCTGGGTAAAGCGGTTAATGAGATCGCGGGTATAATAGCTTTCCTTATCTGCAAGGCGGTCAGATGTTACCCATTGCTTTTCGTACTGGTAACTGGCTGTTGCAGACAATGAAGGCAATATGCTGTATTGTAATGATACACTCGCCAGTACATCCTGCAGGTGCGTGGTGGTATGATCATGATGATGATCATTAAGAGGATAATAATACCAGTTTAACAACCGCCCCGCGCCTGCTGTATCAAGATACCCGCTTCGGTATAGTGCAATAGCGGCCGCGTTTCCATCGGCATCAGCCAGACTCATATAGGGAATGTAACGGTTATTTATTTTTGATACCAGTGCAAAAGGCAACGCCCCGGTTTTATCGCTTGCAGAAGTATAATAGGCATCCATACCAACAGAAAGATTTTTGACAGGCCTGATGGTATTGCTGAGGTGAATATTAGTTTTACTGGAAGTAGAAAAGTTTTCTCCAACAGACCTGTTGTGGCCTGCGCTCAGCATCCAGGCTATCTGGTTACTACCGCCTGTAAAACTCAGTGCATGTTGTTGGATAACACTCTTTCGTTGCAGGTGCCTTGCATATTGTTCTCTTATATCTGTTGCCGCCAGTTTGCTGATCATGGCAGCAGAGTCACCTGCTGATATTAACCCCTGCCTTCTTTGTAAAAATACTTCTACAGCAGGCGGCAACGGCGGCCTGGCGGATGTATTGTTAATAATGCCATTAAAGTATCCCTTACTAAAGCTCATTGCCTCTGTTGCTACATAATCTTCTACTGATACCTGCGGCGTATAATAAAGATCAGCAGGCATCATAATCATTACGCCGGATTGTATATTTGCTGACAGCTTTTGATTGAAGCGCCCCTTTTTCGTAGTGATAACAATAACACCGTTACCCGCCCTGGCACCCCAGATGCTGGCTGCCGACGCATCTTTTAAAATGGTCACCGATTCCACATCAGCAGGGTTGATATTGTTGATGTCTCCTTCATAGGGAAAATCATCCACAATAATAAGCGGGAATAACGGGCCGTTGATGGTGCTCAGCCCGCGTATGGAAACCGGGTTAGCGGTACCGGCGTTGGTACCACTTTTCCCAATATTGAACAACATGCCATTTGTTACGCCGTTCAATCGCTGCAGAATGTTGGTACCTGTTTGTTCATTCAGCGCCTTGCTGTCTAATACCACATAAGATCCGTTGACTTCGTTCGGCCTTAACTTCTGGTAACCTGTATTCACAACTACGGTTTCCATTTCTGTTGTAACAGGCTCAAGCGTGACCCGGAAGTTTGTTACAGGTGTTGTAATCACCACCGAATAGGGTTTGTAACCTACATGAGACACAACAAGGGTATCAGGAAAAGCCGGGAAGACGATCCTGAAGCTGCCATCCGCATCAGAGGAAGCAATGACAGCACGGTGCCTGGCCAACCGAAGTGTAGCACCCGGCACAGGCAGGCCGGTCACTGCATCCGTTACGGTTCCCCCGCACAATTGTGCATCAACTGCCTGCCTGCTTATGATAAACAGGAGTATACATAAAAAATAGTTCTTCATTTTATAACGTTGTTTTGGTTTTCAGATTTTAGATAGCCTCTCTGCCTTACCTGTTCATTCATAAGGCGGATGGTATTTTCAATAATATCAGCCGACAAAAAAGTGGAGGAGCTATGAGCCATATAAACATTGTCTCTGGCCAGCCACGCGTAACTGGATTTGCTTTGCTCCCTGAAATATTGTTGAATCAGGGTGTCAGCCGTTACTATGGGTATTGTAAAAGGTTTTTGATTTCTGGTTTCCCATTTTTTCAGGAAATTTTCTATCACAGCCGTCTTTTCCGGTGTAACCAGAATGATCTGCAGATCTTTTTGAAACCGGTTTTGTAACGAATCCAATAACGGGAAACGGCGGATGCACGGCGCACAGGAGGTTAACCAAAAGCCAAATACAACCATTTTAGGATTGCCGGTTTGCAGTACGGATAATTTTGCCGAATGAGATGGATAATTTAGCAGATGGTCGAGTGTGATATCCGGCAGCCTGTCGTTTATATACAGGGCCTGTGAAGTATTCTGCTGCGCTTTTCCACACAGGCATAGAATAGCCATGGCGCATAGCAGCGTTATTTTTTTCATATTGCATTTGTTTTGTTGTTATTAAAAATTGTTAGCTATGGTGCCGGAAACAGCGGGCAGGCCATGAGACACCCTATACCCGCCGCCCGGCAATATTTTAAACAGGGTTTTTGGGCTTTTTGGAAAATCCTGTTTTTAACAAGGCTAATTCCTTATTTAAATAGTATTTAGAAACATACGAATAGAGAAATACTTGCCAATAGGTGATTGTTGGCAATGTAGAAATTTTAGACTTTAGTTCCTTACTCATAAGCAAGTAATTGAAAACAGAAATTGATTTATTTGTAATTCAAAAAGTTAAAGAGAGGCGCATTGAAAATGGCCTTTCACAAGCTGATTTAGCTTTTGAGTTAAATGTATCCGTTGGCTTCATCGGAAAAGTGGAAAGTCCGAAATACCCTACTCATTATAATCTAAATCATCTTAATAAACTTGCCAAAATTCTGAAATGTAGTCCACAAGATTTTTTACCCAAGAAACCGTTATAAAGTTCGTTCTGCAATAGTACGAAAAATATTATCACTCACCTATCGGCGATTGTTTAAAGTTTTCCACATTCAGAACTTCGTTTTTTTCGCCTTGTTTCGTGGGACATCCGGCGACCCTGGCGACGCTGCCATGTCGCGCAGGTCACCCTAAGTCCCCAAGCCAGCCGCTTTAGAAAACACTAAAAAAAATTGGCTTTATTGTTCTTTTATGACCCTGGCGACGCTGCCATGTCGCGCAGGTCACCCTAAGTCCCCAAGCCAGCCGCTTTAGAAAACACTAAAAAAAAATTAGCTTTATTGTTCTTTTATGACCCTGGCGACGCTGCCATGTCGCGCGGGGTTCCCTTAGTCCCAAAAGCTAACCGTTTTAGAAAACACCATAAAACAGCCTACTTTTTCACAATATCTTTAGCAGCGTTGCCAGTTGGGTAAGTTGCTCCAGTCCCCAAAAGCTGATTCGCTTTTGAGCATAACCAAAAATAAATAGCCGCTACTACTTTTTGTTCCTTGCATTAATTCTTGCTCTCGTCATTCTTTCGCGCAAGCCGCCTTCTTTCAAAAAATCTTTTTCAAGGGTTTGTATTTGCCGTTTAAGCAGGTAAATAGTAACATTAACCAGGCAGATCATGAAATTGGCGCTTATGGCCGGGTCATCATGTTCAATAGCTTTTTTAAAAGTATCGTAATTGGCATTGGGTGTGCGGTTCAGCTCATCAAACCTTTTTGAAAGCCTGCCATTTCTTTCCCATTTAGCTGACTTTTTCGTTCTTAAAAAATCTTCATAATCCAGCATTAGTTCTTCCAGGCTTGCTTTAGCCACATTAGTAAGTTTTATTTCTGATTCTTTTGAAGTGGCTGATGCCATACTTGCTTCTGCAATATTTTGTTTCCCGGAGCGTGCGGCCTGCACCATCTGTTCTTTGGTGCGGTCGTATTTCCCAAAATTTTTATTACAGAAATAAACAGTACCGTCATAGATAATTTCCGCCTTTTGAAAAGTGATCAAACTACGGTAACCACCGTGCGGAGGTATAAAACCATCGGTATTTTTTTCTGTTGGCATGGGTGTTTTTGAAATGCTTCTGTAAGTTAAGGAAAAAGGAAGGGAATTGCCAAAACCAGGTAATGGGGAATTTGGGAATAGGGCGGTGGGGCGTTTTATAGGCAGTACATAAGATGATACTATCACGTCCCTTCGCCCTGGTTCGTGCCGGCACGAACCGGAGCCGGAAATTTAACCAATCTTAACAATAAGCATTGGAATCCTTTGGTTTCCGTATTGCATCCATACGATTGATTGAATAACCCCGGCTTTTGCTTAAATTGTATTACCCAGGATAACGAGTATCGATTTTAATTGGGATTGATCAAATAAATATCAAACAAAGCAATTTTGCCATCCTGATTTTCTTACTTTCGCATCCCCGATGAGTATAACGTCAATTATAACCGTAAATTACAACCAACCGACTGTGACGATTGATTTATTATGCTCGTTACAGAAATACGCTCCTGAGGAGACTATTGAAGTAATCCTTGTTGATAATGCTCCTGATGAAGATCATCAAACTCTCTTCCGAAATAATTATGAAGGCCTCATCTATTTGAAAAGCCAGGAGAATCTTGGCTTTGCAGGAGGCAATAACCTGGGTATTAGCAGCGCCAAAGGAGATTACATCTTGCTATTGAATAATGATACCGAAATTACGCAGGGCTTCATTGACACGATGGTGAATGAAATGGAGAAGAACCCGGAGATTGGGCTGCTGTCTCCCTTAATAAAATATTGGGACGATAAAAATGTTATTCAATATGCGGGTTTCACCGGAACGAATTATTTCACAGCCCGCAACAAAGGTATT
>MKRO01000076.1:12087-13252 GCA_001896965.1 Sphingobacteriales bacterium 41-5 | reverse complement strand
TTTGCAATTAATTGCTCTTCGCTTTGCGATTGCTGCTGCTCAAAAACCAAAACAGGCTTATCAAAATTTGGATTGCGTTGCTGCATCTCATCCAGCAAAATTTTGGTTTGCAAATGCTGACAACCCAAACTCAAAATTGTGATACCCGCAACATTCGGATGATCGGCATAAGCGGCTAAAAGCTTACCTAAAGTTTCTGCGTCCTGCCGGGTGCCACCGCAACCTCCCTGATGGTTGAGGAACTTAATGCCGTCGATATTTTTAAACAATCGAGACCCTGAGTTTCGGCCTGTTGAAGTGGGAATTGCCAGGGCGTCAAAAGAAAAACTTTTATCCGAAATATCTTCACCATTCTTATAAGCATCCACTAACTCTTTGGCGTACTCCTTATACTTATCAGTTACCGCGTAGCCCAAATTGTTATGCAGGGCTTCGCGGATGACATCGAGATTGCGGTTCTCACAAAAAACAGTGGGCATAAAAAGCCAGTAGTTCGCCGTTCCCACACGCCCATCGCTTCTGTGATAACCATTAAAAGTCCTGTTTGCAAACTTCGAAACATCCGGCGGCGACCACTCGTATTGGAAAGGCCTGAACTCAAAAGGATCAGCGGCATGTTTTGTGTTTTCAACCGACATCAACCCTCCCTTCTTTACAAAGAACTGCGTTTTACCTACCAGTACGCCATACATAACGATTTCGTCACCGTGTTGCATATCGTGTGTAAAAAACTTATGTTTGGCAGGCACATCGTCCTGCAACTCCAATTCCTCCTCGGCGCAAATCACCTTTTGCCCTTTTTTTAAATCTTTCAGGGCTACAATTACGTTGTCTGCAGGATGTACTTTTAAAACTAATTCAGGCATTTAAAACCATATTTGATTCGCCTCTAAATTATACGTTATTTTCGAGGTTGTGCCGACTGCAATAAATACTTCACAAAATCCCGTGCGCCCTTATAATTCTCGTATTGCAAAGGGAGCTTTCTTCCATCCACATACTCGTTATAAATCCACGGGTCTCCAATTACAAAAACGGTTCCCCTACCGTATTTTGAAATTGCCATATAATCAAGGCCGTCCCTGCTTAAAACGCTTTTGGCAGGTTGAGCTATCGATAATGAACTTGCTTCTTTGATGTATAATTTTTTTGCTGACCTGAACAC
>MKRO01000076.1:8500-12016 GCA_001896965.1 Sphingobacteriales bacterium 41-5 | reverse complement strand
ATTGTCATCGTTAAAACTTATACCGAATTTTTTGGCCAGGATATTGAATTTTTGCATTTCTGCATTGCCGTTGTTATTCCCCTGCAACACAAGTACACCGCCCGCCTTTACCCAGTTTGCGATTGTTGCGGCATAAGCCTCCGTCATATAATTTGGCCGGGCTGTTTCCTTTTCAGTATCGGGATCAACAATAATATAAACGGAAGCGTTTTTTAAATTGGCGGCAGTGGGCGATTGTTTTAAGGTAGAAATTTTTGCGCCGTATTGCTGAAAAATATTTCCCAGGAAGTGATACCCGTTGTTCCCCCTTTCTTCCCACAAATAATGAAAGGGCACCTGATTCCCTGCCGGGCCTTTCATCCATTCATTGTTAAAGAAATTGTCTAAAACCACATGGCGGCCTTTGCCGGTATTTGCTTCGGGCAACATTTCAATTTCATTGGCAGCTTTAATAAATGCGCCCATGCCTTTGGGATCGTTCTGCACCACTTTCTCACTCATGTAATACTCAAAGCTGCCATCGCGGTAAGGCTTGCCTCCAAGGCCGGAAACAGAAACCGTTCCTTCAAGACTTGTAAAACCATCGCTATCTTTTGTCAGCTTGTTTTTAATCAGGCCTTCAAAAGCACGCCTTGCGTTTGCCACATATTTTGCAGGCAAGTAACCCATTCTTGCGCCTTTGGCTAAGGTATAGGAAAGCATGGCTGTTGCTGAAGATTCAAAATAATTTGGCTTACGGTTTGGCAGGTTCACAATATCATACCACATACCGGTTTTACTATCCTGCACTTTAACAACCGCCGTAGCAAAACGGTTAAGGATATCGATAATTTGTTTTCTGCCGGGATGGTTTTGCGGGAAATAATCGAGCACATCCACCATCGCCATGCCATACCAACCCAGTGCCCGGCCCCAGAAATGTGGCGAGCGCCCCGTGGTTTTATCAGCCCATTGCTGGGTGCGGCTTTCATCATAACCGTGATACAACAAGCCTGTTTTTGCATCGCGGGAATGTTTTTCCATCAACATAAATTGCCTCGCCACATCATTGAAAATTGTATCTTCTCCAAACACCTGCGCATATTCGGCATAAAAAGGCTGGCCCATATAAAGCCCGTCCAGCCACATCTGGTATGGATAAACCTGCTTATGCCAAAAGCCGCCTTCTTTTGTGCGGGGATGATTTCGAAGTTGTTCCCTTAACAACTGCACGGCATTTTTATACTTCTCTTTTCCGGTAACACGATACAAGGTCAGTAACAATTTGCCGTTATTCACATGATCAATATTATAATGATCATTATTGTAATCCTTAATAGATTTTCCATCGGAAGCCACATAATAATCCATTTGCTTTTGGATATAACTGAACCATTTCGGATCGCCCGTGGCAAGCCAGATGCCTTCGATTCCTTTAAGTATCACTCCCTGATCGTAGCTCCAGCGTGCAGCGCGGCCGGGAATCACCGAAAAAGAATCGGGCCACAAGTGCATGGCAGTATTGGCCAATTGTTGGGAATAGGGGGTTTGCTGCTGTTGCGCTCCGGCATTAACTGAAAACAATAAAAGAAAATATAATAATAATTTTTGCATGGAAACATGATTTGCTAAACAAATTTCTATCCTTCAAATCCTTTAGTCAGCCCATTAACCGTTAAATGACAAGAACTAAAATTATGGGACTAAAACTTGCAATTTAAACTTAAAGTAATGCGTTACACAATTTATTTACGCAAACGTTGTATTTATTAATAATTCGTGTAAAGCTGGCGCGGTATGCACTATTAGATTTGTCCTTTACACGATATCAGTACGCAAGTATTCTTTGAACTCCCATTCAAATCCCGCCCACGCCTGCCCGGTACCGGTTAGCAAAAACAGAATGCAAGCAAAAAGAGTCAATTGATTTTAAACCCCATCTTGTCATTTTTCCAGGCGGGGCCATTCACAACATGCAGCCCAAAAGGTTCTCTAAATTGGCTTTCTAATTGCCAAATTCCATTCGCGTCTTTTCGCAGCATATTATTTGGCATTGGAATAAATCCTTCTTCAACAGCGGCGCCCCTCACATAATTATCTTCAAGAATAAACCTTGTAGGCTCATCATCCCGTACGAGCAATTTCACCGGAAGAAATACATAATTTTTTTTGACCACAAGGCTATCGGGCGGCAATACTCTGGTATCATTTTTACCCGAACCCACCACCAATGCCTGTTCGCATTGCACTATAACATTATTTTCAATTACTGTATTTTTTACCTGCCAGTATTCGTTGAGCTTTGGCGCTGTTAATGCATTCATTACTGAGATGGCTCCACGCAAACCTTTACCGCTTAAGGCATATAGGTAGTTATTTTTTATATGATGATTTTCGCCGATTACCCTGATACCGCCCGAGTTGGGCTTATCATTACCTATAAAATAGTTTCCATCAATTGTATTATCATTACCATGCCTTAAGGTAAGTGTGCCATCGCACTCCAAAAACAAATTGTCTTTAATGGCATTGCGGCAGGATTTAACGGAAATAATTTCCACCTCCCCATCGCATTTATCAAAAATATTATTCTCAACCAACGTTGATGAATTATACATTGACCAGTCGCTTGTACCAATCCTGATGGTTTCTCCTCCGTTAACACCCAACGGAGGGCGCGGCCCGAAATAATTAGAAGCAATAACGTGGTGGTTAGGTTCTTCGTTCAACCACACAACAAGCGTTGTACCCTGGTGTGCCTTCCCCGTAAATTCACAATGATCTACCGTATTATTTTTTCCATACAACGATACCCATTTATAATCGGTTTCTTTTACCGGCGGGTTATAATTCATTATTGCTGAATTGGTCAGCCGGCAATTTGATGATGTTTTTGAGAAAATAATAACATCATCTTTCAAAGAGTACCCCTTTTCAAAAATAAGCCCGTCAACCACGAGCCGGCTTCCATCAATCTTCAGGTTTGAATTGCCTGTTAACTTTACCATTCCTTCTGTTTCAGCCATCAAAACGACCGGGTTTTGTTCCGTTCCGTTTGCTTTAAAATTCAGTTGCGTATTTTCCCACTCACCGTTTTTTAGTACAACAGTATCCCCTGCTTTCGGTTTTAACTTATTGAATTCATCGATGTTGCTGACAAATATCTTTTGAGCATTTGTGTTTACGTGCGGGCTTATACCGTTGCCTTTTGCTGCGCATGAAAAAGAAAAAAACAGCAGCAAACAAAACCCGAAGTTCATTAGCCTGAAATTTATTTGACTCATACTTTTAAAAATTATAAATTGATTTAAAGTATTGCAACAGTAATTCTCCATTGAAGTTTTAAACCGGCACTTCTTAAAATCATCAGTTCAGAACGATAAAGCGGCTCCAAGGTTTTTACCTTCAGACGATTTATTTCTTAAAAAAGACCGGCTACTCAAATTAAAATCCAAGGCCGAAGGGTTTCGATAACCGGGAACCGTTTTAAAAATATTTTTACCCGAAACTTTGTTGTAAAAAGACTCCACCCTCCCG
>MKRO01000076.1:1794-8463 GCA_001896965.1 Sphingobacteriales bacterium 41-5 | reverse complement strand
CCCAGCGATATTCCCTGAATTCAATAGTCCGGCCGCCGCTGCCACTATTTGAAAAGATACTGTTGGTAACAAATGCAGTTTGTGCCCCAACCAACCGAACTACCGTACCCTGCTCTCGGTTTTCCACTTCGTTAAAGGTGCAATAATCAATAAAAACAGAAGGGCCGGTAGTGCTTTCGTCATTACCCCCACGATAAACATTAATAGCCGAACCCAACAAATTTGTAAAAACGGAATTTTTCACAATCACATTCTCGGCGCCATAAATACCTTTGTCATCTCTTTCTTCGGCAATGTTTATTGCCGTGCCGGAAATATTTCTAAACAAAGAATTTACAATTACTACAGAATCAGCGTAGGTTGACTTTTCTGCTTTAAACCCGGAATAAGAACTCTCGTTATAGTTAAAAAATTCGCAACCGTCAATCGTTATTTTATAGTGCCGGTTCATCGGTTTGTCGGTAGATTTAATGCCCGTCTGTACATTCCCAAAACTTTCGTAAGCACCGTTAAAGGTTATATTCTTTACAGTAAGTGACCCGCCATTTTCGATTACCATAAATGCCGGAAGCGATTTGTATGATACATTTACCAATTCAGGCTTGCCATTTAAATTGTCAGACGCTTTTATGATAACCGGTTTAGTAATAACTATTTCTTTTTCCAGTTTATAAAGACCCGGTTCGCTAAGTTCTATAATGTCGCCCGGTGATGCTTTAATTAACAGTTCATTGATTTTTGACGCATCAGCTTTTACAACTTTGATGACCTGCGGCTTATGTAATTGGCCAGCTTCTTCGGGGCGATACCATTTTGCACCCGCAGAATTGTTATTCATTACAACAATATCCTTTAGCTGCGCACCGTAGTTTTTATACGTTTGAATTTGAATGCCATTTACATTGGAAGCGGTTGCGTTAACCTTTGTAAATCCTTTTTGGGAAACAGTTGTCTTTGAACTCACTGCATTATTTGTAATGGCGATCCCGCCGTCATTGTTATCGTCCTGATACAAAGATCCTCCGGGATCAACAATAAGATTGTTCGAAAACTTTACGCGCTGCGGTGAAAGCGTCCGCTCTGCATCTTTTCCCGCACCAAATAAAATTGACGAGCTATTGATAAAAGTATTGTTGGCAATCGTAACATCGGTTACCTGATAATATCTGTTGATAAGTGAGTTGGGCACACCGTTTACAACCGATAAAGCTGAGCGAAAAGCCTGCCCTTTTAAATCTTTAAAAACATTATTAGTTATTGTATGCCCGGGATTGATAATTCTTACACCACCGGTATAAGGCTTATTATTCCCCAAAAAAACATTTCCATTTACAATATTGCCGGAGCCATGCCTTAAAACCAGTCCGCCTTCGCATTCAAAAAAAGTATTGTGGCTGATATTGTTATTACCTGATTTGATTGAAACGATTTCAACCTCACCACTGCAGCGTTCAAAATAGTTATAAACGATTTGCGTGTTTGATGGCGTTAAGGAATATCGCGAAACGCCAATCCTGATGGTTTCGCCGCCATTCGACCCAAACCTGAGGCGTCCTTTAAAATAATTCGAATCTACCATATGAAAATTTTGCTGGCTACGTTCATCATTCAGCTCCGCAATTAAAACCGGGCCGGCATTTAGTTTTTCAACAAAAGTATTGTGGTCAACCCGGTTGCGTTTTCCCCACAACACGATCCATGAATCGCTGTCGAAACGGCCTGGTTTGCTATAATTTTCGATCACACAATTGGCGACGCGGCAATCATTTGCCAGCGTACTTTCGTCTACCCGAAACTCGATAACCGACCTGCGAAAGGCAAAGCCATTTTTAAAATGAAACCCATCAAACACGATGTATTCACCCCCGATCCTTACATCAGAATTTCCGGTAAACACAACTCCTCCGGGCGATTGCGGCATCAATACAACAGGCTTTTCTTTTTTGCCTTTAGAATTAATTACAAGTGATGCATCTTTCCATTCTTTATTCGCGAGTAGAATTGTATCGCCGGGTACCGAAGTTTTCAACACACTGTTTAACTCCTGTACCGAGTTTACAAGGGTTGTTTTGGCAAAGCCCTGCCCGCCTAATAATATAAGTGCGATTAATAAAAGGTAGTATTTTTTGGTCATGATATTAAAAAGTACAGGTATAATAATACACCTGTACTGTGGCTATTTATTTTGCTATATAGATATCGAATTTAACAGTCGAAAGCCCCGCCGTACCTGCAGAAACCGCTTCCTTCACACGCATAAGACCGTTCCTGAAAGTACCGTGATCCCGCAACATTCTAATCCAAATCAGGTAAGCATCTGTGGTATTGAATATGTTCTGAGCAGGTACGGTTGGAGGCGGTGCATACCTTGCTGTACTACTTGATGGTGCAGGAATACCTTCAAAGAAACCGTCTGCGTTCAAATCTGCTATTTGATTGGCACTGAATTTTGCATATAACGCATCAATTTCAGCGGATGCTCCCGGCACCAATACCCTGAACCTTGTGGCTTTTAGTGCAGCAGCACCCCCCGGAGTGTTTATCGACCAGCCTACGCCATTGCATCTGAAATTGGCGGCCACATTGGCTGTGTTACTTGGCGAGTAAAATTGCGGGCGGGTACTGGTTCCATAAAACAGGAAATCCAATTTTGTTTCGTTAGCCGGTATATCGCAACTACCCAAAGTTGAACCTGTTTCAGCAAAGAAAATGTTATTAGGCACAGTAACGCTTGCTGTACCCTGTGCTCCCATATTTACATCCTGATAAACAATATATGGCAGTATGGGCATATTAATTGTTTTTTCAGATGTAAGGTCAAAAATATCTGTAACTTTTAGCCTGATATTGCTGGCATTCGGCCTGTAATGATACTCATAATCCAGGTTATATGTAGTGCCGTGGTTCGCCACGGGAATGCTTTCTACCAATGTAAAATCACCTGGAGAGTCATCAAAAATCTCAACTTTTACAATTCCGTTACCGCTGTATGCCTGGCCGGTAATATGTACCACATCATTATCATCGGGGCGCAAAGTATCGGCAAAATTTCTTAGTTCGGGCAAAGGTGGGGTAAAGCTATTGATGACAATACGGCCTTCGCCTGCAGTATGATCATGGTGCATGATCATCAACTTTAATCCGGCCACATCCTGCATCTTAAATTTGTTGAAGAACTCGACAGGGAGGCTGTAATTATAGCTGTTCGTGTTGGTTTCATCAGCGTATTCAACTTTCACCAATGTATCGGTAAAATTGGGTCGAACTAAATAAGTATAAATATGCCTGATCCCGGCTGCGGAAGTGATCTGGGCAGAAACACTGTTTTGCGGAGAAAGCCTTTTGGTGGCAGTATTATATTCATAATCTATTACGGTTACATCATCGGCGCGAAAAGTAATGGTTTCTTTTTCCTTTTTACAACTATTGAACATGCTCGCCATAAGCGGCAATAACATGATATAGTATAAAAATTTTTGCATGGTAAATTATTTTTTGTTGAGCAATTTTTTTTAATATCCGGGGTTTTGGCTGATGACTATCTGATCATTTGTATCAATTTCGCGTTGCGGAATGGGCAGCAATAAACGCTGCGACGTTACAAAGCCCTGCAATTGCGCGAGTGTGGGGCCAGAAAGAATATTTACGTAATGAGAAGTCCATTCATTGGCAAAATGGTCCTTTATTATTTGAACGGCATCTCCCATACGCATCATATCAAAATATCGCTGATTCTCAAAAGCAAGTTCTATGCGTCTTTCAGCCATCAGCGCTTTCCAAAAATCTTCAGCATTTGAAACGGAAAAGCTTCCGCTGGTGGGGTATTTGTAAAAAACCGTTGGAAAATCTCCGTCTCCTTCATAAGTAAGCGCCCCCGCGCGTTCCCTCACTTGGTTAATGATGTTCATTGATGAACCCGAAGCCCCATTATACCCCTGCGCTTCTGCCTTCATCAGCAATACATCGGCAAAGCGGATTACAGGAAAATCATTTTCAGCATCATAACGTACCTGTACCTGCGAGAGGAATTTTTTAATATATGGACGCCCGTTGGTAAATACAGCCATTGTTACATCTTTACGCCTATCTACACCCGTTGCGGTTGCAGGTGTTTTGTACATATTACGGGCTTCCGTGGTTGGGTAATCGTAGCCGTTTCCATCATTATTTACTACGGCGCTACCGCTGCCTGTTGGGGCAAAAAGATTGGCGAAAGGAGAACCCAAACCAAAACCGCCACCTTTATACCTGACGGCAAAAATAATTTCCCGGTTCATTTCGTTATCGATACTGAATACGCGCTGATACGAAGTTTCAAGTCTGTGGCCGCTGTTAGCTATCACATCATCAACCAGGGGCAACGCTTCTGCTTTTCTATTTATTGTTAGATATGTCTTAGCTAATAATGATTTTGCTGCCCAATGTGTAGCACGGCCAAGGTCTTCAGCCGCAATTGAACCATACGGTAAAGGTTGTAAAAGCTCTATTGATTTGTTCAAATCTGCCAATATTAAGGCATACACTTCCTCCACGCTGCTGCGGTTGATTTGTTTGGCCACTTGTGGCTTCACCGGCTCTGTTAACAAAAACACGCCACCATAAAGACGAACCAAATTAAAATAATGATAGGCTCTCAAGAACAATGCTTCTCCTGCTAATTTATTTTTCTGCACTACAAACATTTGAGCTGTTCCATTGCCTATGGCCAGTTGGCCGTTTTCGTAGGTAACACCCAGACTTCTCAGCACATAGTTGATCGCCCTTATATTGTTGTAAGTGCTGATCCAGTTTTCATAAACCTTGTCGTGAGCCGGGTTAAGGGTGAACATATCCAACTCATTAAGTTCAATGTTTTGCGTGCTGCTACTATTTGGAACTCCCTGCAGGGCATTATCGCTGCGAAGCTCTGTAAACATCCATTCGTTATACAATGGTGCCTGTAGCCCGTTGTAACAACCTGTAAGTGCTACATTGGTTTCCTCAAAATTGCGGTAAAAACTTTCCACACCCACATGAGATATGGGGTCAATGTTGATTACCTTTTTGCATGAAAAGAAGGTAATTGAAACACAGGCCGCTATAAATATTTTAACTGATTGTTTCATTTATCCTGATTTTAATAAACTGATTAAAAATTGATATCAATACCGAAAGTATAAGTGCGCATCAGCGGGAAAGCTCCACGCTGGTAACCGTTGATCAACGGCGAAGCATATTCAGATGAAGTAGAACGTGCCTCGGGATTGATCCCACGATAATTACTTCCCATCAGGTATAGAAGGTTTTCTGCCGAGGCATAAACTCTTAAACCATTTATGCCAAACCGTTTAAGGCTTTTTGCTTCAGGCACTTTATACCCTAATATTACGTTACGAAGCGACGCATAGGTGGCACTTTCCACTACGTAATCTGTAAGCATCCAATTTTCACCGTTAGTGAAATAAGGCGTTTTGCCATCACCCGGAAACATGGGGCTAACCCAACGATTATCGTTATTAACATTTTTATTAAAGCGCCGGGCTTCGTTGTAATTATGATCTCCGTTTACCAACTGGCCGCCCTGCTGGCCCTGTGCCAGAATGTTCAAATCCCAGTTTTTGTACCTGAGTGTATTGTTGAACCCCCAAAGAAAATGTGGAAATGGTGAGCCGATAGGAACCCGGTCGCGCGCATCGATAATATTATCTCCGTTAACATCAACAAATTTTAACCCCCCTTCCATAAAATAGCGCGATAGCGGAGAAGTAAGCCCAGCACCCCGTGCTTCATCAATCTGGGCCTGAGACGTCCAAACCCCATCAGTTTTATAACCAAAATATTGTATGCGGGGCTACCTACTATGGCCGCGTAAATTTCGTTACGCTCTCCAAAATTATACTGGAATGGTTCGCCTCCTAATTCCAATAATTTATTACGGTTTGCTGTAAAGTTGATATTCGCCGTCCATTCAAAATTTGATTTTTTAACAGGGCTGCCACCTAACTCAATTTCTATCCCCTGGTTTCTAACTTTACCTGAGTTATTAATAAACTCGTTAGAGCCGGTAAATCACATAGTGGCCTGGTTATACAATAACCTGTCGGTAATGGAATTATAATACTCCAGTGTTAATGTTAACCTGTTCGCAAAAAAGCCCAGATCGATACCGCTGTTAAATTCAAATGTACGCTCCCAGGTAATCAGCGGGTTTGCCAAAACCGGCGCATTTGGAGAAAGGCCCAGAACAAGATTTCCGGTTCCTGCTCCAAACGGATAATTAGCAGGATTTAAAAGATCAACAAATGAAAAACTTGGGATTCGATTATTACCGGTAGCGCCATAACTTACCCTCAACTTCAAATTGCTAAGATCATTTGCATTTTTCAGGAACTCTTCTTTATTCACCAGCCAGCCGGCAGATACTGAAGGGAAATAACCCCATTTATGACCCAATCCGAAATAGGAACTACCATCCGCCCTGAAACTTGCAGATAGCATATACTTAGCCTTAAAATCGTAATTGATCCTTCCGAGATACGATATCAGGCCTACCCGATCTTTTAATGTTCTTGTAAGTGCCTGGTCTATTTGTGCGGCATAGTTCAAGGTTTCAAATTCATCAGTGGGGAAATCGCGGCCAACGATGTTAGAGTTTTCTATCCAGGTTTGCTGCATCGTATAACCGGCCAG
>MKRO01000076.1:0-1700 GCA_001896965.1 Sphingobacteriales bacterium 41-5 | reverse complement strand
CATCCTGTCTTGCGTTTCGCTTAGTAAAAGTCTGGTCATTTTGATAAGTGTAATATCCGCCCAAAGTAGTTTTAAAAACGAGTTTAGGAATTATTTCATACGAAAGGTCTGCGCCACCAAGTAATCTGTAAGTATTCCTCAGTCGGTTTTCGCGGTTAGCGATTGACCAGGGTGTATTATTCTGCGTATTCCAGGGGTCTATATTTCCATTACTCGTCCATAAAGTGCCATCAGGCATGATGCCTGAATAAGGATATGTGTTGAAATGCCTTGCCTGCGCATAATCCCCCGGTAATATATTGGCCCATTGCGTTTTTTGATTTACAAAAGCAGCGGTAAATTCATTGTGGTAAACCGGTACATAAGAGTACATTCTCACGTAATCCGTATAGTTAACCGCTGGGCGTTGGAGCTTGGTAAAAGTAGGGTTCAGGTTAATGCTGAACTTCATTTTACGGCTCAGGTTCCCCTCTAATTTAGCTCTTACTGAGGTACTGGTATTCTCACTGAACTTCATAATACCCATATCGCTGACCATATTACCTGAAATATAATATTTTAGGTCTTTTTTACCCCCTGAAACACTTAATTGTAAATTGTAAATACGGGCATCTTGCAAACCAACCTGCTGCCAGTCGGTTGGGCCGGTAATTTCATTCTCAAGTACATAAGCAGCTCGTTCCTGATTTGTTATCAGGTTTTTTCTGTTCGCTGCGACTGCAGGGTCCTGCTCTCTCATGGCAGCTTCGCGATAAAGCTTTTCCGTGTACTCTGTAAAGCTCATCATTGGATTGAGTTTATAGGGTTCTCTTTGCCCGTACCAGGCCTTAAAATTATATCTGGGCTTGTCAGGCAATCCCGACTTTGTTGTAATAATTATTACACCATTGGCGGCCCTGGAGCCATAGATCGCGGCGGAAGCCGCATCTTTCAAAACCTCGATAGATGCTACATCCTGCGGATCGACAAATGAAAGGCCGTCAGGCACGGGGTAGCCATCTACAACAACCAAAGGCGAAGAATTGGCGCTGATAGAACTAAAACCCCGCACACGAATAGATGGTTCTACGCCCACTTCAGAAGTTGTGTTTTGAATTGTTACACCTGCAATTTTACCAATCAATGCGTTATCCAACCTTGAAGTAGGCATTTCATCAAGATTGCGATTTTCCAGCTTGCTCACAGCACCTGTAACCTGTGAGCGGGCCTGTGTGCCATAGCCTATCACCACTATTTCCTCCATATTGCTAATTGCATCTGCAAGTGTTACATTTAGTGTTGCGGCTTCCGTGATCCCCTGCGCATAAGGCATATAGCCCACATGCTCAAAGGTTAAAATCCGGCCTTTGTCAACGTTAATACTATAAACCCCGTTTGAATCAGTAACCGTACCCAGTCGTGTATCTTTCACGGTTACAGAAACTCCCTGGAGTAAATCCCCGGCGTTGTTAGTAACCACCCCACGCACCCTCACCCTGTTTTGGGCAAATGAGTTTGTTGAAAGTGATAGGCAAAAAATAGCTGTAAATAAAGCTATGCTTAGGCAAACACGTGTATTCATTTTCAAAATATTAAAAAAATTAAAGTAAGCAACCCTGCAACAATCGTAATGAGTAAACTCGAGAAATTGATCTACCAAAAATTGGTATACAAAAAAATCACGGTGAAATTTATAGCGAAAACTTAGAGCCTGTTTAAAA
>MKRO01000075.1:9568-10918 GCA_001896965.1 Sphingobacteriales bacterium 41-5 | reverse complement strand
ACCTTCAATTACTTTATTGTTCACAAGTTCGCCAATGCGGTTGGTCAGGGCATCTCGGTTTACCTGGTAAGGAACTTCGGCAATAACAATTTGTTCCCTGCCGCTCGGTTTTGTATCTACACGAACTTTACCACGAATCACAACCCTGCCGCGACCTGTGTGCATACCGGCTTTGATGCCTTCCATGCCGTAAATGATACCGCCGGTAGGGAAATCAGGGGCTTTCACATACTGCATTAATTCATCAATCGTGATGTCATTGTTTTCAATGTATGCGATACACCCGTCAATCACCTCGCCGAGGTTATGAGGCATCATGTTTGTAGCCATACCAACGGCAATACCGCTTGACCCATTAATCAACAATTGAGGAATGCGGGTTGGTAAAATAGTCGGCTCTTTTCTTGAGTCGTCGTAGTTGAACTGAAAATCTACCGTTTCTTTTTCAATATCGTCAAGCATGTGCTCGGCAAGCTTTTCAAGCTTTACCTCGGTATAACGCATTGCCGCCGGGCCATCTCCATCCTGGTTACCAAAGTTACCCTGGCCATGAACCATCGTATAACGCATGCTCCAATCCTGCGCCATACGCACCATTGCATCATAAACCGAGCTATCGCCGTGGGGGTGATATTTACCAAGTACTTCACCCACTACTAATGCCGACTTACGAAAAGGCCTGTTGGAATTAAGGCCCAGCTCGTTCATGGCAAAAAGTATGCGCCTGTGTACGGGTTTTAAACCGTCGCGCACATCGGGTAAAGCGCGCCCAACAATAACGCTCATCGAATAATCGATGTAGGCGGTTTTCATTTGTTCTTCAATATTCACGGGGATCACGCGGTTATTATCCTGCGTTTCCTGCGGTTCCAAATTTTCTTCCATTTATTCTTTAATTGCTTGAAAAGTGATAGTTGTATGTAGGATTTTCGAGTATCTGCAAATATAACTTTTTTCAGGCTGAAAGCCAATAAAACTGCTTGCTTTTAATCAACTTTAAGGCACATTTTATCAACGCATGGGCATAACTATTTTCGGGTAAATTGAAACTTAAAATGCATGAAAAAACCGCCCTGAAAAGGCGGTTGGAAAATGCTGAGATCAGTTTATTTCAAACCAAATGCTTTTTTAACTTTTGCAACATAATCAAGTTTTTCCCAGGTAAATAATTCCACTTTTCTATTAACAACCTTGCCATCGGGAGATTTAAAAGACTTTTCAACCACCTGCGGTTCTTTACCCATGTGGCCATAGGCAGCAGTTTCACTATAAATCGGGTTGCGAAGTTTTAACCTTTGTTCCACAAAATAAGGGCGCATATCAAAGATGCCTTCCACAATTTTGCTTATT
>MKRO01000075.1:528-9515 GCA_001896965.1 Sphingobacteriales bacterium 41-5 | reverse complement strand
TGTAGGTTGGGCAACGCCTATTGCATACGAAACTTGTACCAGTACTTCATCGTAAACGCCTGCAGCCACTAGGTTTTTCGCAATATGACGGGTTGCATAAGCAGCGCTCCTGTCCACTTTGCTGGGGTCTTTTCCGCTGAACGCGCCACCGCCGTGGGCGCCTTTACCACCGTAAGTATCCACGATTATTTTACGGCCCGTTAAACCTGTATCGCCGTGCGGGCCACCAATCACAAACTTACCTGTTGGGTTAACGTGATATTTTATCTGGCTATTAAATAACTTTTTATACTGAGGATATTTTTTAATAACACGCGGAATCAAAATTTCTTTTACATCGGTTTTAATCTTTGCCAGCATTTTATTTTCTACATCAAAATCATCATGCTGTGTAGAAATAACGATCGCATCAATTCGTACAGGCCTGTTATTATCATCGTATTCTAAAGTAACCTGGCTTTTGGAGTCGGGGCGCAAATACTTCATTTGTTTGCCTTCGCGGCGAATAGCTGCTAACTCAATTAAAAGTGTATGCGCTAAGTCCAATGCCAGTGGCATATAATTAGCCGTTTCGTTTGTAGCATAACCAAACATCATTCCCTGATCGCCCGCACCCTGCTCTTCTCTTTTTTTCCTGTCAACGCCCTGATTAATATCAGATGATTGTTCGTGAATGGCCGAAAACACACCGCAGGAATTTGCTTCGAACATATACTCGCTCTTTGTGTAACCAATCTTACAAATCACATCTCTTGCGATGGTTTGCACGTCGAGGTAAGCGTTTGATTTTACTTCACCCGCCAACACAACCTGACCGGTAGTTACTAAAGTTTCACACGCAACTTTTGATTGTGGATCGAAAGCTAAAAAATTATCAATTAACGCGTCTGAAATAGCATCAGCTACTTTATCCGGATGGCCTTCTGAAACACTCTCTGAAGTAAATAAATACGGCATAATGAATTTTGATTGAGTTTTTAAAAATGAAACGGGTGCAAAGATAGCACCCGGGTATGTTTTAATAAAATTTAAAGTTTAATATCTCACAATTTTGAATATACAATCCGCATCTTCATTTTTTGAGTGGGATGGCTACCACCTCCCAGCCTAACGCGGCCAACTAAAGGAGACACGAGCGTACTTGAAACACTTAATACCCTCGATTGAGGAATTCTTATAGCAACTGTAACGGGAGTTTTAACAAAGTTGTTGTCAGCCGTCCGATACTCAAGTGTATCTGCTACATTGAAAATTGGTTTCGCATAAAGCCTCAGATCATAGGGCGGGCGCTTCCCGTTTACAATATTTTGAACGTATCGTGTAAGATCAAATTTCCATTCTTTTATGGTGTTGTTACCGGCGTCCTTTTTGGGCAAACCTTCAAAACCGAATAGCGCAAGACCATTCAAACCGATTGTTCCTTCCGAAAAATAATCATTAAATACAAAAGGCAGGTTGAAGTTTTTTCCGTTGCCACCAACAGCATCAATAAACAATCTTGGTACATAAAATAATGTATCCGTTGCATCATAAACTGATTGCGCCTGCAATTGTGCTAAATGAATAATACGATTGCTCATATTAGCTAAGGCGGGGATCTTCAGCAACGCGTATGTTCCGGGAGCATTTTGTATATATGTTACCTGGTCTGCCAGGTTATCCCCTGAGTTAGTAGCTATCTGTGTGCCGGAATAATCGCGGCCGATGTAATTTGATACTGCTGCAGAAGTTCCGCTTAGAACGAAATTCGCTACCGTTGTATCCAGGTCGTTTGCCACGGTGGGGTTGTCATACTTATAAAACAATGCCAATCGGGTTCTTGCACTCAGCAGATCAAAACCCATCGCCGCATTTCCACCGTTGATACTTTTTATTGCAAAACCATTAAATTGCTGCTTAAATAACGTGTCGTTGCCTATCGTTAAAGAATCAAGCGCAAGCAAACGCTGGCCAAACGCTGGATCTAATTTAATTCTCAACAACCTGGAAGTTTTAACAGTATCAGGCCAAATCAATACCGAATCTTTCAATGAAACGGGCGCTATTGTTGTACTTCCCAAAATGTTAGTTGTAGTAAACCCATTAAAGCGAATAGAATACGCCGAATCTCTGTTTGTTGTAAACTTAAAGGGGAATGAAGGAGAAATTTCGGAAACCTGAATGGTTTGCGGAATTGTGGAGTCTCCATAAGTTTCAATATGATCGATATACAATACCACTGAATCCAAATATCTTTTTGCCGGAACATTTTGAAGCTTCGCAACAGGCAAGGTTTGAAAATACATCCTCGCATCGGTTTTCCCGAAAATCGGATCGTTGTTAATTAAGCCCAGAAATTGCTCATCGGTGCCAAGGGAATTAAAACTATCACTTGCCGCGGTAAAAATATTATTGAAAGTTTGTACTTCGATGGTGGTATCAAAGGTGTGAATATTATCTACTTCAGGAATCAGGCCCTGGCCAACATCGGTTGCCAGATTGATTTTTCTACAGGATGCTAATATTAAAACAAACGCAATAGCAACAACACCAAGCGATACGAATATATTTCTTCTCATCAAAAATGTTTGAATAACTTAACGGTCAATTACGCAAAATTAATCCGCAAGATCGTGATAGAGTTGTAAATACTCTGTTAAATCGGAACCTTCTTTATATTGAAGTGTTTTTTTACCCCTCACTTTAGCAAATTCGGTTTGAAGCTTTTTGTCAACATTGGGGGCGCCAAAAGTTATGGCGTCAGAAAAAGTAGCGCCACCGCGCATTAAAGCTACATTAGTTCCCTCTTTAAAAACTTCAAGGTCTTTTTCTTTCAGCGAAGGATGGATCAAAGCTTTCGGAACAAAACCTTTACCCAATTTTTCCTTAAAAGTAGTTTCGCCGATTGTATAAACCACTTTGCTGTGCGCAAAAACCGGTTCTTTTTTATAAACTGTTTTCAGATAGAAGGGGATGAGGCCTGTCATCCAGCCGCTGCAATGAATCACATCGGGCGACCAGCCGAATTTTTTCACGGTTTCCAAAGCTCCTTTTGCGAAAAAAACAGTTCTAAGGTCATTATCGGCAAACCATTTGTCTTCTTCGTCATGAAACAAAAACTTTCTTTTAAAAAGTTCTTCATTCTCAAGAAAATAAACCTGTAACCTGGCGCTTGGCAAGGAAGCTACTTTTATTTGCAGGGGCATATCGTCGTTATCCACCGTTACGTTGATACCCGACAGCCTCACTACCTCGTGCAGCCGATGGCGCCTTTCATTAATTGTGCCGAAACGCGGCATAATACATCTCACCTCAAACCCGTTATCGTTCGCCTTAATGGCCAGTTGATTCACTATTTCAGAAAACTCTGTCAACTCAAGATAAGGAGACATTTCGTTAGCAATAAATAAGATTCTTTTCTTTGTTGACATGCGGTACCTGCTTTTATAAAGGTTGCAAAATTACAATTTTATAGCCAATTAGTTATAAAATTGCTGCTATTATTATAATTTGCGCCAATGTGGATATTTAAAAGGGTGGCTGATATTCAATCGTTTTTACAAAAAAGAACCTCAAAAAATGAAAAGATCGGGTTCGTTCCCACGATGGGCGCCCTGCACGAGGGGCATACCAGTTTGATTAAAAAAAGCAAATCAGAATGCGATATTACGGTTGGCAGCGTCTTTGTAAATCCTACACAGTTTAACGATAAAAAAGATTTAGACAAATATCCCAGAACAATTGAAAATGATGTAATTGCGCTAATTAATGCGGGCTGCGATTTGTTATTTTTACCCGATGTTAGCGACATCTATCCCGAGCCATCCGTTAAGAAATACGCTCTTGGCACGTTGGAAACTGTTTATGAAGGAAGTTCGAGGCCGGGTCATTTTCAGGGGGGTTGCCAGGTGGTTGACAGGCTGTTTGAAATTGTAAAACCCGACGCAGTTTTCTGCGGGCAAAAAGATTACCAGCAATGCATGGTTATTAGCAGGCTGATTGATATTACACCCGGTTTTGAGAATATCGAAATGAATATTGTGCCAACCACGCGCGAGGAAAACGGCCTTGCCATGAGCAGCAGAAATATGCGGTTAAGTGATGGGCAAAGAGCGAACGCGGCGACAATTTATCAAACGTTAATCTATTTAAAAGAGCATCTCGCCCAGGGCGATTTATCAAATATCCTAAAGAGTGCTTATGAAAAACTTGTAGAAGCAGGTTTTAAACCGGACTACGTTTCAATAGCAGATGCCAAAACTTTACAATCGGTTGAAAACTGGGATGGCGGAACACCACTCGTGGCATTGATCGCAGCGTTTTTGGAGGAAGTAAGGCTGATTGACAATATGGTTCTGACTGATTAGGAAAGATGAGTGAATTAAAATATTTTTGAAAAATTAATTATTAAAGCATGGCAACAGTAAAACTAAGAAGGGTAAATGGCGATTATGGTTTTGATACCGTAAACGAAAACGGTACAATTATTAAAATGGATACTAACCCTGATATGGGCGGACAGGAACACGGAGCAAGGCCAATGCAGGTTTTGTTGAATGCTTTGGCCGGTTGTTCAAGCATTGATGTGATCAGCATTTTAAAAAAGCAAAGACAGGAAATAACGGATTTCAGCGTCACGGTAAATGGCGAGCGCGAAGCCGGCGTTGAACCGTCATTGTGGAAGGATATTGAACTGACGTTTGAAATCGCGGGCAATGTAGATGAAGATAAAGCAAAACGCGCCGTTGATATATCCATGAACAAATACTGCTCGGTGGCGATTACGCTTGTGAAAGCCGGGGCCAATATAAAAACCAACGTAATCGTTAAAAAGCCTGAATCATGATGGTTGAATTTATCATGAATAACCAGGCAAAAAAAAATTCCAATAATCTAAATCAAACAATTCAGGTTCACACATGAGCGAAAGAAAACTACATCCCTCTACAATCGCAATAAGAGCGCAAACGAAACGTACCGGTCAAATGGAGCACTCCACTCCTCTTTTTCTTACCAGCAGTTTTACTTTTGAAACGGCTGAAAGCATGCGTGCTGCATTTGCTGACGAAACCGATGATAATATTTACAGCCGTTACAGCAACCCCACCGTTGATGAGTTTGCCGGCAAAATGGCTTTGCTTGAAAAGTGTGAATCAGGATTTGCAGTAGCAAGTGGCATGGCTGCGGTGTTCAGTTCGTTTATGGCATTGATGAGCGCGGGCGATCATATTATTTGTTGCCGGTCAATGTTTGGCGGCACCAATACCGTAGTTACAAAATTTTTGAAAAGGTTCGGCATTGAACATACGATGGTTGATACCACCGATATTTCGGGTTGGGATGCAGCCGTGAAGCCAAACACAAAAATGTTATATCTGGAAACGCCGACCAATCCGCAACTTGAGATCATTGACCTTGAAGCAGCGGGCGCTTTTTGCAAAAAGCATCATATCATCTATAACGTAGATAATTGTTTTGCTACGCCCGTTTTGCAAACACCGGCGGATTTTGGCGCAGACCTCGTTGTTCATTCTGCCACCAAATGGCTGGACGGCCAGGGACGCGTGCTCGGTGGGATTGTTACAGGCGGAAAAGACCTGATCCACGAAATTTACTTATTCTGCCGAAACTCAGGCCCGGCACTTTCCCCGTTTAACGCCTGGGTGCTTACCAAAAGCCTTGAAACTTTGGACGTGCGTATTCACCGCCATTGTGAAAATGCTTTAAAGATGGCGCAGGCGTTAGAAAATAATTCAAAACTATCCGGTGTAAAATATCCTTTTCTTCCCTCCCACCCTCAATATGAAATTGCAAAAAAGCAAATGAAGGCCGGAGGCGGTATTGTTTGTTTTGAATTGAAGGGCGGCATCGAAGCCGGTAGAAAATTCATGGATGCGTTGCAAATAATATCGCTCACACCCAATCTTGGCGATAGCCGAAGTATTGCCTCACACCCCGCAAGCACTACCCACGGCAAACTTACCGAAGCGGAACGAGAATCCGTTGGCATTACGCCGGGGCTGATACGGATTTCTGTGGGACTTGAAGATGCTGACGATATTATCTGGGATATTGAACAGGCTTTGGAAAAATGCTGAGATGATTGTTCCTTAGTTAGTAGAATCCCTGGGGCTTAACACAGATTTTAAAATAATGTTTTCCGGCTTGAAATAACGGGGCTTCTCTATCGCGCTGATAAGCTCAGCGGCTGCCTTTTCACCAATTTCAAAAGCAGGTTGGGTAATGGTTGTTAAAGAAGGATCTAACAGGCCTGCTGTGCGCAGATTACTAAAAGTGATTAGTTTTAAGTCCTGAGGAATTTTGATGCCCAACTCCCGGCAAACTTCGTAAGCAATGAGCGTGTAGGATTCCACGGCGGTAAAAAGCCCGTCAGGGCGGTCTTTATCTTTCAACAGGGTTTTTATCGTTTTATAATCCTCAACATCATTATCGCTGCATTTGACTACGTATTTGGAATGAAAATCGAGGTTGTGTTTTTCCAAAGCATCGCGGTAACCGTTTAAACGATGCTGCCCAATAGAAAGTTTGTTGGAAATGCGGCAATGTGCAATCTTCTTACAACCTGCTTTAATCAGGTGTTCCGTAGCCTCAAAAGCGCTTTCATAATCATTCGTGCTTACTGTTGAACAATCCAACTCCGTGCTCACCCTGTCAAAAAAAACCACCGGAATACCGTTATTAACCAGTTGCCTCAGATGTTCCATATCGTTTGTTTCGCGGGTAAGCGAAATAAGCATTCCATCAACACGGCCGCTGGCAAAACTTTGTACCAGCTCTTTTTCATATTCGTATGACTCGTGGCTTAAATAAATTAAAACATGGTATTTCTTTTCCTGCGCCACCTCCTGTATGCCATCAATTGCCGATATAAAAAAATTATTGGCAATACGCGGAACGATAACGGCGATCGTTTTGCTTTTAGCCTTTCGTAAACTACTCGCGTAAATATTTGGCTGATAATTATAGGCTTTAGCAATTTTTTTTACCCTTTCTTTGGTTTCCTCACTTATTTCGTAGCTATCGCGCAGGGCTTTAGATACGGTGCTGACGGACAGCCCCAGAATAGACGAAAGTTTTTTAAGATTTACCGAATCCATATTGTGTTTTTGTACCTAAAACAATGCTAATAGCGAGCGCAACAAAATATGTACGAATATAACAAAATTTACAGAATATTTTTAAACGGTTTGGGTAGAATAATCACGCTATTTTTTAAAAAACTGCATCTTTTGCCTACGTTTTTCCTCGCCCTGTGAACGATTTACGAAAACGTTTTCCATGCGGCAAAAGTACTGAGTTAGTGGGATTATTGCCCTGCTCGCGAAAACGATATAGTAGTTCGGCCTTATTTATTAGCCGGTAAAGATGCATCTTCGGCGCTGATTATTTAAGGTTAAAAACAAGCCAATATGAGAAATTGGAGATCGATTCAGTCCATGATAATTTTATTATCATTTCTTTTCTGCACCTTTGGCGCTTATGCCCAAAACAATCCCATAACAGGAACCGTTATTGATGAAAAAGGTTTGCCTGTACATGGAGCTACAGCCACGGTGGAAAATACAACCCGTAGTACACAAACCAACGAAAACGGGATTTTTACTTTGCAGGCAGCTCCGGGAGAAAAAATCATTGTTTCCTACATCAACTACCAACCCGCTGAAGTTGTGGTTACGGGCGAAACATCGTACATCATTGCTTTAAATCAGAGTGTAACAGAATTGAGCGATGTGGTGGTAGTTGGCTACGGTACCCAGCGAAAAGTAAATATGGTGGGCGCCGTTTCAGCCGTAAAAATCGATGAAAAGGTTACTACCAGAGCACTTCCCAACTTGTCTTCGGCGTTATCGGGAATGGTTCCCGGGCTTGCCGCCACTCAAAACAGTGGTATGGCCGGGCGCAATGGTGCCACTTTATTAATTAGGGGCCTGGGGTCGGTAAACAGCAGCGGCCCTCTTATTGTGGTGGATGGAATGCCGGATGTAGACATCAATCGGTTAAATATTAACGATATTGAAAGCGTATCTGTTTTGAAGGATGCAACAGCTGCTTCGGTGTATGGTTCGCGGGGCGCTAATGGCGGGGTTTTGGTGACAACCAAGTCAGGTAAGGGTGCGGCAGAAAAGACAGCGATCACGTTTACCAGTAACACGGCCTTAACTACAGCTACTAAGCCCTTCCGTTCTATGTCGGATTACCCACGGGCATTATTTACACAACAAATTGCTGAATTAACAAGCAAAACACCCGATAACCTAAATTTCAAGGACGGAACTATTGATGAGTGGATGGCTAAAGGAATGATAGATCCTTTACGTTTTCCTAATACCGACTGGTGGGATCTGATCCTGAGAAATGGCTGGTTGCAGAACTATAATGTTTCTGCAAATGGAGGTGATGATAAATCTAATTTTTTTGTATCACTAGGGTATAAAGACGAAAAAGGGCTTCAGATTAACAACGACTACAAGCAATATAATGCAAGAATAAATTTTGATTATAAACTTCTTAAAAACCTTAAAACCGGTGTAAAACTATTTGGGAACTCTTCTGAATTTTCTTATACACTCGAAGATGGTTTTACGGAGTCTACAGATAACAATACTGCGGGGTTGGATATGCGGTATGCTATTGCCGGTGTTACTCCCTACGATCCGGTATCGGGGTTATATGGCGGCGCAATGGCGTATAATGAATCGCCGCAGGCTTTTAACCCTTACGCCGCTTACACTTTAATGATTCGCAAAAGGAAAAGGCAGGAAGGAAATGGAAACATTTACCTGCAATGGGAGCCGGTAAAAGGGTTAACGGGGGCAGTTGAGTATTATTTAAACTATTACAATCAGTTTCAATCCTACGCCCCTACACCTGCAAAAGCATACAATTTTCAAATCAATCAATTTAACGGACGGGAATATATAGCGAGCAATGCAGGTATTTCAAATGCTATAGATAATGGGTTTAAAACGATGTTCAATACCCGTTTA
>MKRO01000075.1:0-502 GCA_001896965.1 Sphingobacteriales bacterium 41-5 | reverse complement strand
AACACAATTTTGGCGGTAACCATGACGTGGGCGCGCTCTTAGTTTATAGCGAAGAGTATTGGTTTGACAGAGATTTGGATGCAAGCCGGAATGATCGTTTACATCCTTCTTTATCTGAAATTGATGCAGCTCTTACAACGGTACAATCAAACGGAGGTAGTTCAAGTGCCGAAGGCTTACGTTCCTATATTGGCCGTTTAAACTACACCGGCTTCAACAAATACCTTTTTGAAGCCAATTTTAGGGTGGACGGCTCTTCCAAATTTTTAAAAGGAAGCCAGTATGGGTTTTTCCCATCGGCGGCTTTGGGATGGCGCTTTACCCAGGAGAAGTTTCTTAGTTTTCTGGACGGAATCTTAAACGATGGAAAATTCAGAATATCCTACGGTGCTTTGGGTAACAATAGCGGTGTGAGCCGTTACCAGCAACAGGAAACTTTAGACGCGAACGCATACATGATTGATAACAGCATTGCTAAAGGGCTTGTGTACTCACAACTCAT
>MKRO01000074.1:21258-27417 GCA_001896965.1 Sphingobacteriales bacterium 41-5 | reverse complement strand
TTGCATTTCCATTTGCTCAAATTCCCTCATACGAAAAAGAAACTGCCTTGCCACGATTTCGTTACGAAATGCTTTACCGATTTGCGCAATACCAAACGGAATTTTCATGCGGCCGGTTTTTTGCACGTTCAAAAAGTTTACAAAAATTCCCTGTGCAGTTTCGGGACGCAGGTAAATTTCGCTGGCATCTTCGGCAACAGAACCTAATTGTGTGCTGAACATGAGATTGAACTGTCGGATCTCCGTCCAGTTACAGGTTTTGCTGATGCTGCAGGCTATTTTATTTTCTTCGATAAGATTTTTCAATCCGGCATAATCATCTTTTGCCAGCAGCGCATTCATTTCATCCAGCAGGTTTTCGGCTTTTTGTGTTTCGCCTTTGGCTTTCAAATCATCGGCGAATGTTTCAATTAAATGATCCACACGGTAACGTTTCTTGCTGTCTTTGTTATCAATCATCGGGTCGCTGAAATTATCAACGTGCCCGCTGGCTTTCCAGGTAGTGGGGTGCATAAAGATGGAAGCGTCAACGCCCACAATATTGTCGTGCATTTGCGTCATGCTTTTCCACCAATTGTCTTTGATATTTTTTTTCAGTTCACTGCCCCACTGGCCGTAATCGTAAACCGCCTGAAGGCCGTCGTAAATTTCACTACTCGGAAAAATAAACCCGTATTCTTTACAATGCGAAATAATCGCCTGAAATCTGTTTGTATCGTTGGTTGCCATAAGTGCGCAAAAATAAGGAAAACGGGGTACGCTTAAAATCATTATTGCGGGAGCCGCTTAATGGGGTCATAAAAAGGAGCGATTACGGCAAGGGCGCTAAAAGTTAATCTTTACAGCAACACCCGGCTGCAAAACAATTTTTGCAGGAAGTAACACTGTTTGCATAGTTAACTCCGGTTGCAGGGATGCCGCCTTTTTGCGGTTTTGTTTTGCTTTAGCGGAAAGAATGATTGCCGGTATTGCAGTTCCTACTCCGCCCGCTAACGCTATCAGGCTTGAGGCATAATACCCCAGGCCCGCAAACCATTCGTTAGGGTGGTTCTTTTCATATTGGGTTCCCGCAAAGTACAGGATCCCGGATGTTACCCCAAGCCCTATCGAGATTCCGGTTAATGTTCGCGATGTTTTTTTTTGCTTGAATGCTTTGGACTGGTAATGATCCGCGTTGTGGTTGCCGCTCTTTTGTGCAGAAAGCATCGTGCCTAAAACGATGAATAGTACCGTTAATAGTGTTTTCATAATAGATTTTTTTTAAAGTTACGCGGCAAATAAAAAATTACAATAATATTTTGAATTTATTTGTGGGGTTTACATGCCTTCAATTATTTAATCAACGACTATCGTGTTACGATACAAGGGCATTAAATATTTGGAACCTGGGGACTTTGCAAAAGGTTGTTGCGTTTTACAAATACCTTAAATTTGTATTATGCTTACTCAGCAGCAAATAGATATTATCG
This sequence comes from Sphingobacteriales bacterium 41-5, assembly GCA_001896965.1. Taxonomy (GTDB): domain Bacteria; phylum Bacteroidota; class Bacteroidia; order Chitinophagales; family Chitinophagaceae; genus Niabella. The sequence goes on along the minus strand of MKRO01000074.1, from coordinate 25,948 downwards.
TTAGTGAATGTCAACCGTTCAATCCCAAAAGAATAAGCGTATTCGGCTCCTATGCACGGGGAGAGAATTACACCGAAAGTGATATTGACATTTTATACGAATTTGATTCAAAATATACATTGTTTGACTTAGCCGGACTGCAAGGCACACTTCAGCAAAAATTAAAAAGAGATGTGGATCTTGTGGAGTTTTCCTCCATACATCCGCGGTTAAAGAAAAGTATTTTGTCCGATTCAAAAGTGCTGTATGAACAATAACGAAAGGGATCTTTTTCGCCTTGAACACATGAGGGAATGCATACAAAAGATTACAGCTATAGTAAACAGCGTTGTAGTGTTTGATGTATTTGAAAAAAAGTGGATAGAACAGGATGCGATGATCAGAAATTTTGAAATTTTGGGCGAGGCTGCAAATCATATTTCTGATGAAACTAAATCAGCCTACCCGGAAATTGAATGGTTTAAAATTCGCGGAATGAGAAACTTTATGACGCATGAGTATTTTGGAATCAGGATGAAAACAATTTGGGACACTGCAATTAAAGACATCCCGATTCTCGGATCCCAGATTGATAAAATAATAGCTCAGTTTAAATAATAAAGATATTCGGACTTTTATGAATCTCTCCCAACAACTCGCTCATCAATTCCGCGAAGCACACCTAAGCGGCAAATGGCTGGCGAATACAAATCTGAAAGAACAACTGGAAAATACAACCGTTGAAAAGGCGAACGCAAAAGTTGGAGATCATAATTCTATTGCAGCTTTGGCGTTTCACCTGAATTATTATGTTGATGGTATTTGCAGGGTTTTTGAAGGCGGCCCGCTGGACATCAGCGATAAATATGCATTTGATGCACCACCGGTTCAATCAGCAGAAGAATGGGAGGCATTGAAACAAAAGCTTTGGAATGATGCCGAACGGTTTGCAAAATTGGTGGAACAACTACCAGAAGCTGATTTGGAAAAACCATTTGCTAACCTGAATTATGGCAGCAATTACCTAAATATCAGCACCATGATTCAGCATATTTATTACCATTTGGGGCAAATAGTATTGATTCGGAAACTTTTAACGTAGCAGAAGCCCTTTTCTGGAAACAGTTCTTCCGGCGCTTGTCGTATCTTAGCGGGTTATAAATCATTTCTAAAATCAGGTTTGGAAACCGGTGAACAAAATAGACCGCAGCGTAAATACCTTATTTCAAAAGGTATTGACGGCTTTTTTGCTTCAATCCATCACGTATCCCTATTTGTTCTAAGGTTCTTTAAAGAGTTATTTTCTGCACCTGTTGAGTTTCGCGAAACCATCAGGCAATGTTATATAGTAGGAGTAAAATCGCTGCCGCTCATTTCAATTACTGGGTTAATTACCGGTGTGGTTTTCACTTTACAATTCCGGCCGGTGATGGTGGAGTTTGGCGCCGAAGGGTGGATTCCTGCCACGGTTGCGGTTGCGGTTATTCGCGCACTTGCACCGCTTGTAACCTCCCTGATTTGTTCCGGCAAAGTAGGTTCGAGTTTTGGCGCAGAGTTAGGCGCAATGCGAGTTACCGACCAAATTGATGCGATGGAAGTATCGGCAGTAAATCCGTATAAATTTTTAGTGGTGAGCCGTGTGCTGGCCACAACATTTATGGTTCCGGCACTCACCATTTATTTTGGTTTGCTCTGCGGTTTGGGTAGTTATTTTCAGGTGCACCAGGCAGACCAAACGTCTTTTCCAATGTTCATTTCGGGATTTTTTGAAAAGATAGATTTTATTGATTACGCTTCGGCCATTTTCAGGGCGCTGGTTTATGGTTTCACTTTAGGCATGGTGGGTTGTTACCAGGGCTACTTTACAAAACAAGGTACAGAAGGTGTTGGCCGGGCTGCGAATAAAGCCGTGGTGATTTCAAATTTTTTATTGTTTATTGAGGAAGTATTGATCGTGAGTGGTATTAGCATTTTAAGAAGTTTTATGTAAGATTTTTATTAGTGAAAAAAACAGGTAATATACATAATGAGGATATCGTGATCTCCATCAGAGGGCTTAGGAAATCTTTTTCGATGCCTGTACTTCGGGGTATTGACCTCGACCTGTATAACGGCGAAAACCTTGTGGTGCTGGGCAGGTCAGGAACCGGTAAATCTGTTTTAATAAAAATTATTTCGGGTTTGCTCACGCCCGACTCGGGAACTGTTATGGTTTTGGGTGAAGATATCAGCAAGCTTTCAAAAAAAGAAATGGACGAACTAAGGTTGAAGATTGGTTTTTCTTTTCAGAACAGTGCATTGTACGACAGCATGACGGTGCGCGAAAATTTAGAATTTCCCCTCCGGCATCACGATAAAAACCTATCATTCAAAAGCAGGTTGCAGCTCATTGAAGAAACACTTGATTCAGTTGGTATGCTACCTTCGATCAATCAAATGCCGGTGGAGCTTTCAGGCGGTCAAAAGAAAAGAGTGGGCATCGCAAGAACACTGATCATGCGGCCGAAGATTATGTTATATGACGAACCGACTGCCGGCCTTGACCCGATTACGAGCGTGGAAATTATTGAGTTGATCAATGAAGTGCAGAAAAATTATAAAACAAGTTCTATCATCATCACTCACGACCTTACCTGCGCAAAAGCCACCGGTGACCGGTTAATGATGCTGATTGACGGCAAAATTGCGGCGCAGGGAAGTTTTGACGAAGTGTTTAAATCGCAAAACGAACAGATAAAATCTTTTTATGATTATAACTTTGTGCAATAAATGAGAACGAATCAAAATACAAGGTCAGTTGTGCTGGGCATTTTTATTATTGTTGCCCTGATAATTTTTGCGCTGGGCCTTTTTGTGATGGGCGGCCAACAAAGAACGTTTGGAAAAACCATTAATATAAAATCGGTTTTTTCGGATGTGTCGGGCGTTAAAAAAGGGAGCAACGTTTTATTTGCGGGTGTTAAGGTTGGAATTGTAAAAAGTATTTCGCTGCAACCGGGCAATAAAGTTTTGGTAGAAATGCAAATTGAAAATGATGCCCAGAAATTAATTCCGAAAAATGCGGTGATAACAATTGGCAGTGATGGTATGATCGGTTCCAAAGTACTCGAAATAAATGGTGGTAATTTACAGGCAGGCTATATTCAGGATGGAAATGTTTTGCAAACCGAGCAGGGATCTTCAATGAAAGACATGTTTGCGATGCTGCAATTAAATGGAGATAATCTTTTGGAAATTACAGGCGACCTGAAACAGATTTCGCGCAAAGTATTGAATGGCGAGGGTTCTGTGGGAAAACTGATCAATGATCCGGCACTTGCGAACAACCTTCAGGCGCTCTTAAATAAATTACAGGTATCTGCAGATAATGCGCAAACATTAACCAAGGACATCGTAGCCTTTACCTCAAAACTTGAACGGCCGGGTACCATGACTTACAACGTAGTAAATGATACAGTGATTTTTAACAGGCTTCGTTCCACCTCCAAACAACTAGATGTAATGGCCAGCAACGCGCAGGTGATCGTAAATAAATTAAATACTACCGCCGATAAACTCAATGATACTGACAAGCCCGCAGGAATGATGCTGAACGATTCTGAAACGGCTGATGATTTGAAGAAAGTAATCAGCAACCTTGAAACGGGTACACAAAAATTAAATGAAACTTTAGACGCGCTTCGCCATAATTTCCTCTTACGCGGCTCCTTCAAAAAAATGGAGCGGGAACGGGCGAAAGATAGTGTGCAATAATCACAACCTGTAGCGGAAGTTATTCTACTTTGGAAAGATTGTAGATTCTGTCAAAGGCATGTAGAGGGGGTTTTTATTGCTGAATTGCAGATTGTTTACCGGAAATTTTTCGTGACTTGTTCAAATTCCCTCAAAATATTTTTTATAATTTCATTAGCAGAGGGAACGTCGTTTAACATAGCAGCTACCTGGCCAATCTCTAATTCACCCTCATCCAGGTTTCCTTCAAACATGCCAAGTTTTGCACGGCCCCGCCCAAGCAGTTGTTGCAATTCATCATTAGAGGCACAGCGGTTTTCGGCGTCGTGAACGTCGTTATAAAATTTATTTTTTATGAGGCGTACCGGTACCAGTTGCTTCATAGCAAGTTGTGTATCGCCTTCTTTCGAATTGATCACCGCCTGTTTGAAATTATCGTGCGAAGAAGCTTCCCTGCAGGCTACAAACCGGCTGCCTATTTGAACACCTTCAGCGCCAAGCATAAAAGCTGCGGCCATTTGCCTGCCGGTGGCAATGCCGCCCGCCGCGATTACGGGAATAAAAACCGCATCACAAACCATCGGAACCAAAACCATCGTTGTGGTTTCTTCCCGGCCATTATGGCCACCCGCTTCAAAACCTTCTGCAACAACCGCATCGCAACCTGCCTCCTGTGCTTTTATGGCGAATTTACTGCTGCTCACCACATGAACAACTTTCAAACCTGCGTCTTTAAATTGTTTGGTGTAGATAGAAGGGTTCCCCGCGCTGGTAAAAACAACCGGAACTTTTTCTTTAATGATGGTTTCAACATGTTCTTTTACCGATAGGCAAAAAATTGGGAGGTTGACGCCGAAAGGCTTATCTGTAGCGGCTTTACATTTTTGAATATGTTCTTTCAAAACATCAGGGTACATGCTGCCTGAGCCGATAACGCCCAGCCCGCCTGCATTACTTACGGCGCTTGCCAATCGCCAGC
>MKRO01000074.1:17621-21180 GCA_001896965.1 Sphingobacteriales bacterium 41-5 | reverse complement strand
TTCGATTGGAAAACGATACGCTCATGCTACATTATATTCTGATTTTTTTTGCCTCTGCTTGGTAATTTACCTAACACACGACTTATTGGAATTTGCATAAAACTGTTTCTTAATGAAGCGCCCAAAACGCCACCCCCCCCCCCGTAAGAACAGACGAGAAAGCGGCTATGTATTCTTCAGTTCGGTATATAAAATTTTTCATGCAACAGCTAAGCCAAATAGGTTCAAAATTTTGTAACCGATCATTTACTTTTATCCCAGGTCAATCGTGGTATTCTCGCCAACATTCAAAATTCTTTTCTTTCCTTTTAACAGCGTATCCCCGCCAATGAGTGAATCTACCAACACAATATCAGAAAGATTTGTAAATGCGCCGATGATAGAATTGCTCACGATTGAGCGTTCAATAATCGTGTTTTCGCCCAGCGTTACATTTGGGCCCAGAATACTGTTTTTAATAGTGCAGCCGGCGCCAATGCTGACCGGATCAATAATCACAGACTCTTCGTATTCTTCAGTGTGGGTTTGCACGCCGTATTTTTTTATCAAAATTGCGTTAGACGAAAGTAGGCTTTCTTTATTGCCAGCGTCAAACCAATTATCAACTTTAAAAGGTTCAAACTTCACTCCCTTTTCAATCATGCAGGCAATAGCGTCAGTGATTGTAATCTGTTTTTTTGTTACAACTCCTTTTGCAATATTCTCTTCAAGGCAGTCAAAAAGTAATGAGCTTTCTTTTATTTTATAAACCCCCACCATTGCCAGATTGGATTTTGGAATCTGCGGCTTTTCAATTACCGATTCAATAACATCGCCGTCAATTTCAACCACCCCAAAGTCACGAGGGTTATCGGTTTTTCTCACGCCAATCATTGAGAATTGGTTGTTCAAAACAGATTGAATGTCGTATTCACAAATCGTATCGCCCAGTGCAATCAGCATTTCGTCATCGCCAACAATCTTCCGGGTTAAACTAACCGCATGCCCAACTCCTTTTCTGTTTTCCTGAGTTATAAAATGTGCTTTTATATCAGGATGTTTTTCGGAAATGTAATTGTATATTTTTTCGCCAAGATAACCAATCACAAATACAAATTCGTTTAACCCAACCTCTTTTAGCTGGTCAACAATGATGCCTAAAACCGTCTTGCCCGCAAGAGGTATTAACGCTTTGGGTTGGGTATAGCTATGCGGCCGTAAATCAACGCCTGCGCCTGCCACCGGAATAATAACCTTCATTAAGATTTTTTTGAAGAGGTGTGAAGGTAAGAAAAAATGTCCTTCGCCTGCCGTTTGAGAGCGAAGGCTTTTGTAAAAAAGAAGCATGCAACAAGTAGAGGATTGGTTAGATTGATTCCTCCTTATTTTTTTAGCATTAGTTTTTTGAGAAGACTTGTTTGATTGGAACAGTCGTTGCTGTTTTGTTTAGATATCCCGGCTTTACTCAGAATAACACATCGCTGACTTCATCGCCCATTCTTTGCATCGTTTTAAGAGCAAAAGGGCAAAGTGGTTTTATTTTCAGGTTATTTTGGCGGGCATGTTTAATGCCTGCGATTACAAGTTCTTTGCCCAATCCTCTTCCTTCAAAAGCAGGATCAACTTCGGTATGGTCGATGATCATAATATCTCCTGCCATCGTGTAGGTCATCATTCCGGCTTTCGTATCATTTTCAAAAATTCCAAAACTCCCTTTCCTGCCTTGGGTTTCGTGTTTTATGTTCATTTTGATTCGTTGTTCATTCTATAACTTAATGCGCCGCTCGGGCAGTTGTTTATCTGAGCCTTCAGCTCTTCGGTTGTAGCATTTTCGGGCTTCACCCAGGGGCTTTCTTTCGGATGGTACACTTGTGGAAGTGTTTTGACACAGATGCCTGAATGAATGCATTTTGCCGGCTGCCAAATGACGATTAATTCACCATTTGAGTATTCGTGTGTTGCCATAAAATTTATTTTTGAGCGTTTAATAAATGCATGTATTTATTCCTGTTTTCATAGATGATCCAACCTAAAACTATTGCTAAGACCAACGCCATAATTAAGCCTTCGGGAACGCTAAAAGTATGTGTGAGCAAAATGCCAACCATCACCGGAAGGATAATGAGTGCGCCAAGCGCCCTTGTTTTTGGAAAAATGACTAACAAACCACCCACTATTTCAGCAACGGCCACCAATGGTAACAACCATGTAATTGCAGCGGCGTGGCCAAACAATTCAGCAGCGCCCTCAGGCATTTTTTCGGGCATGGGCATATAATTGAAAAATTTGTTCAGTCCTGAATTGATGAACACAAGGCCAAATAAAAGGCTAACGAAAAATAGAATTTTATTCTTCATGTTTTGTTGATTTGATAGTTGTGAAACGAATTTAAGTAAAAGAATCAATTATAAGGAGCAGGAATCTCATCCTGCCCGCTCAGTAAAAAGCTAATCCTCCAAAAACCCAAACTTCCCTTTGTTAAAATCATCAAAAGCCTGCACCAATTCTTCTCTTGTGTTCATTACAAACGGGCCGTGTGCTGCGATCGGTTCTTTCAGTTGTTCGCCACTTAAAATCAGTACCACAGTGTCTTCCAGCGCTTCCACCGCAAACGTTTCCCCATCCCGCCTGAACATTGCAAAATGATCCTGGGGAACGGTTTCTGCATCATTCACCTTTGAGCTGCCCTCAATCATTAAAATTGCCGTGGTATAATCTTTGGGAAAACTAAATTCAGTTTTTGCGCCTTTTTTCAGTTTGGCATTAAACAGATGAACAGGCGAGAAGGTTTTTGCGCTTCCTTTTCGGCCGTTAAATTCTCCCGCAATTACTTCCACCTCACCACTGTTACCGGGTAATGAAACCCTTGCCATATCTGCGTTGCGCAGGTTTTGATAACCGGGCTGGTCGTGTTTATGCGCTGCAGGCAGGTTTACCCAAAGCTGCACCATTTGAAACTCGCCTCCCTTTTTGCTCCATTCTTTTTCATGAAATTCTTTGTGCAAAATGCCGCCTGCTGCGGTCATCCATTGCACGTCGCCTTCGTGAATGACGCCGCCACTTCCGGTGCTGTCTCCGTGTTCTACTTTGCCTTTGTAAGCGATGGTAACTGTTTCAAAGCCTTTGTGCGGGTGAACACCCACGCCGCGTGGAATTTCGCTTGGCGCGAAAGTGTATTTGCTGTTGTAGTCCAGCATAATAAACGGATCCATTTCCTGCATGGTAGAGCTGCCCGGTATAAAATTGTGAACCCTGAAACCGTCGCCCACAAAATGCGGTGTGCCTGGTTTCGTTATTCTTGCTAAAGTTTTTGTTGACATTGTATTTCTCCTTTTTTAATAAAGCAAAAATACAATTGTCAAAGGGCGACGAACATTGATGTAGGGTAAGAAAGAACCCGGAGTTTAAAAGGATTGCATCACATCCGCAATAATTTCCATTGAACGGTGCTTTTTTTCAAGTTCATACACCTGTGTAATTGTCATCAATTCTTTAATGCCGGTTTGAGAAATAAAATAATCAATGTTTTCCGCGAGCAATTTTTTATCGCCGATGAGGGCGTAAGCGGTCATTTGCTGCA
>MKRO01000074.1:7219-17590 GCA_001896965.1 Sphingobacteriales bacterium 41-5 | reverse complement strand
TTTTTGCTGCGGGGCCCACAGCCTTTCCATTTCGTTCAAAGGTATTGGCGGTTTCATTGCAGCCCGGTTATCTGTAATAATACTTAGATAGGTTTGATACATGGATGTGGCCAAAAACTGTGCTTCATCCAAAGTTTCTGCTGCAATAACGCTTAGGCAGGCCATTGAGTAAGGCTCCTGTAATTGTTTTGACGGTTTGAATGCCCGGTTGTAAATTTCAAATGCAGCCATCATTTGGGCCGGTGCAAAATGCGAGGCAAATGCGTATGGCAGTCCCAACTCTGCAGCCAGATAAGCGCTGTCAGTACTTGAACCCAGCACCCACACCGGTATTTCCACTCCTTCGCCGGGGATGGCCCTCACCCGTGAAGTACTGTTTTGGATGTTCAGGTATTGTTGCAGCTCTAAAATATGCGCTTTAAAATCGTAAGGCTGGTAAGCATGTTGCTTTCTTATAGCGATGGTTGCGGGGTTATCAGTTCCCGGCGCACGGCCAAGCCCAAGGTCGATCCTCCCGGGATACAAAGTGCCCAAAGTGCCAAATTGTTCGGCAACGATCAGTGGCGCGTGGTTCGGTAACATGATGCCCCCGGAGCCAATACGCATTTTTTCGGTATGTTCGGCAATATACCCGATGAGTAATGCCGTGGCCGAACTGGCAACACTTTCCATATTGTGGTGCTCTGAAAACCAGTAGCGTGTAAAGCCCAGTTCTTCCGCTTTTTGTGCGGATGCAACGCTTTTATGAAATGTTTTTTGCAGGCTGTCGCCCTGAACAACAGTAGCGAGGTCGAGAATTGAGTAAGGAATCGATGCCATAGCATAATAACTGTTTGGATGCATTTTTGTTTAGCGATAGGAAAATGAGGAGAGTTGGCGGCCTGTCTGCTGCTATGAACTAATGAAAGCGGCACCGGAGCGTAGCACGGGTAAAGCGAACAGCCGCAATCGTAGCTATAATAATTCTGTAGGCCAGAGCCCAAAAAAAAAGGTTCCGGTTAAAAAAAATTACAAGATAACAGGGATTTGCGGTATCAACCTGCTAACTTACCAACAAAATCCCTTAATTTTGCCACCCCTTAGCAAAAACTAAGGCTTTTTAAATTTATTTTTTAATTAAAAACAACAGGGTAATGAACAATTACGAATTGATGGTGATTTTTACCCCCGTTTTGAGTGACGATGATTACAAAGCTGCGCAGAAAAAGTTCGCCCAAATGGTGACTGATGCCGGTGGATCAATCGTTCACGAAAATGCATGGGGACTGAAATCACTGGCGTACCCCATCCAGAAAAAAACCACTGGTTTGTACTGGGTGATGGAATTTGCTGCGCCATCCGACTTCAATGAAAAGTTGAAAATTCAACTTTTACGTGACGAAAGTGTAATGCGTCACATGTGCACTAAACTCGACAAATACGCCGTTGAGTATAATGCAAAAAAGGCAAAAGGCGTTTCTACAGGAACCGAAAAAGCAGTGGAGGCTTAATATTATGGCAAAGAATGAAATTAAATACCTCACAGCCATTAAAGCCGACAAACGCCCTAAAAAGTTTTGCCGCTTTAAAAAATATGGCATTCGCTACGTTGACTATAAAGACGTAGAATTTTTGAAGAAGTTTTTGAACGAACAAGGTAAAATTTTACCACGCCGCCTTACCGGTAACAGCCTGAAAGCGCAGCGCCAGGTGAGCGATGCTATTAAAAAAGCCCGCCAGATGGCACTTTTACCTTACGTTACAGATTTAATGAAATAGGAAAACTACAAAAGGCAATCCCCTAATTTCGCAAGGAAGACAATGAAGCCTTTGATTCATTGGGGAGAAAACAAAAAACAATGGAAGTAATTTTAATAAGTGATGTGGATCATTTGGGCGCTGCTAACGAAGTAGTGAACGTAAAAAATGGTTATGCACGTAACTTTTTACTGCCCCGCAAACTGGCGGTAGAAAACACTCCTGGCAATCAAAAACAATTGCAGGAGAAATTAAAGCAATTCAGGAAAAGAGAAGACGCAATGCTGGCTGCTATCAACGATGTTGTGGCGAAACTGAGCGAGTCTCCTTTGAAGCTTGGTGCAAAAACCGGTACTTCGGGCAAAATTTTTGGTAGTGTGACTAACCTGCAGATCAGCAGAGCCATCCGCGAACAAAAAGGCTATGAAATTGACCGTAAAAAGATTACAATCAATGAGGAAGTAAAAGAATTAGGAACACACAAAGCTACCATTGATTTTGGTAACGGGCACTCTACAGAGATTGATTTTGAAGTAGTTGCAGAGTAATTCGTTCCTACAGGTTATTGAAAAGCGCGCCGTTTTCAGGCGCGCTTTTGTATTAACTAAAAAATAATATGTCTGGCATCAGAAAATAGCTATATCTTTGATTATTATTCGGTGTTTTCTCAGTAACAAGGTTCCGGAATATTCACTAAATGTTCATTGGTCTTAAGTACTGTTTTACACTTTTATTAATTTAAAAAATTAAAACAAAATGAACATTTACGTTGGCAACCTGAGCTGGAATTTAAAAGATCAGGATTTACAAGACCTCTTCTCTCCTCACGGAGAAGTAACTACAGCAAAAATCGTTTTAGACAAGTTTACCAATCGCAGCAAAGGTTTTGGCTTTGTTGAAATGGCTAATGATGACGAAGCTAAAGCAGCAATCGAAGCTTTAAACGGCACTGATGTTGATGGCAGAAACATCGTTGTGAACGAAAGCCGCCCTAAAGAAGGTGGCAGCGGCGGCGGAGGCTTTAAAAAGAAAAGCTTTGGCGGCGGCGGTGGCGGCTACAACAAAGGTGGCGGCTACAACAAAGGCGGCTACAACAAAGGCGGCAGCGGCGGCTACGGCGGTGGCAGCAGTTGGTAATATTTGAAAAAATATTTTTTTATTAAGCTCCTGAAAAGGGGCTTTTTTTCTGAAAGTCTGTCGAAGGGCTGTTTTTATTAAGAATTGAGATTGATTTTTTCTACGTGCTCTAAGGCAACAAAAAGCCGGACCCCAAAGTCCGGCTCACAAATAAGTTATAAAATTTTATGCTTCTTTCGCTCCCTCAACCAGCACGGTAACTTTATTGTCAAGCACTTCCACAAATCCTCCCTGAATATTGTAAAAACTCTCGGCACCGCCCTGCAATTTTTCTTTCAGTATTTTCATTTTTCCATCCGTCAAAGCGGCAATCATCGGGGCGTGTTTTTCCAACACCTCAAAAGAACCGGTTACTCCGGGCATTTGAGCACCGTACACATCACCACTGAAAATTTTACCCTCCGGCGTTAATAGATCGAGTTGCATGTTTCAATTTGAAATTTGAAATTTGAAATTTGAAATTTGAGTATAACGAAGAACCTCTCAAACCAAAAATCCCAAATCGTAAATTAATTATTCGCTGCTTCTAAAAGTTTTTTACCTTTTTCGATGGCATCGTCAATCGACCCCACCAGGTTAAACGCAGCCTCAGGATATTCATCTACTTCACCGTCCATAATCATGTTAAAGCCGCGGATGGTTTCATCGATAGGAACCAGCACGCCTTTCAAACCGGTAAAGGCTTCTGCCACGTGGAATGGCTGTGAAAGGAAGCGCTGAACTTTACGGGCGCGAGCAACGGTCATTTTATCTTCGTCGCTCAACTCATCCATCCCAAGGATAGCGATGATATCCTGTAATTCTTTATAACGTTGTAAAATCCTTTTCACTTTATTGGCGCACTCGTAGTGAGAATCACCCACAACCTGTGGCATTAAGATACGTGAAGTTGAATCCAGTGGATCCACAGCAGGATAAATTCCTAAATCGGCAATTTTACGGCTCAGTACTGTTGTGGCATCAAGGTGGGCAAACGTTGTAGCCGGTGCAGGGTCTGTAAGGTCATCCGCAGGTACGTAAACCGCCTGAACGGATGTGATGGAACCGTTTTTGGTAGAAGTAATGCGCTCCTGCATCATACCCATTTCGGTCGCCAGTGTTGGCTGGTAACCCACGGCCGAAGGCATACGGCCTAAAAGAGCCGACACCTCAGAACCCGCCTGCGTAAAACGGAAGATATTATCCACGAAGAAAAGGATATCGCGCCCTTTTCCTTCGCCATCACCATCGCGAAAATATTCAGCAACAGTCAGTCCGCTTAAAGCCACGCGTGCACGTGCGCCCGGGGGTTCGTTCATTTGTCCGAAAACAAAAGTTCCTTTGGAATCTTTCAGGCCCTCATGATCCACCTTGCTTAAATCCCAGCCGCCCTCTTCCATGCTATGTTTGAATTCATCACCATATTTCATAATTCCAGCCTCAATCATTTCACGCATCAGGTCATTACCTTCACGGGTTCTTTCTCCCACACCGGCAAATACCGAAATGCCCGAATAAGCTTTGGCGATATTATTCATCAACTCCTGAATCAATACTGTTTTACCCACACCCGCACCACCAAAAAGCCCGATCTTACCGCCTTTTGCATAAGGTTCGATCAGGTCGATTACCTTGATACCAGTGAAAAGCACTTCTGTTGCTGTACTCAGGTTTTCGAAAGTAGGCGGCATTGAGTGAATGGGACGGCCATTTTCTTTAGAAACGGGAGGCAGGCCATCAATGGGGTCGCCGGTTACGTTGAAAAGGCGGCCTTTAATGGCTTCGCCGGTAGGCATGGCAATAGCTTTTCCTGTATCTCTTACTTCTGTACCACGCTGCAAGCCCTCAGTACCATCCATTGCAATAGTGCGTACACTATCTTCACCAAGGTGCTGCTGAACCTCTAAAACCAGCGTATCGCCGTTTTCGCGGGTTAATTCTAAAGAGTTATAAATTTCCGGAAGGGTGCCATCGAATTGAACGTCAACAACGGCGCCAATTACTTGTTTTACTTTGCCTACGTTTGCCATAAATTTGAGTGAATTATTTCGGCTGCAAAAGTAAGGTATCTCCGCAAGATTTTTAATCCCTTTTTAATAATTATTACCCCATTTTGAATATAGTAGAAAATCTGTGGGAAAATGGCACGTAATTAGTATATAAGTTGGTGATCCTAAAAAAATTAGACTAAAAAGATAAGTATTTATGAGTTGGAAAAGATTACAACTGGCTGCATTGGTTTTTATGACCCTGCTAATTGCGTCCTGCCGGTTTTTTGAAAACGGAGAGAAACCAAAACGGGTAATTCGCGTGGAGAAACCCCCAACCAGGGTGGATGTGACCATTGATACAAGCAATGCTTTCAATTCAATGTTTATTGATAGTAATTTGGTAAATGGCTTCTTGGCAAAGGAAAACCTTGGCGATACGATGACAAACCGAATCAAAAGTTTCTATAACAGCCGAAATTACCAATTTGGCTGGTTTTCGCCGGAAGGCCTGCCGGAGCACACCATTTCTTTTTGGAATATGTTGAAAAATTACCTCAATTATAGCAAGGATTCATCTGTGTACGATAAAAAACTGGCGAAAGTGATCGATGCTATGATGCAGGAGGATTCGGTTCGGGTGAAAAACGATTCCACCTATCAAAATCTTGAACTTGAGCTTACAAAATATTTTTATCTGTATGCCGACCATGCTTACGCCGACGACGAAAACTTTGACATGAAGGCATTGGAATGGTATATTCCTAAAAAGAAATTAACCGTTGAGGGAATGGTTGACTCCGTTCTTGACCGAAAAGGCCAGTACGCCGATGAGTTTGCGCCAACCAACCCTCAATATACCCGATTACGCGACCGCCTGCAAAAGTATAAGGATATAAAAGCCGCCGGCGGCTGGCCTGTTGTTCATACCAAGGTTGAAGAAATGAAAAAGGGCTATAAAGCCGATGCCGTGGTGGAACTTAAAAAGCGTTTGAAAGCAGAAGGGTTTATGGATGGAGAGGACAGCTCTTTTACAAACGAATACGATGATGTTGTTTCGGGAGCCGTAAATGCCATGAAGCGCACTTACGGTTACAAGGAAGACGGGAAGGCAGGAAAAACCTGGTTGAAGGAAGTCAACATCCCGGTTGAAGAACGGATTCAGCAAATACTGATTAATATGGAGCGGATGCGCTGGATTCCCTTACAAACAAAGGATACCGGAAGGGCAATTATGGTAAACATTCCTGAATACAAACTACATGTATATGAAGGGGGCAAACCCGCCTGGGACATGGATGTGGTTGTGGGCAAGGAAGGGAATAACACTACAGTATTTACCGGGCGGCTAAACCAAATTGTTTTCAGCCCCTACTGGAACGTGCCTACAGGTCTTGCCAAAAAAGAAATTATTCCGAAGGGCAGCGGTTATATGGCCCGCAATCATTACGAATACCACAACGGCAGGGTACGCCAAAAGCCAGGTCCATGGAATTCGCTGGGACTTGTGAAATTCCTTTTCCCCAACAGTTATGATATTTATTTTCACGATTCGCCCGCAAAGTCTTTATTCAATAAAGACAAACGAAGCTACAGTCACGGCTGTATTCGTTTGAAGGAGCCTGCAAAATTTGCTCAGTATTTATTAGAAGATACTGTAAAATGGAGCACTGAAAAAATTGACAGCGCCATGAAAAGCGGCAAAGAAAACTTCGTAAAAATAAAACACCCGCTACCGATTTTGATCACGTATTTTACCGCATGGGTCAATGATGCGGACTCTCTCAACTTTAGGGAAGATGTGTACGGCCATGATGAAGTGATGGCAAAAAAAATGTTCCTGAATGCTGTTGAAACCACACAGTTAAGACCGCTGAAAAAAGATACAACATCAAAAAAAGATTCAACAAAACCTAAAAAGAATACCGCAGCGGTTAGTGAAAAGAAGAAATAAATATCAACAAAATTTATAACAAAACGGAAGGCGCTCATACCTTCCGTCTTTTTTTTGCGCCTGATAAAATCTCCTAACTTTACTTTATGAATTTGATTGAAGTAACAACTGCTGAACAGGCAAAGGAATTTATTAAAGTGAATGTTCTTATAAATGAAGGAGACCCCAATTACATCAGGCCATTAGATAAAGACATTAACGAAGTTTTTGATAAAAATAAAAACAAAGCTTTTCGGTTTGGAGAAACAATAAGATGGATTTTGAAAAGTGGTGACGGGCAACTTATCGGCCGCGTGGCAGCATTTGTAAATAAAAAATATAAAACCAAAGGCGATGACGGCCCCGTTGGCGGTATTGGTTTTTTTGATTGTATCAATCACCAGGATGCAGCGAATTTGTTGCTTGATACTGCTAAGAAATGGCTTACAGAAAAGGGAATGACAGCGATGGACGGCCCTATAAATTTTGGTGAACGCGACAAATGGTGGGGCCTGCTGGTTGACGGGTTTGAACCACCGCTTTATTGCATGAATTATAACCAGCCTTATTATAAAACCCTTTTTGAAAATTATGGATTTCAACCATTTTTTAACCAGATTTGTTTTGCGTTAAAAGTGAAAGACCGCATTCAGGAAAAATTTTATGAACGGCATGCGGCGTTGTCAAAGAACCCGGACTTTTCATCGGACAATATTAAAAAGAACAATCTTGCAAAGTATGCTAAAGATTTTGCAATTGTTTATAACAAAGCCTGGGCGGGCCACGGCGGCTTAAAGCAGATTGAGGAGAAAGTGGTTTTGAAAATGTTTGAAAGCATGAAAGCGGTGATGGACGAACGTATTAACTGGATCATTTATTACAAAGGCGAGCCTGCAGGAATATGGGTGAACCTGCCCGACATTAACCAGTGGTTTAAATATTTGAATGGAAAGTTTGGCTTGTTTGACAAATTGAAATTTTTGTGGTATAAAAAAACGAAGCCCTGCAGCAAGTTTTTGGGATTAGTGTTTGGCGTGATACCCGAGTTACAGGGAATGGGTGCGGATGCATACATGATTATTGAAGGCTGTAAATTAATTCAGAACCTAAAAATTAAAAATGGCGAATACATCATCGGCAAGGCGATTTATGAAAATTATGAAATGCAATGGATTGGAGATTTTAATCCTAAAATGATCAACGTTGCCGAATCTTTGGGAACCTATCGCAGCCGTAAACTAATTACATACCGTTACAATTTCAACCGGGAAAAAGAATTTAAAAGGCACCCTATATTATAAAAAAAATAGCCCGCCAATTTTTGGCGGGCTATAAATAAAGTTAGCATGTTTACGTTATCTGCTGCAATTGGCAGTCCATGTTGCGCCATCTTTAATATAAAGCATTTTTAAAGTACTCGCATCAATTCTGATATAGTTCACGCCATCCTGGCCGCCGATATTAAAATAGATATTATCTCCTTTTTTTTCAAATTCCACGTTTGTAATATCGGGGATGCTATTTGAAAAATGAAAATTATATTTTGTGCCTGATGCAATTTTTGTTACCGTGACTGTGCCTTGGGTACTTGCCACATCGTTTGAAGGCCCGTCATAACTAATCGTTCCGGTATAAGTCCCTACAAAAAAATCGTTGTTAACAGGGTCATCATTTTTGCTACAGGAAGAAATTGTAAACAGCGTTACAAGTAAAATTGCCATAAGGCTTAGAGTTTGTTTCATGAATTTTTAGTTTTAATGAATAAATTATTTTCATTGAACAGGCAATTCTCATGCCCTCCATAAGTTTAACCTTGTCTAATTTGCATAATCGGGGGGATTGCAACAATTTCTTAACAACTTCTGTTAAAGTTTTTAAAACATGTAGATTTGAATGAAACGGCCTATTATGAAATTTACATACTACGGCCAATCATGTTTTCAAATATTTTAGTCTCCTCACACTGTGATTTTAATCGTTAAAAGATTGGGATTGCAGAATGTTTGGAAAAGTTTCACACCCGTCTTTTTTTAACTCCGTATATGGTTTCTGCCTGAAATGGAAGTTTAATGCTACCGGTTTTTTGGAAAAAAGCGGAATCGGATACTCTTATATCTGATAACTTTTCTTAGATTTGATAATTAATAAAAAGCCCTATTGTAGTTAAAAAAAGACAAAGCATGAACGACCTTGTTGCGTTGGCTGAAAAGCATTTAAAATTTCTGGGAAAAGAGCTCGCCGATGAAATTATTAAAACCTGCCCGATTAAAGAAGTGCCCGCTAAAACCGAACTTGTTAGAGAGGGGCAGTATATTAAGGTGGTGCCGATTATTATTAAGGGCTTGGTAAAAGTGTACACGCAACGTGACGATAAAGAACTTTTGCTATATTACATTCAGCCCGAAGAAAGTTGTGTAATGTCATTCACAGCCTGTATAAACGGTGAAAAAAGCAAAGCGTTTGCATCAACAGTTGAAGACACTGTTTCCGTTTTAATCCCTTCGGATAAACTGGGAATCTGGCTGGCGCAGTATCCTTTATTTACAAAGCTTTTTTATCAGCAATTTGACCTTCGCTATAATGAGATGGTGGAAACAATGAGACAATTGCTGTACGATAAGCTTGATAAGCGCCTTTGGGATTACCTGTCAAAGAAAATAGCCGTTACCGGCCGTAACCCGGTAAAGATTTCGCACAAAGAGAATGCAAATGAAATTGGCACAGCCCGCGAGGTTGTGAGCCGGGTTGTAAAAAAATTGGAGAAGGAAAATAAAGTGAAACAACATTACGACAGTATTGAACTTTTTTTAACGTAGTGACTTTGGTCACTGCTAACGGTATGCCTGCCATATTATATTTGTTTCAGGAATTAGCCCCGGCTCGATATTTAATTTCTGAAATAACTGAAAATGAAATATTACTCTCAAACCGTTTTGTTTTTCTCCTTGCTGCTTTTATTCGGAATGTCGTGTGCGAAAGATGCACCGGTGAATAACAATGCCTCAATCAACGATATTGTAAAAAGTGGTACCTGGCAAATATCCTTGTATAATGACAAAGGGGTTGTTAAAACATCCAATTTCGCCGGTTACAATTTCGCTTTTAACTCCAATGGAACCGTAACGGCTACCGGGGCGTCGAATGTTTCGGGAACCTGGAGCGTAATTTCCGATAGCGGGAAACAAAAAGTTTTATTGAATTTTGGTTCTGTATCACTTTTTAATGAACTAAACGAGGATTGGGAGGTTGCCTCCAAGACGGCAACTGAAATAAACCTGGCCCACGTTAGTGGAGGAGACGGTGGTGCCAGCCAGCTAACCCTGAAAAAAAGGTAATTTTTTTTGCCAAAGTCAATGTTTAAACATTATACACCTGTAAAAGCAACACAATGAAAACAAAAACAAGCTCACACAAATTTTCCTGCACCGAAGGGCATTTACTGTTTTCGAGTAGTACGACCGTTATTGCCATTCTGCTGGTATGCGCTTTCCCTTCCTGTAAACGACGCGACACTCCGGCCATAGTGCCTGTTGTAAAATTAAGCCCCCATACCACTTTGGGCAGCCATCTGGTTGATAAAGATGGAAATTCTTTGTA
>MKRO01000074.1:0-7204 GCA_001896965.1 Sphingobacteriales bacterium 41-5 | reverse complement strand
GGTGTGCAAATATCTGGCCCGCATTCTATGCTACGAACCTGAATACGGCAACCCTGGGCACCGGCCTTGATCTTACTGACTTTGCCGAAATAACAACCACTGCCGGGGCAAAGCAATCAACATATAAAGGCAGGCCGCTTTATTACTATGCACCACTTACAGGCGGCTCAAATGTGCGCGAAGCAGCAGGCGAAGTGAGGGGTGAAGGAGTAGGCGGCGTTTGGTTTGTAGCTAAACCTGATTATACAATTATGCTTACACGTGCGCAACTGGTAGGCGCCAACGCAAAAAAATACGTGTACACAATTGCTTCTCCCACTCCAACTTACACCGAAGGTGACGGAAAATCAGTCTATTTCACTGATGCCAAAGGGGTAGCTCTTTATATTTTTAGACCGGATAAACAAAATACCAATACATACACAGATGCCGCTTTTACTAAAAATACAATCTGGCCTATTTATGAAATGGAAAAAATTGTAGTTCCTTCTGTTCTTGACAAAACTTTATTCTCAGTAATAAACGTTTTCGGCAAAAAGCAACTTACATATAAAGGTTGGCCACTGTATTATTTCGGGCAGGATGGAATGGTAATGGGCGCAACCAAAGGAGTATCCTTTCCAAGCGCCGGGGTTTGGCCGGTAGCAACAAAGGAACTGGTAGCAGCACCAGCGCCCTAAATATTTGTGGGATCGTGTTACGTAAAGAAAATAATCAACAAATCAAAAAAAATGCAATTATGAAAAATTTAAAGTTAGCCGGTGTTTTTCTCAGCTTGTTCACCATTTCTGGGTTCTTATTCGTAGGCTGTTCATCGGACAAAGGCAGCAGTATTAATACGCCACCAAAAACCAATGATTGTAGTTCTGTAAGCGCCAAATTTTCAGCAGATGTGATGCCGATTATTCAGTCAAAATGTACGGGGAGTGGCTGCCATAATGCTACAGACCGGGCAAATGGATTTGCATTCACCAGTTATGCAGCCATATCGGCACAGGCCGCTGCAATAAACTCAGCGGTTCAATCGGGCGTGATGCCCAAGGTGGGCTCACTAACGGCGGAACAAAAGCTCATCATCAAATGCTGGGCTACATCCGGTGCTTTAAACAACTAAGGTTATGGCGGTCTGGAAAAAAACAGCTATTACAATCGTTCTCCTCGCCGTATGCGCGCTACTGTACGGCATTTACCTTTATACAAGAAAGCCGGCTGACGTACGGGTACAAACGCCGGTGGCAGAAATGACAGCCGCTGCATTGGTTGGGGATTTTAGCGCAGACGAGACCGCCGCCGGTAAAAAGTATATTGATCACGCAATTGTGGTTAAAGGGAAAATAGCAGAAATTAAAACGGATACCAATGGTGAGGCCACCGTGATTCTGGAAAGCGGCGATCCACTATCCTCAGTAACCTGTAGTTTTTATGACGATGAAATGAGCAGTGTACAAAAATTAAAGGTGGGGCAGGAGGTAAGCATCAAAGGCATTTGCACGGGAAAACTTGCCGACGTGATTCTTAATAAATGCAGTATCGAGGATTAAAAATTAAACCCTGATTATGATGTATCGATTATTTTTAGTAGCGTCAATATTGTTGCTTGCTGTCTCAGGATTTGCACAAAAGAGATATTTCACGAAAACAGGCGTTGTATCGTTTGAAGCGAGTACGCCATTGGAAACAATTGACCCTGTTAATAAATCGGCCATGAGTGTTTTTGACGCAACCAGTGGGCAAATTGAATTTGCGGTATTGATTAAGGGCTTTGAATTTAAAAAAGCTTTAATGCAGGAGCATTTCAATGAAAACTATATGGAGAGCGGAAAGTATCCTAAATCAACCTTTAAAGGAACGATTGAAAATATGCAAACGGTTAATCTCCAAAAAGACGGTAACTATCCGGTTCGGGCAAAAGGCGTTTTAGAAATTCACGGAGTTAAAAAGCAGGTGAGCGTGCCGGGAACATTTACTGTTGCCGGGCAAACAGTTCGCTCCACAGCGCAGTTTAATGTGTTGTTGAGTGATTATGGCATATCAATCCCTGGAGTTGTAAAAGATAAGATATCAAAAAATGCGAAAGTAACCGTCAATTGTAGTTACACGCCAATAAAATAACCAAACCACTAACATGAAGTACATAATTATTACCGCGTTTTTGTTCTGTTCAAAAGTCGTATTATCTCAGGACGATCTTTTGTCAATGGTTGACTCCACCGCTCATTCTGAAAAGGAGTATATAACTAATGCTTTTAAATCGAGCCGGGTCATTAACGGGCACTCGATGGAATTTATCGGGAAAAATGTTCTGGATGTGAGAATATTGCACCGCTTCGGGCTGCTTAGCGATGGTGCCGGGGAGATGTTTGGGCTTGACCAGGCAAGCATGCGCATGGGATTCGATTACGGCATCAGCAAAAATCTTACTGTCGGGCTCGGACGGAGCACATTGGATAAGGAATTGGACGGCTTTGTTAAATACAGAATCATTCATCAATCAACCGGGAAAAATTCTTTTCCGGTTTCCTTAGTGGCAGTAACAGGCGCCACAAGGTTTACAACAGTATGGCCGGAAGATGCTGTTTACAAAGAATCCAAACACAGGATGGCGTACTATACGCAACTGATAGTAGGCCGAAAATTTGGCGAAGCTTTTAGCCTGCAAATTTCTCCCACCTATATACACCGAAATCTCGTGCCTACGACCGCCGACGACAACGATACCTACGCAGTGGGAATTGGTTCTCGTTTAAAGCTTTCGAAAAGGACGGCGTTTGTTGCAGATTATCATTACGTTGTATCCGGGCTTGATAAAAACAGATATAAAAATCCTTTGTCACTGGGCTTTGATATTGAAACCGGGGGCCATGTATTTCAACTACATTTTTCAAACGCCACGGGTATGAATGAAAAAGCATTTATTACAAACACGACTAACTCATGGGGCAAAGGCGAGGTTCGATTTGGCTTCAATCTTTCAAGGGTTTTTACGGTTGGAGCAGGCAGGACTTCAAAATAAATAAATCTTAGGTTGCTTTTCCCGCAAAGCTGTTCTATCTCATGAGCAGCTTTGTTTTTTGGGTTTTATAAGTAAATTTGTAACAAATATTTTTTATGAAATTTACATACTACGGCCAATCATGTTTTCAAATAGAGTTGAATGAAAAAATATTTTTATTTGACCCTTTTATTTCGGGAAATGAACTGGCAAAAGAAATTGATATCAACAGCCTGAGAGCAGATTACATTTTAGTAAGCCACGGACATGAAGACCACAATTTAGATATTCTGCCGATCGCTAAAAATACGGGTGCGCTGGTGATTAGCAATTTTGAAATCATAGCATGGCTGCAATTGCAGGGCGTGAGCAATGTGCATCCAATGAACTTTGGGAGTTACGATTTTGAATTTGGGACACTTACCTATATGCAGGCCCAACATAGTAGTAGCCTGGCCGATAGCACTTATGCAGGTGCGGCGGGCGGGTTTATTTTAAAATCAGAACACGGTAATTTTTATTACAGTGGGGATACCAGCCTGATGCTTGATATGCAGTTGGTTCCTTATTATGCTAAAATAGATGTCGCTATTCTTCCGGTGGGTGGCAATTTTACCATGAATGTTCGTGATGCATTAAAAGCTACTGAGTTTATTCAATGCGATAATGTGGTGGGCGTTCACTTTGATACTTTTGGCTATATTAAAATTGATCATGTTGCATCAATAAAATTATTTGAGCAAGCCGGAAAGAAATTATTGCTGCCGGAAATTGGCAAAACTTATGAGTTGTAAGAACTAGCTTATTACCATCTGAACGCTAACTGAATGCTTCCGTATAATTGGCCTTTCTTTTGAGCGAGAGATTGCTTTCCTTCGTATGCGCCAACATAGGATAACGAATATTTTGACCGGGCGTACACAATCCCGGCTCTACCATGAAATAATACCGGGTTTAACTTCCCTTCAATAATTTCCGTCTGGTCGTTAAACATGCTTCCCTGTACTGTTGCATTATAAGCCTGAACATGAACAGCCGGGTAAAAATAGAAAAAAAATTCTTTTTGATTTTTACTACCGCTATAATGGTTATCCCAAAAATTGCTACGCATATTTTCGTTAAACTTACCAAGCAATACAGCCGATCCAATAGTTGCGTTTGTAAAAATATTCCCTAATGTGGCCGAAGCAATGGGTTTGATGTCAAACTTTTTTAACTCACTATTCTTAACTACTTGTGGCGACCATGTTGCGGAAGCGTTGATGCCGAAACCCGGCCGCAATTGATACTTCCATTGCGTCACCTTTGATACATTTACAATTTTATGGATCAGGTTTTGAACCTCTTCTCCAAACGCAGGTTTACCAATGGTACCGGCAGAAATCTCCCATCTTAAAACGTCCCGCTTTTTATTAAAATTCGTTTGCTGAAAAGATCCATACAGATAACCGGTAATCGGCCTGTCCATACTTGATAACGCCCATAATAAGCCATGCCTCGCATTGTAAATATGTTGCCCAATTTCAAGCTGGTTGGTTCTGCTCAAAACAATTGTGTCGGCGGCCTTCTTACGCCATTTATAGGCGATTTTAAAACCATTTGTGTAATACCCGTCATTGTTAATTGACGTATACGAATCGTTTTCTGATACAATCTGTACCTGGTTTCGTTGCGCCAGCAAATTTGTAAATGCAGTAGCGAAGAAAACTATCGTGATCAAAAATCTCATAAGAGTACAATCCTTTAAAAGTAAGCAAATAAATCTAAGAGGAGGTTATTTGTCAAGCGGGAATTTTTTCTGCCGGTGTATTTGCACCTTTTTATTCCTCAACTTTCTAAGCTTGCATATCTTTGCAGCATGAAGCAACAAAACATAAGGCATCTGAATTTAAATGATCTGGAAGCATATTTTTTATCAATCGGCGATAAAAAATTCCGCGCCAAGCAGGTGTATGATTGGCTTTGGGTGAAGCCCGTGCAAAGTTTTGATAGGATGACCAACCTTAGTAAAGACCTTCGGGAGAAATTAAAGCAGGATTTTGACTTTCCCGCGTTACAGGTTGATACGGTTCAGCATTCAGAAGACGGCACAATAAAATCACGATTTGTTACAGTTGAAGGTTATAAAACTGAAGGCGTTTTAATTCCTACTGAAGACAGGAAGACAGCCTGCGTGAGTTCGCAAATCGGCTGCAGCCTCAGTTGTAAATTTTGTGCAACGGGCTATCTGGAACGCAAACGTAACCTGAATTTTGATGAAATTTTTGATGAGGTGGCCCTGATCAATCAGCAATCGCTTGAAACCTTCGGCACCAAACTTACCAATATCGTTTTCATGGGAATGGGCGAGCCTTTGCTCAATTATAAAAATGTTTTAAAAGCTATTGAGCGCATCACATCGCCGGAGGCGCTTGCCATGAGCCCGCGCCGCATAACTGTGTCAACCGCAGGTGTGGCCAAACAAATTAAACAATTAGGTGATGACCAGGTGAAGTTTAAACTGGCATTATCGCTGCACGCAGCAAATGACAAAAAGCGGCACGAGATTATGCCGATCAATGATACAAATAATATCAAATCGCTGATTGAAGCATTGAATTATTTTTATAAGCAAACTAAGAACGAAATTACTTTTGAATATATTCTCTTCAACAATTTTAACGACAGTCTGCCGGATGCTGACGAACTGATAAAAGTTTACAGGCAGGTGCCCGCTGATCTGATTAATATCATTGAATACAATCCTATTGAATTTGCAAAATTCACCAAACCATCACCTGAAAAGGTGGAAGCATTTATGTCTCATCTTGAAAAAAACCGCGTGAATGCACGCCTGCGCCGCAGCCGTGGAAAAGATATTGATGCGGCCTGTGGGCAGTTGGCGAATAAGGGATAGAAATGTTTCGTCAATTGGTTAACTCATTTTTTCACCCGGCACATCAAATTATTAATTAGTCTTGATGTGTAGGAACTGACAGAAGCCCGAACCCTTTCTTATTTTTGCGAAAACAGTTTTATCGCTTTTCAATCTCAAATATTACAAAGCCCCATCGGGTATTTAAAAGGCGTGGGGCCGCAGCGCGCGGAACTTTTGCAAAAGGAACTGGGCATTTTCACTTTCGGCGATTTGCTTCAGCATTTCCCCTTTAGGCATGTAGATAAAACCAAACTCACACCCATTGCCACGGCTGCAACAGTTGGTGAAGAATATGTACAATGCGCCGGCGTGCTCGGTTCTTTTGAAGTGATTGGTGTAAAGCAGGGCCGCAGGCTCGTTTCAACCATCACAGACAAAACAGGAACATTAGAACTTGTCTGGTTTCAGGGCGTTAGCATCATCCAAAAAATGCTCAACCCCGGTTCCGCTTATATCGTGTATGGTAAGCTGAGCTTTTTTAATGGGAAATCGCAAATGGTGCATCCTGAAATGGAAACCTGGTCTCCGGAAAAAACAGAAGGGAAGGATTTTTTAGAACCCGTTTATCCATCAACAGAAAAATTGAAAGCACGCGGGATGGGCGGCAGGCAAATTGGAAAATTAACCTCGGTATTGATGCAACACGTCCGCGAAAAAGACATTCCAGAAAACCTGCCCGAAGAAATGATTGAATCGTTGCGATTGATGCAACGCTACGAGGCCTTTTGTAAAATTCATTTTCCTAAAACCATCGCAGAATACGAGGCTGCTGTGCGCCGCTTAAAATTTGAAGAAATATTTTTCGCACAGTTGCGGATGAACCTTCGCCGTGCGCAACGCCATCGGCTTTCCAAAGGCGTTGTATTCGATAAAGTTGGAGTACATTTTAATAAATTCTACAAAGAGTTTTTGCCATTTGATTTAACCAATGCCCAAAAACGTGTTTTAAAAGAAATTCGCACTGACACAGCCCGAGGCCGGCAAATGAACCGTTTGCTACAGGGCGATGTGGGTAGCGGAAAGACAATCGTAGCGCTGCTTTGCATGTTGCTGGCTGTAGATAACGGCTACCAGGCTGTAATGATGGCCCCCACAGAAATTCTTGCCCGGCAGCATTTTGACACAGTTTCTAAACTACTCAAAGAAATAGACGTGGGCGTGGCAATACTCACCGGTTCCACTAAAGCCAAAGAACGTAAAGTTATTTTGAAGGGCGTTGAGGAGGGTTCGATCAATGTATTGCTTGGCACACATGCGGTGATTGAAGATACCGTGAAGTTTAAAAATCTTGGCCT
>MKRO01000073.1:10381-13584 GCA_001896965.1 Sphingobacteriales bacterium 41-5 | reverse complement strand
ACGCCAGGCAATAGAATAAACAATGAACTTTTATTTATAAATTTAGCAGCGGTTCCGGGCGGACGGAATTCTAATTCCCAATAGACCTGCCGGATCCAATCGAAGCAATCAAATTCCGCATGGGGCAGTCAGGTTCGGCAAAAACGCTTTCAGGGTTGGGAATATACATATCCCGCCTCCATTATTTCTGTAAACATAACGTAATCATTTTCCCATTCGCCACTCCTGCGGCGTTACACCATAATCTTGTTTGAATACCCTGGCAAAATAACCGGGGTCATTGTAGCCGCAGTCTAAGGCAATGGACGCGATGCTGTCCGTTGTATTGCTTAGCAATTCCTTTGCCTTGTTGAGCCGGATCATTCTTATAAATTTATTAGGTGAGCAGCCGGTGAGGGCTTCCAGTTTGCGGTGTAGTTGGGAATGGCTCATAAAAACCTGTTTACATAATTTTTCTACTGTGAAATTTGCATTTGCCAGGTTCTCTTCTACAGCCTCTCTTATTTTTCTTACAAAAGCATCTTCTTTTTTTTCTTTGGCTATGGTTTCCGGCAAAACAGCCATCTTCTTATTTTCTATTCCGGCCTGTGCCAGGTAATATTGCTGCAGACGCTGGCGCATCTCCAGTAGCTTTTCAATGCGTACCAACAATTCTTCTTTATTGAAAGGCTTTTCAAGGTACACATCTACGCCGCTTTGCAATCCTTCAATCCTGCTCTGCATATCGGCTCTTGCTGTGAGCATAACCACAGGTATGTGGCTGGTATATTCACTGGCGCGCAGTTGCGCTACCAATTCAAATCCGTCCACAATGGGCATCATCACATCAGTTATAATAAGGTCGGGAATTGTTTCTGCGGCAATTTCCAGCCCTTCCCTTCCATCCTTTCCTACTGCCAGTCTGTACCCCGGCAGGCAGGAAGTAATATAGGCCACTACATCCGCATTATCTTCCACAAGCAATACCAGGGGAGCAGCTGGGTTATTTTCTTCTATAGTTTCTGAGCTGACATAATCTTCCGCCCTTTTCGGGGAAGCCATTTCTTTTGTTACCGGATGTTCGGTTTTGGTAATTTGTATTCCTGGTGTTCCATTTTTAAGTAGTAGCAATACGGTTAACTCAGTTCCCCTGATGGCACCGGTAGGTGGGCTTTTCACGGTAATATCACCCTGCATCAGCTTCACCAGTTCTTTAGTGAGCGCCAACCCAATGCCTGTTCCTTCCGCTTTTCGGGTAGCGTTGTTATCTGCCTGGTAAAAACGATCGAAGATGTAGGGCAACTGTTCTTCCGGAATTCCAATACCGGTGTCTTTTACATTAATCGCCAGCATAGTTTTGGTAGCATCGTCAGCCATAACCTCTCCCGTTACGGACAGGTAAATATTGCCTTTCTCCGGCGTAAATTTAATAGCGTTGGAAAGTAAATTGGACACAATTTGCGCCACCTTTTCTTTATCGTACTGAAGATGCCATGCATCGGCATCAGAAAAGAAATGCAGTTGCTTGTGCTGGCTTTCTGCAAGCGATTGAAAGCTCTCCACTAAATATCGCAAAAAACCCACCATTTCACCATTTGCTACCTGCAACTGCATTTTGCCCGTTTCTAATTTCGACAGGTCGAGCAATTCATTCACTAAGTTGAGCAGGTTTTGGCCATTGCGTACAATCATGTTCATGCGGTTATCAAACTGCTCGGCTGGTTTATCTTTTACCTGATTCGCCAAACCTAGTATAACGGTGAGGGGCGTACGAAATTCGTGCGTGATGTTGGTATATAGTTGCGTTTTAACCGTGTCTAATTCTTTCGCTCTTTTAGCTTCCAGATGCTCATAGTTCAACTGCGATTGCAGCTTTGCCCTGTTCACTTTAAACCGGAGATACCACCTTACAGCCAATGCTACCAACAATGCATACAGGAGGTATGCCCACCAGGTACGCCACCATGGTGGTAATACTTTTATTTTCAGTTCTGCAAAATGATTGCTCCAAATACCCTGGCTGTTGCTGCCCTGTACTTTAAAAGTATAATTGCCCGGCGGCAAATGAAGATAAGTTACTATGCGTCTTATACCGCTCTCCACCCAATTCTTGTCTATACCGGCTAACTGGTAACGGTATTTATTTTGCTGCGGGGCCGTAAAATCAAGCGAAGAAAATTCTAGCGTCAGTACGTCCTGTAAATGAGTGAGTGTAATGGAATGCGCCTTTTCTATTGTTTCGTTCAGCACACCGGTTTCATCGCCGGGCGCTACTGTTTTGTTCCCTATTTGTATACCGGTAATAAAGACATTGGGTGAAAAATTAGTAGCTAATATTTTCTGGGGGTTAAAAATATTAATACCATTCACCCCACCAAATACCAGGTTGTCATTTTGTAATTTGGCCAGTGCGTTGGTATTAAACTCATCAGCCTGTAAGCCGTCGCTGGTGGAGAAGGTGCGTATTACAGGTTGCGTCACTTTCTGCCCGGCAAGTAAACAAAATATCCCTTTGTTGGTACTGCCCCAGATGTTGCCTGCATTATCGGCTAAAATGCCATAAACCACATCGTTTGGCAGTCCCTGCTTAGTGGTAAAGTGAATAAATTTTCCCGTTGGTTTTTCCATCCGGTCAAGCCCGCCGCCCTTGGTGCATACCCACAAATAATCGGTATTTTCCGGGTCGTCCATAAACCACGACACATAATTGTAACTGAGAGAATTGCTATTACCTGGAATATTTTTATACCATATTATTTCCGGGGAGCCGACATTATCTTTAAATTTCACCCTTGCAAAACCATGTTGGGTTCCCATCCAGAAAATGCCTTTCCCATCTTCATAAAATGCAGTAGTTTGTACCAACCCTGTTGCGCCAGTATACTGTCCTATGTTGATTTCAAGTTTAGAAATGTTACCGGTGGCCGGGGCCACCATTGCCAACGTTCCATCGGCGCCGCAAACCCAAATGCGGCCTTTGCTGTCTTCTGTTAATGGTTGCAGGTGCTCTGTAGTTGCCGCACTCACGGGTTTAGCGTAAGCAGCTACTAATTTCCTGTCAGCCGTAAACCGGTACAATGTTTTTGCTCCGCCGTTCCAATACAACCAATAATCCCCGTTTTTGGCGCACAGTGTATTTGTGTAGGCCAATCCATCTTTAATAAGCGGCTCTACGGGGTTGCTGCGTTCCACTCCCTCCGGTGATAGTAATTTTGCAGTGCGCC
>MKRO01000073.1:0-10363 GCA_001896965.1 Sphingobacteriales bacterium 41-5 | reverse complement strand
TGTTAATCGCTGTGTGCTCATGTTTGGCAACAGGGCATGAAAAAGGGTATTTTGAATGCGGTATTTATAAATGCCGTGCCCCATTGTACCTACCCACAGCACCCCCGAACGATCCAGCAGAAGGCATTTAATATTCTGATCTTTTACATCCGTTTTAAGATTTACGGCATATACATCATTGGTGCTATTCCCTGCTTTTATACCATTAAAGTCATAGAGGTTGCTACCAAAACTGCCGGTTTTTAGCGGAAAGCGATGATCAATAAAAAACGCCCCATCTTTTTCATTAGTGATCACACCGGCTCTCAACCGGCCTTTAGAATCTATAAACCCTTTCCTGATATCCGGAATGGCCTTTGTACTTATAGCCTGGCTGAATTTTGCAGAAACAAATTTGCCGGTTTTTTCTATCAGGTTCGTAAAACGCTGGTTATCGTATAAAAGCTCAAAATCAAGCGTAGCAGGGCTTATAATAAAAATGCTGTTATCAGTACAATTTATCCAGGTAAAACCCTTTTCATCCTTAGTTATCCAAATGGCAGTACGGTCGCCGGGTAAATTAAGGGTAGTGATGACGGGCTTGTCATTGTCGGTTAGTAAAATAGCGCTTAGGTTGCCGCCCTGCGGGTTTACTAATATCTTTCCATCGGGCAATTCAGCCATTTGAGCTTCTATCCGGTTGCCCGATAGCCCCGAAGCCTGTGTAATTCTCAAAAAACGCCCGGTTTTCTTATTATATACATTTACCCCACCATCAGAAGTACCTATCCATATCCTGCCTTTTTTATCTTCAAGCAGACTATTGATGAAATTGCTGCTGATGGAATAGGCATCTTGTGGGTCATTCGTAAATATTTTGAAGTTGTACCCATCATATCGGTTCAGCCCACCTTTGGTAGCTATCCAGATAAAACCGTCCTTATCCTGCAGGATATCATTAATAAGGCCCTGCGATAATCCCTGCGTAGTAGAAATTAATTCGTTACCTGAGCTTGTTTGCGCAGAAGCTATGCTCCCACAAACAAAAAACAAAAGGTAAAAAAACTCAACAAAATTTCGGTGTTTAAGCATTGGTTATATAAAGATAATCTCCCTCTTACATAATTAGGCTACAGGGATGAATATTTTTCCTCCCGAGCCATAAAATGACGAATTTATCCCGCTGATGCTCAATTTGTCCTGGTAAAAGCGGGAAATGTAGGATTTAAAGGAGAATATCTACTCACAAAACATCTTTTCCTGATGGAACTTTGCTACCAGATTAATTGGCTTAATCATTCTTTTATTCATCCATTTTTAAATACATTAAAATGAAAACACCAGTATTATTGATTATTCCTGCTCTTGCAGGTTGCCTTATGGCTTCCGCACAGAAAAAAAACAACGGAACCATCTATATTGAACATCCGGCGCTTGGAGTGGTAAACGCTTTTGGAAAAGCATTTGTTAGCGGCGACTCGGCAAAAATGGCCAGTGTTCTTACGGATGACTTTAAAGCTATTAATGGTACTACATCCAATTTAACCAACTATTCGATTGATAAAAAGGCGTATGTAAACAGCCTGCTTATTTATAGCAAGCGCCTGGATTATTTTACCACGGAGCCGATACCCGGCTCATACCCTGATGCCCTTGAATTTACGAAAGACAATAAGGACAACGAAACAATAGTGCAGGATTATATACTCATAAAAGGAGTGGATAAACAAACAGGTGTAAAGATTGACGCAGCAGCGCACAACATTTACTCTGTTACTAAAGACGGTAAAATTAAAAGGATTATCACTTACAGTAACGGCAAGGTGCTTGACGAGATTGTAGCAAGCTTTGTTGACCGCACAAACGGAAAAATTTATAATCACCACGAAAACATTAACACCGTGCGCAAAGCCATGTATGCCTGGGAAAAAGGAGATATGGATAAATACTTTAACTTTTTTACTGATAATGCCAGATTCTACGATATAAATAACGACAGCTGGGAAACCTACCATTCAAAGGCAGAGGAGAAGGCTAATATTGAAAACCTCCGGAAAGCATTTGAAATAAAGAGTTTAGACATGTTTGGGTATCCGGATTATTTGGAATACGAGATGGGCAATGGTCGCAGTGTTTTATCATGGTGGAAATTAAATCTTGTTCGTAAAAAAGACAAAAAAGCAATTACACTTTTTGTGCATCTTAATCAGGATTTTGACGATAAGGGGAAAATGACAAATGAAGTAGTTTATTACAACGGCGCATTACTTGAAAAATAAGGTTTAGTCTAATAAGGGGGTGTCTTTACATCCTGGCACCCCCGTTCCTTTCATTTTTTTACCATTCTTTCTATCTAAATAAATGAAAACAGTAGGTATTATTGGTGGTTCGGGCTTTATAGGAAGCCACAATACCAAAATATTTTTAGCACATGGTTTTAATGTAAAATATTCGGTTACTGATATTAACCGAAAAGAAAAGTATGAACACCTGAAGGAATTTGGCTATGCTGAAAATCTGCAAATTTGTGAACTGGATGTAACGGGCAAGAACAGTTCACAGGACTTCGTTTCGGGTTGCGCTATCATTGTTCATGGGGGCACCCCATTTCAACTGGATGTAAAAGACCCCCAGTCAGAATTGCTTTACCCTACAATAAGAGGCACGGAAAATTTTCTGGACGTTGTGCAACATACACCCGGCATAGAAAAGGTGGTTTCTATTGCGTCTGTGGCAGCATACAACACCAATTTACCCTTGCTACCGGGTGGAAAGTCAGCCGGTGATACCATTGATGAAACTGATGTATTCTTTATTAGTGAACAAAGCCATCCTGATGCGCAGGCTAAATTTACTGCCAACCAAACGGTCAATACATTCATTGCAGATAATGTTAATTCAGGAGTTGAAATTACCTCTGTTTCGCCGGTTGGCGTATGGGAAAATCGTTATCGGGCAGGCAAGACCCCACCTCAACGGGTTTGCAATTTCTCATTAAAAATAAAATTGCCCCAAATCCATTTCTACAAATGCTTTATGACATGGATGTATTATGGGCACTGGTAGATGTAAAAGATGTTGCAAGAGCTATTTACAAAGCGGCCACAACAAAAAGCATCCATGGGAAAATTATCTTTTGTCTGGCGAAAGTTACAGGACATCAGATATAAAAACCTGATGCTGAACGGATTTGAGCCAAAAAATGAGGCTGAGATTGTTTACAAAAACAACTTAGCGAAAAACAATCTGGGGTAGAATTCAGAGCGTCAAAAGAAACTCTGGATGATTACAGTAGTTAACAATAAATCCAACTCCGCCGCAGTAGCATTTTACAAAAAAAAATTTAAACCCATAACAAAAACATTTTATCACACATAAAAAAAGCACATGAAAAAAGTATCAAAATATTTTCTCCTTCTGGCAATAGCAGGTTTAATTTTTATCTCTTGTCAAAATTCAGAAAGCGCGAAAGCAGCAGATAGCAATAGTGCTGCAGCAAGTGATTCAAATGAATCTCCAATTAATTACCCCTACACCATTAAAAATCCGGATAACTGGGAAACAGGAAGCCGGCAAAATACCCTCGTTGCTTTAAGTGCTCTCAAAGCCTGGGAAACCGGGAATATGGATGAATCCATCAAGTATTTTGCTGACTCTGTGGAGGTACGCTTTGAGGGTATTAGTAAAAAGGTATCAAAAGATACGTTGAGGGTTTTAATCTCCCCGGATAAGACGGTAAAAAGTATTGCAATAAGAATGGTTGATTGGCAATCTTCCGTGTCAAAAGACAAAACAGATGAGTGGGTATCTCTGTGGTATATGCAGTATGGCGAAGGTGTAAATGGTAAGAAAGATTCTATTGATGTGTTTAATGATATCAAGCTGAAAGACGGGAAAATTATCAGGTTAGATGAATTCAGAAGAAAACTGCATTGATGGAGGGACTCCCATATAGGATGAACCGTGGTAAATGGCGGGTTTAATATTTGCTTGCCATTAGTCACAGCCCCTGTTGACAGATTACGAGAGTACACCGCATTTCAAAGATGCATTGATCGATAAAAAAATTAGGAAACAAGCAATTTATACTATCATATTTTTTTGTACGCTATCTTTTCATTTGACTGCACAAGACAGCTCTATTCTCCCCAAATGCGAAATAGGAAATTGCACTAATAACTATATCGGTTTATTTTGGATTTCAGCGTTAAATCAGCCTGACAGTATTTTAATTTTAAGAACAAACCCCAGCTGTTTTGCTCAAAAACTTTGCAGGCACTCATATTACCAATGTAAAAATAATTTGACCCAGTTCAATTTACACTACTACAAACACAAATTTAAAATGACAAAGCTACTTTACATCATCTCTAGTCCAAGAGGAGCCGCTTCCTTTTCAACAAAGTTGGGGAACGCAATTATTGAAAAATTAAAAATCGATCAGCCTGATATTGTGATCAATAAACACAATCTTTCGACCAATCCTTATCCACACTTAGAGGAACCTCACATTACTTCATTTTTTACACCAAAAGAAATGCGAAGCCCTGAGCAGCATCAACTAATTCAACGCTCCAGCGACGCTGTTAAAGACATTCAGGAAACCGATATAGTTGTTATTGCCACACCCATGCATAACTACTTTGTAACATCAGGACTGAAAACATACTTTGACAGTATAGTGAGAGCAGGCCTTACTTTTCGTCAGACAGAAAAAGGTACTGAAGGATTGCTCACAAATAAAAAAGTTTACGTTGCTTTGGCTTCCGGTGGTATTTACAGCAGTGGCCACACACAATCTAATGACTTTGCAACTCCTTACATAAAACTCCTGTTCACAACTATGGGTATAAATGATGTAACCGTTTTTTATGTAGAAGGCACTGAAATCCCCGGGGTAACAGAAACTGCCTTAGAAAAAGCAATTGAAAAAATATCGGTCTAACGCATTTTAATACAAGTCAAACCTATTTTTTCTGCACTTTAATTCCACACCAAATAACACGTTTTCGGCAAAAAAGAAAACCTACAGATTACAACAAAGCATTCGTTGCGTGCGCAGCACGAACAATGAAGCTCCCGAAGGCTTTCGGGATTGAACGAAACCGGCAAAATTTCAGATTGTTGTTTTATATGGAGGTTGCTTCTGTTCTATTTGGGCGAAACATTTTACATAGATATTTTTTTTTGAAACGAAGTGTACGCAAAGGATACAGCGTATTTTAACTTACATTTTCATAAAGCAGGAAATTTACTTAGCCTACCCACTTTTAACAGGTGCTACGAGGCACGGCAAATAAATATTCTTTTGGCGGCCCACACTTGCCAAATACTTCTATAGTCCGCATCGTTCCGGCTTTGCAACAGGGACATTTATGCAACATGATTTTTACAACCGGCTTTATTTCCTGAAGTTGCAGGCACTGTCGCAGTTCTTTAAACTTCTTACGCTTCCATGTACTGCTAACAATTCTGTAATGACGGATGCGCACAAAACGCAATGGCGGGATGTGCATAGCAAATCGTCGGATAAATTCTGCATGGATTAAAGCCGTCTGCTTTTTAGCTCCGCCCGTTTTGTAATCTTTATAGGCAAAAACAGTCTGCTCATTATTCACTTCCTGCAAACGATGGTTGCCGATAGCTATCTTGGGCGTGTATCTTCCCAGATATTCTATCACTTGCTTTGGCCCACCAAACGGACGTTTGGCATATACCACCCAATCTTTTTCAAATAGGCTTTCAATCAATGGTTTTTCTGCGATTACTTTTTCACGAAGCATACAAACATATTTTGCCCGGAGTACTTTACTGAGCGCCTTCACCGGAAATAAATATTTCGCTCGTGCAGTAAAGCGTTTAAAGTTGCCTTGCGCATCCACATCTGCACCCGGCACAATGCAGTGTAGGTGTGGGTGTAGTGCAAGTGTTTGCTCCGTGTATGAGCAATGCACACCATGCCCGCATTCAAACCTTTATTCTTTGCAAACGTGTTGATGCTTTGCCAGGCAGCAGCAAATAAAATGTCATACACCTCTTTGGGATTTTGCAGGGCAAGCCCGGTGAGTTCCTGCGGAAGTGTGAACACAACATGGGAACCGGCCGCAGGTCTGCATATCTGGCTTGTATCCACTTTTCCCGCTTATACCCTGGTCCCAATAGCTATCGGGATGTGCTACTATCAGTTTTTGTGCATATATTTGAATGACGGAACGCTATTGCCGCACCTTCGGCAAACCCTGTTTGCGTGCAATGCTAAGGGAAGGCAGAGCAACGCTATAAAATGATGGACACCAATTATAAATGCAACAATGAACCTTGACAATGGTCAGGCATGCAACATCAATCAAAAGAAAAAAAGAAATCCTGAATATTGAGACGCTTGAGATGTTCGAGCGGTTAATTAATCTGGATTCAAAGTCGTATGCGCTTGATATGATGATAATGCCTGGAACACTTGAGGACAAGCACAAAAATTGCGAAACAATTCCGGCACTAAGAAGACAGTTCAACTTAATTTACTTGTTACTGGAAGGCGAGCATGATGTAAAACTTGGTGCTGACCATTTGCAGCTACAACCCAACGACCTTGTTATTGTTCCCGAAAACACGCTCTATGCTAGCGACCATATAAAAAACTGCAGGGGGTTTTGCATTCATTTTAAGCCTGAATTTCTGAGATCACAGCTTGCAAGGCCTCTTACAAAAGAGTTTCCGTACTTCTATTTTGATGCCCCACATATCATTAACCTGAGCCAGCAGGAGAGTTTGGTAATTCAGAGTGCGTTTAAAAATATCATTGTGGAATACGAACGCTCATCACCAGAAAAAGATTCCCTGCTTTGCAATTTTATTATCATTTTGCTATTGAGAGTGCGTGAAATATACCGGGTTCGTGTAAAAGAATTAAAGAAAAATAAAAGCAGACACGAGCAATTAGCCAATGGTTTTAAGCTGTTGGTTGAAAAACATTTTATAGAAAACCGCTCAGTGAGCGAGTATGCGAGGATGCTTTGCATTTCACCCAAACATCTTTCAGAAGTAGTGAGCGATACCTTCGGTCGTTCGCCTTTGCAGATTATTCACGACCTTTTATTGCTTGAGGCAAAAGTTCAGTTACAGGCAACTGATAAATCTGTTTCAGAAATTGCCTATTACCTTCAATTTGACGACCAACCGCACTTCACAAATTTTATTAAAAAGCGCACAGGCTTGTCACCTTATGAGCTTCGGAAGAAACTCTGAATTATACATATCATACCGAATAATTTACAATTCTACTCCCGTATAGAGATTTTCCTTTGCATTATTAAAAATATAATCATGGAAAAAACTACAAACATTGCAAAAATGGCGGAATGGAAAAACTTCGGCACACCCGATGAAGTCCGCAAATTTCCGAAAGGCAAAATCGAACTGGTAACAGTTGGTGGAGCCACAATTGGCCGGGGCATTTTTGAACCCGGTTGGCACTGGGCAGACTCTGTACAGCCAATTGTCAACACACATAGCTGTGAAGCGCCCCATTTTCAGTTTCATGTATCGGGCATCCTTCGTGTGAAAATGGATGACGGAACCGAATTTGACTGCAAGCCCGGTGACATTTCGATGCTTCCACCAGGACATGATGCATGGACTGTGGGCGACGAACCGGCTGTGGTTATTGACTTTCAAGGGATGGTAGATTACGCAAAACATCTGTAAACAGTATCATTGCCTAACAAGACGAAATCAGCTAGTAAGGCGAATAAGGGCAATTGAACCGGAAAACAGAAACTTGGAAGCAAAATGAAAAATATTTTATTGGCCTTACTACTTGTGCTTTTTGTAACATTAATATCTGCCCAAATGCCTGCACAAGAACAAAATACTGCTACGTTATTAGCTGTAGAACGGTTTAATGCCGCTTTTAACAGTCACGATGTAGATGCAGTAATGGATGCAATGACTCATGATTGTGTGTTTGACAATACAGCACCGGCCCCCGATGGCCACCGAATGGAGGGCGCTGCTGAAGTGCGGGCGTATTGGGCAAAATTCTTTGCATCCAATCCTGATGCTCATTTTGAAACGGAAGAAATATTTGCATGCAACGACCGCGGTGTGGTGCGATGGGTGTACCACAAAACCAAGGACAACCGCCCCTGGCACTTACGTGGAGTGGATATTTTCAAAATTCAGAACGGCAAAGTGGCTGAGAAACTGGCTTATGTAAAGGGGTAAATGATAACGAAGCCAGATTTAATTGTCAACAAAGTGACCAATCGACGTAATCCTTTTTTTCTATGCATAGATTGCAAAAGAAATGGTTGCATCATAGCAAGCACATCTTTATTTAAGTTTTGTCGCAGCCCCGACGTTCTTTTTAGAGTTTTAGCATTAAATCGGTATTTTCATTATTATATCAGTAACGGCTGCGGCAAACCGGTTACTATTGCCACACCCGCGGTTTGTCCTGATTTCTACACAAGCGTAATGCCAGAAGAGAGAATGGGAAATGACGAGAAAAAAACAAATGACCGAATTAAAATTTAGCATACCGTATTACAAGGATATCAATGATTTTTTGAAATCAATCCCTTCGGCCTATTTGACAAAAAACCCTGATTTCTTTTGCCTTCGACTGAAAGAAAATGAAGGCTCCATCAGTAATTACAAACCTCCCTTCCGTAAAGACTTTTATTTTATTGCTTTGGTGTCCAACGCAGGCAAGACAAAAATTACCTACGACAACACCAACGTCACTAAACTAAACGCTTTCCTTGTTTTTCAATCACCCGGACTATTGTATAGTTTTTACAGAGACAATTCCGCCAACGGCTATTTGATTTATTTCAAGAGAGAATGCTTCTCCTTTTTTAAGCCCGACTTTGAAAAGGAGTTCCCCTTCTTTAATATTTTGCACACTAATTTCTTTAAACTCAATGAACCGAAGTTTCAGGAGTTTGCTCCCTACTTTGAAGAAGTTTTTACAGCTTACGAAAAATCAAACGATAATCACCAAACGGTTGCAGCTATAAAACTTCTTGCACTGCTATATCAGTTAAAAGAATTTACAACCGCTTTTAGACAATGGGAAGAAGGGTTTACCACACCCCAACAAATTTTGTTTCAAAAATTTACTCAGCTCGTAAACAATTTCTACATAGAAAAGAGAACGATTGAAGACTATGCGGCCTTATTGAATGTTACGCCCAACCACCTTTCTAAATCCGTAAAATCTGCGTCCAATAAAAACGCTTTGGGTTTTATCATGGTTAGGCTCTTATCGGAAGCTAAATCCCTGATACAGTTTACCGATTTCGATATTGCTGAAATAGCTTACCAGCTTAATTTTTCGGACCCTGCCAATTTTGGAAAATTTTTCAAAAAGCACACCGGCCAAACACCGCTTGAATTTAGAAAGTTGTCCGCTAAAAAATAATCTACCATTACAACCAAGTTATTGACCATTCCTAAGGAAAAGTTGCTGCTCATCTTTGCAGTGTAAAATTTTTAAAACCAAAAACACAGCAAAATGAAAATAGCAGTATTTGGAACCAGCAATGTTGGAGACACCATCGGTTCAAAATTGTTTAAAGTTGGACACCCCGTTATGATGGGCTCAAGAACCTCAGACAACAAAAATGCGAAAGCATTTGTATCGAAACACAAGGGCAATGCAACTGCGGGAACTTTCGCCGAGGCAGCAGCATTTGGCGAAATCATTTTCAATTGTACCGCCGGTGTTGGTTCTTTGAATGCACTACAAATGGCAGGAGAAGAAAACCTAAACGGTAAAATCATTGTTGACATTGCCAATCCGCTTGACTTTTCCAATGGTATGCCGCCAACCTTAGCA
This sequence comes from Sphingobacteriales bacterium 41-5, assembly GCA_001896965.1. Classification (GTDB taxonomy): domain Bacteria; phylum Bacteroidota; class Bacteroidia; order Chitinophagales; family Chitinophagaceae; genus Niabella. Next base: position 543 of record MKRO01000073.1, on the reverse strand, counting down.
ATTTGTAATACCAATTCCCTGGGTGAAGAAATTCAAAAAGCTTTCCCTCAAACAAAGGTTGTAAAAGCACTTAACACGATGTGGTGTGGGCTAATGGTGAACCCTGCAATGATAAACGGAGGCGACCATAGTACGTTTGTAAGCGGAAATGATGCTGCGGCAAAAGAAGAAGTAAAAACGATTTTGAAATCGTTTGGCTGGCTTGACACAAACATTATTGACCTTGGCAATATTACCAAAGCCAGGGGCTTGGAAATGTATCTTCCTCTTTGGCTGAGCACTTTTGGCGCAACCAATAATGGAGCTTTCAATATTAAAATCGTAAGCTAAAATGAAAACGATTCTTTCTGTTCCTTGGGCTTTGATTGCATCTGTGTGGTATTTCGGAAACGGGATACTGCACAGTGCAACAGTGCTCATGGAGCACAAAAGGAAATATGATAGAGAACTATTACGACTACTGATGGATGGTCATGTGTTAATGTTGTCGGGTGCAGTAGTGTTTCTTCAGGGCAAACGCATCTAAATTGGTTTAAGGTTTCA
>MKRO01000072.1:9852-11163 GCA_001896965.1 Sphingobacteriales bacterium 41-5 | reverse complement strand
CAACCGCTTTTTTGTCGGAACGGCGCAGTACACTGTTTTCTTCTCTCAGGTCGCGCAGGCTGATGATTTGCCCTGCACGTAGTTTTGAAGAATCACCCGGATCGGTAACTACTTTCTTCTCGTACACGAAGTCGTTCTCATCTACAAATTCAAATTTATCAACCAGGTCGTCTTCGAGGAAGCGTGTATCGCCCGGATCAACGATATTTACTTTACGCATCATCTGGCGAACGATCACCTCGATGTGCTTATCATTAATACGCACGCCCTGTAAACGATAAACCTCCTGAATTTCGTTTACAACGTACTGTTGTACGGCAAACGGGCCCTGAATTGAAAGAATATCCTGAGGAGAAATTTGACCGTCAGAAAGCGGGCTGCCTGCTTTTACAAAGTCGCCATCCTGTGCAAGGATTTGCCTTGTTAAAGGAACAAGGTATTTTCTTGTAACACCGTCTTTCGCTTCAATAATGATCTCTCTGTTACCGCGTTTAATCGCACCCATTGTTACCACACCGTCAATTTCACTCACAACCGCAGGGTTGCTTGGGTTACGCGCTTCGAACAATTCAGTTACACGAGGCAGACCCCCTGTGATATCTTTCAGTTTTCCTAAAATACGAGGGATCTTCACAAGTACCTTACCGGCTTTAACATCGTCGCCATCATCTAAAATAATGTGCGAACCGGTTGGTAAGTTGTATGACTTGATATCTTTTCCTTCAACAAGTATTGAAGGGATTTTTGTTTTATCCCTGGTTTCGATCACCACTTTTTCGCGGTGGCCGGTTTGTTCGTCAGCTTCTTCGCGGTAGGTGATACCCTCAATAACGTTTTCAAATTTCAGCGTACCATCTGTTTCGGCCACGATCACGTTGTTATACGGATCCCAAGAGCAGATCGCCTCGCCTTTGCTAACTTTCTGCCCGTCTTTTACAAGTAGGGTAGAACCGTAAGGAATATTATTAGTGATCAGTAAACGATCATTTTTTGTATCAATGATACGAACCTCACCGGTACGGCCGATTACTACTCTCACATCATCGCCCTCAGCATTTGTAGTAACAACAGAACGTACACCATCAAACTGGATGGTTCCGTCGAACTTAGCGATTAAAGTAGATTCAACCGAAGCAGAACCTGCAACACCACCCACGTGGAAAGTACGAAGTGTTAACTGTGTACCCGGCTCACCAATTGATTGTGCCGCAATAATTCCAACCGCATCACCTCTTTGTGCAAGAATGCCTGATGCAAGGTTTTTACCGTAACATCTTACGCAGCAGCCACGTTTGCTTTCGCAGGTAAGTA
>MKRO01000072.1:505-9786 GCA_001896965.1 Sphingobacteriales bacterium 41-5 | reverse complement strand
CAGTGCCGGCCTCTAACAGCAATTCCTCGCTTTGCGGATCAAATACATCGTGCAATGAAGTACGGCCTTCAATCCTGTCGCTCAATGGCTCGATAATATCTTCGTTATCTTTTAACGCTGAAATATTGATACCGCGTAGCGTTCCACAATCTTCTTCAGTAATTACAACATCCTGTGCCACGTCAACAAGGCGGCGGGTTAGGTAACCGGCATCCGCTGTTTTAAGGGCGGTATCGGCAAGGCCTTTACGCGCACCGTGGGTAGAGATGAAGTAATCCAATACGTTCAAACCACCTTTAAAGTTGGAAAGGATCGGGTTCTCAATAATTTCAGAACCGGTAGAGCCTGATTTTCTTGGCTTCGCCATCAATCCCCTGATACCTGCAAGCTGTTTGATCTGTTGTTTAGAACCCCTCGCGCCGGAATCAAGCATCATGTAAACTGAGTTGAACCCTTGTTTGTCGGAACTTAATTCACGGATCAAAGTTTCTGTAAGCCTTGTATCCACGCGGCTCCAGATATCAACAATCTGGTTATAACGCTCGTTGTTGGTGATCAGTCCCATGTTGTAGTTATCCCAAACCTCGTCAACTTCACCTTTTGCGTTTTCCAGTAATTCTTCTTTAATCTCCGGGATGATAAGGTCGTTAATGCTGAACGACAAACCTCCCTGGAACGCTGTACGGAAGCCTAATTGTTTAATATCATCGAGGAACTTAGCTGTTTTAGGAACGTTTGTAATGTCAATGATGTTGCCAATAATTTCACGTAAACTTTTCTTGGTCAGTAGTGCGTTTACGAAACCTACTTCAGCAGGAACGTGCTGGTTAAAGATCACGCGGCCTACGGTAGTTTCAATTAATTTATTTTCAATTTCACCATTTTCGTTACGCACATTTGCTTTAACCTTAATCCACGCGTGAAGGTCAACCTGCTTTTCGTTGTAAGCAATGATCACTTCTTCTGCTGAATAAAATGCTTTGCCTTCGCCCTTTATCACTTCATTACCCTGGGTTTTCTTTCCTTTGGTGATGTAGTACAGCCCGAGTACCATGTCCTGAGAGGGAAGGGTAATAGGTGTACCGTTTTGCGGGTTGAGAATGTTGTGAGAAGCAAGCATCAGCAATTGTGCTTCCAGAATCGCGGCATTGCTCAAAGGCACGTGTACCGCCATTTGGTCACCATCAAAGTCGGCGTTAAAGGCGGCGGTAACCAGCGGGTGCAATTGAATGGCTTTACCTTCAATCAATTTTGGCTGAAAGGCCTGAATTGATAAACGGTGCAGCGTTGGGGCGCGGTTTAACATAACCGGGTGGCCTTTCAAAATATTTTCAAGGATATCCCAAACAACAGCTTCTTTTTTATCTACCAGTTTTCTTGCAGATTTTACTGTTTTTACAATACCTCTTTCAATTAATTTACGAATGATAAATGGCTTGAATAATTCGGCAGCCATATCTTTTGGAAGCCCGCACTCATGCAATTTCATTTCGGGGCCTACTACAATCACCGAACGGCCGGAGTAGTCCACACGTTTACCCAAAAGGTTTTGGCGGAAACGGCCTTGTTTCCCTTTCAGCACATCGCTTAACGATTTCAGCGCGCGGCCACCTTCGGCTTTTACAGCGTTTGATTTACGGCTGTTATCGAACAATGAATCAATCGCTTCCTGAAGCATACGTTTTTCGTTACGTAAGATTACCTCCGGCGCTTTAATTTCCATCAACCTTTTCAAACGGTTGTTACGGATGATAACACGGCGATACAGATCATTCAAATCAGAAGATGCGAAACGGCCGCCATCCAACGGTACTAATGGGCGCAGCTCCGGTGGAATCACCGGAATGTATTGCATTACCATCCACTCGGGGCGGTTGGCAATACGCGTGTTTGCATCGCGAAAGGCTTCTACTACGCTCAGCCTCTTTAATGCGTCAGCTTTACGTTGCTGGGAAGTTTCAGTAGCAGCAGCGTTTCTTAAATCGAATGATAACTGGTCCAGTTCAATTCTTTCCAAAAGGTCGTGAACAGCTTCAGCGCCCATTTTAGCAATGAATTTGTTAGGGTCGTCATCAGGCAAATACTGGTTGTCTTTTGGAAGCGTGTCCAAAATATCCAGATATTCTTCTTCCGTTAAAAGATCGGCGTAGTTCTGGCCTTTATCAGCGCGAACGCCCGCCTGAATTACAACATATCTTTCATAATAAATAATTGTTTCTAATTTCTTAGAGCTCATGCCCAACAGGTAACCAATTTTGTTAGGCAGAGATTTGAAGTACCAAATGTGCACCACCGGAACCACCAGTTTAATGTGGCCCATTCTTTCGCGGCGTACTTTCTTTTCAGTTACTTCTACACCGCAGCGGTCGCACACGATGCCTTTATAACGAATACGCTTGTATTTTCCGCAGGCACATTCATAGTCTTTAACCGGCCCGAAAATCCTTTCGCAAAATAAACCATCGCGTTCGGGTTTGTAAGTGCGATAGTTAATCGTTTCAGGTTTCAAAACTTCACCAAAACTCTTTTCTAAAATAGAGTCGGGAGAAGCAAGCCCAATTGTTATTTTTGAAAATGCTGCTTTCGGACGATTGTCTTTTTTTGTAGCCATAATTTGATTTATGATTTTTGATTTGAGATTTGAGATTTTCGCTCAATACAAACCTATTTCAAATTAGAATTTATTTTTTGTTATCAGCTTCAGTGCCGTGGCATCTGTCTTGTGTCACACTCTTGTACTTTTGTACATAAATCAGCCACGTGGGGCTATTCAAAAGTCAGGTCTAAACCTAATCCTCTTAATTCATGCACCAGTACATTGAATGATTCGGGAACGCCTGCCCTTGGAATGTTATCACCTTTTACGATGCTCTCATAAGTTTTTGCACGGCCAATGATATCATCAGATTTAATAGTTAACAATTCCTGCAAAATGTTAGATGCTCCGTAGGCTTCCAGTGCCCAAACCTCCATTTCACCAAAACGCTGGCCACCAAACTGTGCTTTACCACCCAGCGGCTGCTGAGTAATTAAACTGTATGGCCCAATTGAACGTGCGTGCATCTTATCATCAACCATGTGGTGCAGTTTGATCATGTAGATTACGCCTACCGTTGCTTTCTGGTGAAAGCGCTCTCCTGTTTCACCGTCGTACAGGTAAGTATGCCCGTATTTCGGAATGCCTGCCTCATCGCAATATTCCTCTATTTCAGAAGGTTCTGCGCCATCAAAAATAGGAGTGGCGAAGCGGATGCCCAGCTCTTTACCGGCCCAGCCTAAAACAGTTTCGTAAATCTGCCCCAGGTTCATACGGCTTGGTACACCAGGCGGGTTCAATACAATATCCACCGGTGTGCCATCTTCAAGGAACGGCATATCTTCATGGCGACCGATTTTGGCTACGATACCTTTGTTACCGTGGCGGCCCGCCATTTTATCACCTACTTTCAATTTACGTTTAACTGCCAAATATACTTTAGCCAGTTTCAGCACGCCGGCTGGTAATTCATCACCAATGCTGATGTTGAATTTCTCACGTTTGTAGCGGCCTAACTCTTCGTTAAATTTAATATTGTAGTTGTGTAATAAAGTATTTACCTGGCCGTTGATCTTTTCATCATTCGTCCAGCCAAGCGGATCAATATTTGCAAAATCTAAAGACGAAAGGTTTTTGTTGTTGAACTTGGAACCTTTGCCAATCACCATTTCCTCAAAGCTGTTTTTAACACCTGCCGAAGGTTGGTTTTCTAATAAAGTTTCTAATTTTTCAATCAATACTGCCAATAAATCCTGTTCGTTCTTTTCGTGAATTTTATCCAGCTTTTCAATTGCTGCTTTTTCACGAACTTTTGCGTTCTTATCTTTTTTAGCGCGCTGGAATAATTTTTTGCCGATTACCACACCTTCTACACCGTTCGGTGCTTTTAGTGATGCGTCTTTTGCATCACCGGCTTTATCACCGAAGATCGCACGCAATAATTTTTCCTCAGGAGTAGGATCGCTTTCTCCTTTTGGAGTAATCTTACCAATCAAAATATCGCCTTCCTTAATTTGGGCGCCAATGCGGATGATACCGTTTTCATCGAGGTCTTTTGTAGCTTCCTCCGATACGTTAGGAATGTCAGAAGTCAGTTCTTCTTCACCCAATTTTGTATCACGCACTTCCAGTTCATATTCAGAAATGTGGATAGAAGTAAACATATCTTCTTTTACCACTCTTTCGCTAATCACGATGGCATCCTCAAAGTTGTAACCCTTCCACGGCATGAACGCCACTTTTAGGTTTTTACCCAGGGCTAATTCGCCATTTTTGGTGGCATAACCTTCGGTTAAGAAATCTCCTGTTTTAACTTTTTGTCCTTTCTTTACGGCGGGAACAAGGTTAATACAGGTTTCCTGATTAGTCTTAATGAATTTCGTAAGATTGTAAACCTTCAGGTCTTCTTCAAAACTTACCAGCTTATCGTTTACATCACGGTCATAGCGAACGTGAATTTCATTTGCATCCACAAATTCAACAACACCGTTTCCTTCTGAGTGAATCTGAATCCTTGCATCGCGCGCAGCTTTACCTTCAAGGCCGGTGCCCACAATAGGAGCGTCAGGGCGCAGGAGCGGTACCGCCTGGCGTTGCATGTTCGATCCCATCAATGCACGGTTGGCATCATCGTGCTCAAGGAAGGGAATTAACGAAGCACTCAAACCTACAATCTGGTTAGGCGCTACGTCCATATACTGAACTTCTTCTTTTTCTAAAATCGGGAAATCACCGGTTTCGCGGCTGGCAACTCTGTCATTCACAAAAGTGCCGTCATCATTCAACGGGGCGTTTGCCTGCGCAATCTTTGCCTCATCTTCTTCTTCAGCGCTTAGCAATTCCAGTTTTTTCATGTTCACTTTTCCGTTCTCAACTTTGCGGTAAGGCGTTTCAATAAAGCCCATCTCATTGATCTTTGCGTGAACGCAGAGGGTAGAGATCAGACCGATATTTGGGCCTTCTGGAGTTTCGATGGTACAAAGCCTTCCGTAGTGTGAGTAGTGTACGTCACGAACCTCAAAGCCCGCCCGCTCACGGCTTAAACCGCCTGGCCCGAGCGCCGAAATACGGCGTTTGTGCGTAATTTCTGAAAGCGGATTGGTTTGGTCGAGGAATTGAGATAACTGCGAAGTCCCAAAAAATGAGTTGATAACTGAAGAAAGTGTTCTCGCATTAATCAAATCAACCGGCGTGAATACCTCGTTATCGCGAACGTTCATTCTTTCGCGAATGGTACGCGCCATACGGGCCAGGCCTACGCCAAACTGCGCATATAATTGCTCGCCCACAGTTCTTACGCGGCGGTTGCTCAGGTGATCGATATCGTCAATCTCAGCTTTGCCGTTGGTTAAACGAACGAGATATTTGATGATCTCGATGATATCATCTTTGGTGAGCGTTTTCTGAGTAATCTCCGCTTCGCGGTTTAGCTTGCGGTTAATTTTATAACGGCCAACTTCACCAAGGTCGTAACGTTTATCGCTGAAGAATAATTTATCAATAATACCACGTGCTGTTTCGTTATCAGGAGCATCAGCGCCACGTAATTGGCGATAGATGAACTGAACGGCTTCCAGCTCGCTGTTAGAAGTATCTTTATTTAAGGTATTATATATAATAGCGTAGTCGCCGCCCACATCGTCACGCTGAATGAATACGCTCTTCACATCCATATCAACGATGGTTTCAATAGCTTCCTCATCCAAAATTGTGTCGCGTTCCATCACAATCTCGTTGCGCTCAATAGAAACAACCTCACCGGTATCTTCATCAACAAAATCTTCCACCCATGTGCGCAATACCCTCGCTGCTAATCTTTTACCTAAGTGAACCTCTAATTTTTTTCTATCTCCGGGCACTTCATCTGCCATGCCGAAAAGTTCGAGGATATCTTTATCGGTTTCGTAGCCGATTGAGCGTAAGAGAGTCGTTACAGGGAATTTCTTCTTACGATCAATATAAGCATACATTACGTTGTTGATATCGGTGGCAAACTCCATCCACGCACCTTTGAAAGGAATTACGCGGGCCGAGTAAATTTTTGTTCCGTTCGGGTGAACGGACTGACCGAAGAATACGCCGGGCGAACGGTGAAGCTGAGAAACCACAACACGCTCCGCGCCATTAATCACGAAAGTGCCGCGCGGGGTCATGTAAGGAATGTTTCCTAAGAATACATCCTGAACGATGGTTTGGAAATCAACGTGCTCTTCGTCGTTACAGCTCAAACGCAGTTTCGCTTTCAGCGGAACTGCATAAGTGAGGCCACGCTCCATACACTCTTCAATCGAATAACGGGGCGGGTCAATAAAATAATCTAAAAACTCCAGCACGAAAATATTGCGGGTATCGGTGATAGGGAAGTTGTCCTTAAACACACGAAAAAGACCCTCAATGTTTCTTTTGTCTGGGGTGGTTTCTAATTGAAAAAATTCTTTAAAAGATTGAATCTGAACTTCGAGCAGGTCAGGTGTTTCAGCTAAATGCTTGATTTTCCCGAAGTTTACTCTTGACTTTACGCTTGTGGAAGACATAACTATTAAACCGGTTTTTAATTTAGTTGATTATACACAAAACAATATCAGGGTTAAACTACCTTATAAGTAGAAACCCGTTGAAATTCAATTACTTGAAGATGCTTTGTCGAATCAAAATATATTTGGCCAAAATAAAGGAATGCAAAGTTAAGGGAAAGAGAATAAAGAATAAAACAATGCATCAATAATTTTGCCAGTTTTTTTTTCAGTTTTTTTTTCTAAACCGCAATTGCTTGATTTTCAATCTACAGAAAAGTTTTGATAAATTTTTTGAAAATCGGGAAAAACCTCCCCGACAGACGGGAAATATCCCCTTTGAAACCGGAAGTTGTTGTAGGTAGATTTGGGTAGAAAAATAAGCCATCATGCATAAAGCTTTCAGTAATTATCTAAGCTTTTCAAAAAAGGAAGGAGTGGCCGCTCTGGTTTTAGTGATAATTATTGTCCCTTTCGTTATTTTACCTTTTTTGACGAAACCGGCGGATAACGAGTCCAACACCCATAACGGTGAATGGGTTTCAATTACACAGGTTTTGGATGAAAAGGCTCCGGTTACTTATGAGCATCCGAACTATCCGCGAAAAACCAGTTATCGTTTCTACAACCACGTTACAAATAAGTCGGCTGCCACCGCCAGGTTATTTAGTTTTGATCCGAACACTGCATCTGCCGAAGAATTGGGTCAACTTGGATTACGCGATAAAACAATTCAAATATTGAGCAATTATAGAAACAAGGGCGGTAAGTTTCGCAAGGCCGATGACCTGCAAAAAATTTATGGCCTTCGCCCGGATGAATTTGAAAGGCTGAAACCTTTTATTGTAATCGCACACCGCGAAAATGCCCAATTAAGATTCGAAAACCAACCGGAAAACAAATACGCAACCACCGCTCCCAATAAAGACCACTATAAACGAAAGGTGGTAGTTATCGACGTGAACGCTGCCGATACCACCGCTTTTCAATCTTTGTACGGCATTGGCAGCAAACTGGCAGCTCGTATCGTAAACTTCAGAAACAAGCTGGGCGGTTTTTACAGTATTGAACAGGTTGGCGAAACTTACGGCGTGCCGGATTCGACTTTTCAAAAAATAAAACCTTTTTTAAAGCTTAATGAAGCGGATCTTTCAAAGATGAACATCAACACTGCTTCTTACGAACAACTCAACGCTCATCCTTACATCAGCGCTAAACTCGCTTTTCAAATTATGAAGTACAGAAAAGACAATGGCAGTTTTAATAATCTTGAGATTTTAAAAGAATTGGTTTCGCAAACAAATGATTCTTACGAGAAGGTTGTGAATTATGTGACTTTGTAACCTGGAAGGTTGAGCCACATAGATTTATTGAATAAGGCAAAAAATTGTGAAAATAAAAAACCCCTTTTCATTTTTAATTTTCTACACACAAAAACCTAATCAACCTTCTCCAACATTTTAAAATGCCTTCTCGCCTCATTTAAATATTGCCAACCTTTTTTTAATGGCCAGTAAGCATGGCCATTTTTGTTATTATACCTACTAATCTTGTACAGTGCTTTCCAATGTTGTAAAATTGTGGCGTATGCTTGTTTCAAGCTCATACCGCAATCATAAATATGGTTCGGCTCGGCGCCCGCCCCGTTAAATTCAAGAATAGAAAAATTGATGCCTTTTTTAAGGTCTTCAATCGAATTGGTTTTAATGTCGTACCGGCCGTAAAAAAAGCTTTTATTGAACTGGCTTATTTCGTCAAAAACTGATAGAAGGCTTTTGTCAATTTCGTTATGAAGGTTGGTGAATTGTGCACCACGGTTATGGTTGCCCGCGAACGACAAAAAGTATTTTTCCTGCTCAGGAATAATCCTTTCATAATTTTTTCCGTGCCTGTGCTCCATTTCCTCAAGCCTGAATTTTGCACGCGGATGATCTTCAACCAATTGTTTCAGGTTGCGTTTTCCATCGCCCACTACATTGAGCAATTCTTTATCAATAAATCCGGATACCCTGCCTTTCTGCCGCCAAGGGTAGCGGTAGTAAAAAACGCTCACTTCAATAGGATAGTCTACTTTCTCCTGCGCGATGTACTCCACTGGCATTCGTTCGTGGTATTCCTTTAACTGTTTCTCGGTTTCAATTACCCGAAACAAAATGCCTTTCATGCCCACATCAGGTTTTACAATGAATGGATATTGTAAGCCCGAAAGTTCAACTTTTCTTTTAACCTGTTCGAATTCGGTTGAGTGGCTAATGTAGATGGTAAGCGGCATCAATTCGTGAGGCAATTGATCGTACATTTCCTTCTTCCCTTCTCCCTCCATACCGCCAAAAGTGATTGTGGGGTTTGACGGCGTAAAGAACCACAGGGAGCGGCTTTTGAGACAGTACCATAACCACACAGGAAAGATTGGTGCATACAAAACATTAAATGGCCATAATTCCCAATTAGGTATTTTGTTCAGAATTTTTTTCATGAAAAACGCAACAAAGATAATTCAGCAAATCATTTTTTATTGTAAAATGTTTCAACGTGTTTCCGTACCTTAGGTGCTGTTTTAATGATAAATCCGATAGTCAATGAATGTTCCCACGGTAGCAGAATTATTTGCGAAAGGCGAAAATCCAGAGGTTTTGTTTTGGGTAGGTTGCGCCGGAAGTTTTGACCAGCGGGCGCAAAGAATTACAACGGCCTTCACTAAAATTTTACAAAAAACGGGGATCAGTTTTGCG
>MKRO01000072.1:0-476 GCA_001896965.1 Sphingobacteriales bacterium 41-5 | reverse complement strand
TACCGGTGCCCCCGTGCGCCGTGCGGGCAACGAGTTTGTTTTTCAAATGATGGCTTATCAAAACATTCAAATTTTGAACGGTTACGGCATAAAAAAAATCGTAACCGCCTGCCCGCATTGCTTTAATATTTTTAAGAATGAGTATCCTGAATTAGGTGGTAACTACGAAGTTGTACATCATACAACTTTTTTACAACAGTTGATTGATGAAGGAAGAATAAAATTGAAAGAGGGCGGTGATTTTAAAGGAAAGAAAATCACCTACCATGATAGCTGTTATTTAGGAAGGGCGAATGATATTTACGAAGCGCCAAGAAAAGTGTTGGAAATGCTGGACGCCGGGTTGGTTGAAATGAAAAGATGCAAAAGTACCGGGCTTTGTTGCGGCGCGGGTGGTGCACAAATGTTTAAGGAAGAAGAAAAAGGAACTACCCGCATTAACATAGAACGCAGCCGTGAAGCTCTTGAAACCGGAG
>MKRO01000071.1 GCA_001896965.1 Sphingobacteriales bacterium 41-5 | reverse complement strand
ATTTCCTCTTTTCCTCTTTTTCGGCTGTAACCAGTTTTACGGTATTGCCACCAAATACTTTGAAGCTGATCTTTCCTTCTGCACCAATAATCTCAAAATCATCTGCTGATGCAGAGCGCGCGGCATTAAAGCACCAACAGCCATTAAAAACCACTTTGTTTTTAAATAAAATAGAACCGGTAACGATATCATCAGCCTGGTACATGGTTCCCTGCCGGGCAGCAATAGCCCTTACCTTTTCAACTGCTCCAAAAAAATAATAAGCCAGGTCTACCTGATGGGGTGCCATATCATGAAAAAGGCCGCCGCCGGATATTTCAGGGTTTACGCGCCAGGCATTTTTTTCATTAACCAACTCTTCCTTTTTTAGCGGTGGGCAATAATATACCAGGTTTGCAAGTCTTATTTCTCCAATGGTTTTGCTATTGATCAGCTCTCTTACCTTTTTAAATAATGGTTGCGCCCGGCGATAATGAGCTACTGAAACTTTTACATTGCCGGCTTTAGCAGCAGCAACTATTTCCAAAGCTTCTTTGTAGTTCAGTGTTACCGGCTTTTCTATATACACATTTTTACCGGCGGCAATGGCCGCAAGCGCGTACGGCAAATGTGAGGATGGGGGTGTGGCTACATAAACCGCATTCACCTCATCATCATGTATTAAATCGTCAGCATCGCTGTACCATTTAGGTACACCGTGCCGGGCTGCATAATCTTTCGCCAGCTCAGCATTGCGGCGCATCACAGCCACCAGCCTTGAGCCCTTAACTTTATTAAAAGCCGGGCCACTTTTTACTTCCGTTACATCGCCGCACCCAATAATACCCCAGTTAATCGTTGCCATATTTTTTTGATATTTTGCTGAAATTATATTTTTTTCTGCAAAACATGATTACGTCCATCGGGTCATCACAGATTTTACAAACCTCAATTGTTATCGCCATCGCCATTGCGTACATTTGCCGCATGAGTACCGATAAAAAAGTAAGGGTGCGTTTTGCGCCATCGCCTACGGGTGGTTTACATCTTGGCGGCGTAAGAACGGTTTTGTACAATTATCTTTTTGCAAAAAAATATGGTGGTGATTTTGTTGTTCGTATTGAAGACACTGACCAGACCCGTTTTGTACCGGGCGCCGAAGAGTATATTTTCGAATGCCTGAAATGGTGCGGGCTGTATCCCGATGAAAGTGTGGTGAATGGAGGTGAATACCGCCCTTACCGCCAAAGCGAAAGGAAGGAGCGGTATAAATTATATGTTGAAGAATTAGTTGCTGAAGGCCACGCCTATTACGCATTTGACACGCCGGAGCAGCTTGAAGAAATGCGTAATAAAAACAGAACAGATGAAAATCCTTCGCCGCAGTACGATTATAAAGTGCGTATGCAGATGCGAAATTCGCTCACACTGTCCGGCGAGGAAGTGCACCGTTTGATCCGCAGCAATACGCCTTACGTGATCCGCATAAAAATGCCACAAAACGAAACGGTTAGCTTTACCGATATGATTCGGGGCGAAGTGAGTTTTGATACATCGCTTGTTGATGATAAAGTATTGCTGAAAGCCGATGGCATGCCAACTTATCACCTGGCCGTTGTGGTTGATGATCATGAAATGAAGATCAGTCATGCGTTTCGTGGTGAGGAATGGTTGCCCAGCGCACCGGTGCACGTATTGCTTTGGAAATATTTATTTGGTTTGGATGCCATGCCGCAATGGGCGCACTTCCCGTTAATATTGGGGCCAAGTGGCAAACTCAGCAAACGCGATGGCGCTAAGTATGGCTTCCCGGTATTTGCTATGAACTGGACTGATCCCAAAACAGGAGAACTGACAGAAGGGTTTAAGGAAAAGGGATTTTTACCGGAAGCATTTATAAATTTACTGGCGCTTCTCGGCTGGAATGATGGAACCGAACAGGAAATCTATTCGCTGAGTGAACTGGTCGAGAAATTTTCGATGGACCGTGTGCACAGCGCCGGTGCAAAATTCGATTATGAAAAAGCGAAGTGGTTTAACCACGAGTGGATCAAAAAATTAAACACCGGCTATTTATTACCTAAAGTGAAAGTTGTGCTTGCAGCGAAGAATATTGAAGTGGATGACGATGCGAAACTGTCAACTGTGATTGATCTGGTGAAAGACCGCTGTACTTTATTGACTGATTTCGACGAACAGGCCGCATACTTTTTTAAAGAGCCGAAAATCATGGAGCTTCATGCCATTCAACCCAAATGGAATGAAACAAAAACAGCTTTTTTCAAGGAATGGGCGAGCGTTCTTTTCTCAAAAGATTTTGCCGATCCTCATCAAATGGAAGAGCAGTTTAAGGAGCTCGCTGCTTCCATGCAATTAAAACCGGGCGAAGTGATGATGCCTTTCCGCATCATGCTGGTGGGCGGTAAGTTCGGCCCACATGTTTTTGACATTGCGCATTTGTTAGGTAAGGGTGAAACGGTAAAGCGGATTAACGAAGTGTTAAAAATGTTAGAGCCGGCCTAGCTACGACGACATTCAATAGTGTAAGTAAACGAATCTGAACGGTAATACCCTATATTGTATTCAACGGGTTGGTTATTGATGTCATATACAAATCTCTTTCTTATAAGAATAGGTTCGCCGGGTTCTATCTCCAATTTATCAGCGATAAAGGTATCGGCTGTATGTGCATTTATTTCCTCGCGGGATGTTTCAACCACAATGCTAAAAACAGTTTCGAGCATTTCATAAAGCGGCAGGCTGAAATTCTCGGAACCTGTTAAAGGTATTGCGGGGCTAAACTCGGAAATAAAATAAACGAAGGGATGGTCTTTCTTCCCCCTCAGCCGTTCCATTTTCAATATCTTTTCATTAGGCCTGATATTAAAGAACGTTTGGGCTTCTTTTGAAGGGCTACTTCGGCTGATGTGCAACTCAAAATTATAAACCTCAATTCCCAACAGTTTCATTTCCTGCGAAAAGCTTAGCCAGTTATTGGCAAGGCTTGTTACTTTTTTTGCAGCTACACGTGTGCCTAATCTTTTCTTGCGGGTTAAAAGCCCTTCGAACACCAGTTTATTAATCGCCTGTCGTAAAGTGTTACGGGAAATTTTTAATTGTTCAGACAATTCTACCTCGTTGGGAAGGAATTTCCCGTTCTGGTATTCATCTTTTTTAATTAGCTCGCGCAGTAGTTCCTCCGCCTGCTGATGCAAAGGTTTCGTACTTTTATGATTCAGTTTTAATTTCATTCCAATTAACTGGTTGCAAAAATATAAATTGTAATGGATCTAAGAGATATAAATTTACCTTAAATATGTTTGAACATATTTTTAAATGCTTATTTTTGAATTCCTATGCGATATTACGAGAAAAGACCTTCGGTTAAAGCAGACGGTTTCATCGTTGAAGGGTGGGCTGGTATTTTAAATACAGTAAAGCAGGCTGCGGCTGGTAAAGATTTGATAGTAGATTGTTATTCCGGAGTGTATTACCAAAAGCTGCAGGAAGAGATAAAAAAGGTACCGTACAATTTGTTTATTGATGCAGCATCTTTGTTTAAACCGGAACAAGAAGTACTTCAACTTACTGAAAGATTTATTACTGACGATGCGTTGTTTGGTTACATGACGCCGTTGAACATACAGGATTATTTTGACGAAACAAAGCTTAAATCAGCACGTGAGAGAATAAAAGCTAATGAGGGTACCGCCATCGTTTTCGGATATGGGGCTACTTATGTAGCTGACCATGGGCTTATTGTTTATGCTGATATGCCACGCTGGGAAATACAGGTACGTATGCGCCGTGGCGAAGTAAATGGCCTTGGAGTGGTTAATGCTCACGAATACATATCTCAGCAATATAAACGAGGTTTATTCAACGATTGGAAAATTTTAGACAGGCATAAGCAAACCCTTTATGAGCGTGCTGATTTTTGGTTAGATACCACGGATATGGGGTCACCGAAAATGATTAGTAAGGATACTTTTTTCGCAGGAATGAGAAAAGCAGTGACTAGCCCATTTCGGGTGGTTCCTTTCTTTGACCCTGCACCATGGGGTGGTCAGTGGATGAAAGAGGTGTTCGGTCTTGATAAATCCGGGGCAAACTATGGATGGTGCTTCGATTGTGTTCCAGAAGAGAATAGTCTGCTATTGGAGGTTGGCGGGTTGAAGTTTGAAATGCCCGCGATTAATTTGGTATATACGAAAAGCAAAGCCCTGTTGGGTGAGCAGGTAGAAGCCCGCTTTGGCCGAGAATTTCCGATCCGGTTCGATTTCCTGGACACCATAGACGGTGGCAATCTAAGCCTACAGGTGCATCCTACCATTGAGTTTGCATATAATAATTTTGGCTTGCGTTACACGCAGGATGAAAGCTATTATATTATAGATGCCAAAGAAGATGCCATAGTGTATCTCGGCCTGAAAACAGGAATAGAAAAAGAGGCTATGGAAAGGGATCTTGTACGCGCAGCCAACGGAAATGGATTTCTATTTGATGCAGATAAATACGTTAATAAAATTCCTGCAAAAAAACATGACCATTTTTTGATTCCCGCAGGAACTATCCATTGCTCGGGGGCTAATGCTTTAGTGCTGGAAATCAGCGCTACGCCCAACCTGTTCACCTTTAAGTTGTGGGATTGGAACCGTCTGGGCCTTGATGGCAAGCCACGGCCGGTAAATGTGGAACGCGGAAAACAGGTGTTAAACTGGAATAGCGATACAACATCCACTCATGCTGAATTGGTAAATCAATTTGAAGTGGTAAGTGAAGGCCATGGATGGGTAGAAGAAAAAACAGGGCTTCATAAAAATGAGTTTATTGAAACCCGCCGGCATTCATTTACCCAGGCAGTAACTCATTATACAAACGATTGTGTAAATGTATTAAACCTTGTAGATGGCGACGAAGTGATTGTGGAAAGTAACGATGGTAGTTTTGAGCCAGTAATCATTCATTATGCTGAAACATTCATAGTTCCTGCTGCGGTAAAAAGCTACACAATAAGGCCGTACGGCAGCTCTGTTGGAAAAGAATGTAAGACAATTAAAGCTTTTGTAAGATTTTAGATAAAAAAACCGTTATATGAAGAAAGTAACAAACCGGTCTGGGCGGCTAGGGATAATTGCCGCTTTCTTTGGTTTTTTCATCATGGGGTTTATAGATGTGGTGGGTATTGCCACGAACTACATTAAAAACGACTTTTCCCTTTCTTCAACAATGGCCAATTTTATACCAATGATGGTCTTTATCTGGTTTTTTGCAATTTCAATACCCGCTAGTATTTTAATGGGAAAGGTGGGCAGGAGAGGTACGGCGCTCTTATCCTTGGCGCTTACCACGGTTGCCATGCTCATTCCCTATTTTTTTTATAACTATTATTTGGTACTGGTGGCATTTGCTTTGCTGGGGATCAGCAACACTGTTTTGCAGGTGGCGCTCAATCCGCTGGTGGCGTCTATGTTCAACAAGGAAAAAACTGCCAGCCTTCTTACAATGGGGCAGTTTATAAAAGCCATCGCATCCTTCCTTGGGCCTATCGTTGCCGGGGTGGCGGCAAGTACACTTGGCGATTGGAAGTTTATCTTCCTGATCTTTGCCTGCACATCATTGCTTTCAGTGTTATTGTTGCTGCCTGCAAAGGTTAATGAAGTTGGGCTTGAGAGTACCACAGCCACATTTGGCGGAGCGGTCAGTCTTTTAAAACATAAAACTGTATTGTTCTGCTTCCTCTGTATTTTTCTTACCGTGGGTTTTGATGTTGGCATGAATGTGTCTATTCCCGAAATATTAATGAGGCGGGCTGGTTTATCTTTAGAAAAAGCGAGCTATGGCAATAGTGTTTATTTTGCTGCAAAAACTATTGGCGCTTTCCTGGGAGCTTTGCTACTTCTTAAAATGAAACCAATGAAATACCTTATTATTTCGCTGGTAGTAGCGCTGGTTGCTTTCTCCGTGCTAATGTATGTAACAAACGCATGGGCATTGTATGGTTTAATTTTTATAGCAAGTTTTGCCTGTGCTAATATTTTCTCCATCATGTTTTCCTTTGCATTGCAGGCAATGCCTTCCCATGCTAATGAAGTATCTGCTTTAATGGTAATGGCGATAGTTGGTGGCGCGGCAATACCATTTATTCAGGGTCTTATTAATGATAGCTTGGGTCTGTTCGCTGCGTTATTAATAATTCCAGTGTGTCTTTTAATTATTCTTTTTATCACATTAAACCTCAGGAAACATGTTCCACGATGACGAACGCATAGTTCTTACCTTAGATGCGGGTGGAACTAATTTTGTATTTACTGCAATACAGGGGTACAAAGAAATAGTTGCGCCAATTACATTACCCTCCAATTCACATGACTTGGATAAATGCCTCAATACGGTGTTAGAAGGCTTTGCAAAGATCCGTAAAAAAGTCAACGGTGATCCTGTAGCTGTTAGTTTTGCATTTCCCGGTCCTGCTGATTATGAAAATGGCATTATCGGCGATCTGCCCAACTTCCCGTCATTCAGGGGTGGTGTAGCATTGGGTCCATTTTTGCAGGAGCACTTACGGCTACCCGTTTTTATTAATAATGATGGTAACCTGTTTGCCTACGGCGAAGCGCTTGCAGGCGCATTGCCGGAAATTAATCAACAGCTGGCAGCTGCCGGCAGTACCAGGCGGTATAAGAATTTGTTTGCTGTTACATTAGGTACAGGTTTCGGTAGTGGCGTTGTTATTAATAACGTGTTGCTTACGGGCGATAACGAAGCCGGCGGCAATGTATGGTGCTCTGCTTATAAGTACGACTTTAATATTATTGCTGAAGAAGGCGTAAGCATTCGGGCTATAAAAAATAAATATAATGAATTTGCAGGTGAGCAGCATACCGTACTTCAGCCAAAAGATATTTTTGAAATCGCAGAAGGTGTGAGAGAGGGTAACAAAGAAGCTGCTGTTAAAAGTTTTGAAGAACTGGGCAGGATCGCCGGTTTCACCATTGCCGAATCGTTGAATATTGTAGATGGCATCGTGGTTGTGGGTGGCAGCATTGCAAAAGCATACAAATATATTTTGCCGGCAATGGTAGCAGAAATGAACGCGCAGCGTAGCGCATTTAATGGCGGCCGGTTCCCCCGCTTGCAAATGAAAGTATTTTCAATGATGGATGAAAGTGATAAAGCTGAATTTTTAAGCGATAATTCAACAGTTGTCGCCGTGCCCGGCACGAGTAAAACGGTAAAATACAATAACGGGAAGAAAACCGGCGTTATAGTTAGTTCATTAGGCACAAGTGAAGCGGTGTCACTTGGCGCATATGCATTCGCTCTGGCACAGGTTGATGCAAAATAAAAATACGAAATGAAATATGCATGCCTTTTGGCCTTATTTGCTGTTTTTTTGCTTCAACCAATGAGCAAACCATTTAGAGTAGCCACGAGCTTGATGTTTATGCATTTGGGCAATAATTTTGATCGTGGTAAAGCTTTATTATTAAATGGCCTTGATGCATCAGGAAATAAAAAATATGTACAATCAATGATGTTGAATTGTAAAATGGGTAGTGAACAGAAGAGCTTCCGATGGGCGAAACTCAGCATTAAACAAACTATCAACGTTAGCGTCTCCGGCCGTATGATTGGTCGTAAAAATTTTGTAACTTATTAATTATTGTATGCCACCCCGTTTTGAAAATCTGATATATTTGATATCTGAAAACGACGATCAGTTGGCTTTTCAGGAATTGTATAACTATTATTTTCCCGGATTGTTTTCTTACACTCTTTCAATAATCAAAGACAAACAACAAAGTGAGGAGATTGTATGTGATGTATTTTACAAACTCTGGCTCAACAGAACCGCCCTGCCATCTATCAATAATTTAGCCGGCTACCTTTACACTTCTACGAAAAACACATCATTTAATTTTCTAAAAAGCAAGCATTCCAAAAACAACGCAAAAACCATTTTAATGGGAGATGCGGGTGACGAATTTGATTCTTTCTTTTACACCGCAGATGAACAAATGGTTCATTCCGAAAATATACAGAAGATTAATGCGGCTATCCAGTCGCTTCCCCCGAAATGTAAACTCATTTTAAGGTTGATTAAAGACGAAAACATGAAGTACTCCGAGGTTGCTAATTTATTGGGCATTTCGGTTAAAGGCGTAGAAAAACAAATGATGGCTGCCTCAAAAAAATTGGTCGAGTCCCTCAAAGGCGACCTTTTAGAATACGTTGTTTTTTTCAGAAAAAAGTATCAAAACAAATAGCTAACTTTTGTAGGGGTTTCTTAAAAAATTTTGTCATTTAATACAGATGGCATCTTTTAATAATAAGGACAGACTATTTGAACTTCTGCATAAAAAAATCTTTGGGGGGTTGTTGCTTCCCGAACGGACAGAATTGTCAGAGCTACTGAAAGTTCCTGAAAATGAATTAATTAGTTCCTTTTTTGAGGAAGTGTTCAGTAGCGAAAGAGTATTCATACGGACTGATTACCAGGAATCACAAGAACGGGTGCGTCACAGCCTGTTTGGCAAAATTCAAAAAGCAGCAAAGGCACAAGAGAACAAGCGAAATACATATTTAAAATATATATCCATCGCTGCGTTGTTGCTTTTCCTTGTCGGCATGTCGGTTATTTTTATTCAGTTCAAAGAAATTCGCAATCCGGTTGCTATTATCAAAACAATAAGCGCGTCTACAAACAAAGGCTCAAAAACTAGCCTCGAGCTTCCCGATGGTACAAAAGTGTGGATCAACGCAGACACCAAACTTACCTATGGAGAAGATTTTGGCAATAAGGACAGGTCGGTCAATCTTACGGGAGAAGCATACTTTGATGTGGCAAAAGACCCTTCTCGGCCTTTCTTAGTACATACAAAATATGCGATCATCAAGGCATTAGGAACCTCTTTTAATGTGAAGGCCTACCCCGAAAGCCCTCGTACCGAAACCTCTTTAATTGAGGGATTGGTGGAAGTGACACTAACTAGAGATTCAAAAAAGAAAATCATCTTGAAGCCAAAGGAGAAATTGTCTGTCATCAATCAGCCTTATATTCAAAACGAAGTTAAAAATCATACTCCTAATCAGGGCATGGCAAACATTACGATCACGGATCTGGTTAAGCCCGTTAATGACTCGTTAGTGTTAGAAGCGCAATGGACAAAGAACCGACTTGTATTTCAAAACATGAAGCTTGAAGATGTGGCGAAAGAATTATCCCGTTGGTATAATCTTGAGGTTCGGGTTTACGATGACAAACTAAAGGCGAAGGAGTATAGCGGGATATTCGAAGGCGAATCGATCACAGAAGTAATAGAAGCGCTAAAATTAACCGGTGGGTTTGATTATAAAATAGACAAAAATGTAATTACGATATTGCCTTAACCTCAAAAAATTGCTTTATGACAAAAAATACTGAATAAAACAAAAAAACGGAGAATGGTACCAGCACTCTCCGCCAATTAAAAGAAATAATGCTTTAAAAGCTTCTATCTATTAATCACTTAATGTAAAGTTATGCAAAAAACTTACGATTCTGCAGGCCTCTTGCTGCACCGTAACCTAATCAATTATCTACTGATGGCGAAACTTACAATTATTCTTATTCTTTGCTTTTGCTTTCAGACGCAGGCAATCAATGTAAATGGCCAAAAAAACATCAATCTTCGAATGAAAGATGTTACGATAGAGTCTGTCCTGAAAAAAATTGAGTCTCAGGGAATTTATCGCTTTGTCTACAAGAACGAGATTCTTCCCCAGTCAAAGCTTGTAACCATTGATGCAAGAAATGAGGCTATCAGCCATGTTATGAATGAAGTGTTGCAAAACACTTCGCTTTCTTACAAGATAATGGACAGAAACCTTATTGTAATTTTGCCGCAGGCAGTCGCAAAAGTTATCATGCAACCTGTCACAGGCAAGGTTGTTGATGGTGAAGGCCGATCGATCGAGGGTGTCAGTGTTATAGAAAAGGGTACCACTAACGGCACAACAAGCAATGCAGAAGGAAACTTCTCTATTGATGTGGGCGAAAATGCTGTTTTAGTCTTCTCGGGTGTGGGATTTGTTACGCAAGAGTTGAGAGCGTCTTCAGGAAGTTTTATGAGCGTTGTAATGCGGTCATCCGAAACAAATCTTGATGAAGTAGTGGTTGTAGGTTATGGTACGCAAAGAAGAAGAAATGTTACCGGAGCCATTGGTACAGTGAGAATAGAAAACACGCCGCTCGCCAATTTACCCAACCCTAACATATTAGACGCACTCAAAGGAAGGGTTCCGGGATTTAATATAGGTGCAGTCGCTAACGCAGGAGGTAACCCCAGCCGGACCATTCGCGGGCAAAGTTCTATTTTGGCAGCTCAGGAACCATTGGTTGTGGTTGACGGTGTCATCTTTACCGGTAGTTTCAATGAGATTAACCCTAGCGATATAGAGTCTGTGGATATATTAAAAGACGCGAGTGCAACAGCCATTTATGGCTCACAGGGTAACGCGGGCGTAATATTAGTCACCACAAAGAAGGGAAAAGCAGGCAAGCCCGTAATTAACGGAAGAGTCAATATGGGCTATCAAACCCACACAATGCCTAAACCAAATATGCGCAAAGGAGAGGATTTTATCCAATTCAGGAGGGATTATATGAGATTGCAGAACAATAAAACTGACATCCCGATAGAAGAACTGCTGAATCCCAATGAGTTAAAAGCATACAACGAAGAGCATACCGTAGATTGGTGGGACGTGGTGGTGCAACAAGCCCCATTCCGGGATTACCAGTTGAATATTTCAGGTGGTGGCGAAAGAGTAAATTACTATATATCAGGCAGCTACCTCGATCAAAAAGGTATCGTTTACAACGATCAGTTTAAAAGGTACACCATACTTTCAAAGGTCGATGCCCAAATCACCGATTGGCTGAAACTTGGTTTAAATCTTTCGGCAATTAATAAAAA
>MKRO01000070.1:34919-35301 GCA_001896965.1 Sphingobacteriales bacterium 41-5 | reverse complement strand
TCCTGTCCTTCAACGGTGTTACAATGCTGCCGCGATTGGTGTAATCTTCGGGGTTGGCGGTGAACACGAAAAGAATATCAAGCGGTAATCTTAATTTAAATCCGCGTATTTGTATATCGCCTTCTTCTAAAATATTGAATAACGACACCTGTATGCGTGCCTGAAGGTCCGGTAATTCATTAATCACAAAAATGCTGCGGTTGCTGCGCGGAATGATGCCGTAATGCAGCACACGCTCATCAGCAAAAGTGAGTTTCAAATTCGCTGCTTTAATGGGGTCAATATCGCCGATCAAATCAGCGACCGAAACATCAGGCGTAGCCAGCTTTTCGCCGTATCGCTGGTCGCGGTGAATCCATTCAATCGGCGTATCATCGCCTTT
>MKRO01000070.1:33070-34840 GCA_001896965.1 Sphingobacteriales bacterium 41-5 | reverse complement strand
GTCGTTGATCTCGCTGCCGGCTATCACCGGGATCCATTCATCCAGCAGCGATGTCATTTGCCGCGCCATTCTTGTTTTTGCCTGTCCGCGTAAACCGAGAAACAGAATGTTGTGCCGGCTCAATAGCGCGCGTTCTGTTTCGGGAATCACCGAATCTTCGTAACCAACAATGCCGGGAAAAGTTTCATCGCCCTGCTGTAGTTTTTTTATAAGATTTTGCCGGATCTCCTCTTTTATTGTTTTATATTGGTAGCCCGAGGCTTTTAATTGTCCTAATGTTGTCTGAACCATGATTTTAATAATTTTATTGAAATGCCACGAAGGCGCCAAGACTCGAAGCCACGCAAAGTAGTCATCTCTTTGTGAATGCTTCGTGCTTTCGCGTTTTGATGGTTACAAAACTTTCCGGCTTTTCCCGCTTTCAAAATCTTTAAAGATAAAGGTTCCCAGCTTATCAAGATTTGCAAAATAGGCTTTGCCGTGATTCATTTCAGTGAATTCCTGTACAAACCTTTGCAGGTAAGGATCGGTGGCGATCATAAATGTGGTGATGGGGATCTTTAATTTTTTGCATTGAGCCGCAAGATTTAAGCAGCGGTTGATGACTTTCCTGTCGAGCCCGAAGGCATTTTTATAATAGCGCTTACCGATTTTTAAACAGGTAGGCTTTCCATCGGTAATCATAAAAATTTGCTTGTTGGGGTTTTTTCTTCTGCGTAAAATATCCATCGCTAATTCAAGCCCCGCAACGGTGTTGGTATGATAAGGCCCCACCTGCAAATAAGGCAGGTCTTTAATCTCAACCAGCCAGGCGTCATTGCCAAACACCACAATATCCAGCGTGTCTTTTGGGTAACGGGTTGTAATGAGTTCGCTCAATGCCATCGCCACTTTTTTTGCAGGCGTGATGCGGTCTTCGCCATAAAGGATCATCGAGTGCGAAATGTCAATCATCAACACGGTTGAAGTTTGCGTTTTGAAATCTGTTTCGCGTATGCTCAGGTCATCTTCGCGTAAATTGAAACTTTCAATACCGTGATTGATTTGCGCATTGCGGATGGATTCGGTAAAATCGATCTGCTCCAGCATATCGCCAAACTGAAACGGCCGCGTTTCGGGATTGATCTCGTCGCCCTGGCCGGGCTTGAAGGTTTTATGATCGCCTTTGCCTGCTTTTTTCAGTTTACCAAAAATTTCTTCGAGGCTTTTTTTGCGAATGCTTTGTTCGGTTTTGGGGGTGATCTTTATTTCGCCTTTTTGATTGTCTTCAGTAATGTAGCCCTTGCTTTTTAGGTCATCCAAAAAATCACCCATGCCGTATTCATCGTTGGAAAGATGGTACTCCTTGTCCAGTTCGTTCATCCACTGCAACGCTTCGGCCACATCGCCACTGGTGAAAGTGAGCAATTGTAAAAAAATATCCATCAGCTGGTCAAAGGGAGATTTGCCGTTTTTGTTGATATCGAATTTCGAGAAATGATAACCGCGCATATTTAAAGTTAACAAAGTTTAACCTTGATTTGTTGGATTGGATTAAATTGGAAGATTAGAAAACAAAAAGGTTGCCGACGAGCGGCAACCTGTAACGATATAAAATTTTTGACGGCCTTACGGATTCACAGTATCCTTGTTTTGCGCGTTATCTGCCTTCGCTCCGCTATCAGCCGCTTGTGCTGCGGGATTTGGAATGACTTCGTGAGCGGGATTTTGTGCGGCTTTTTTTAGTGGGTCATATTTCTCCTCAATAGCCTGTGATGCTGCATCCATAAT
>MKRO01000070.1:30228-33062 GCA_001896965.1 Sphingobacteriales bacterium 41-5 | reverse complement strand
TTCCACACTTGCCACGCCACTAAAATATTCAGGCCGCTCAGTCTTAAGGTAATCGTAATAATTTTTCTGTTCCCTGATGTCCTTCTTCACCGCTTCCATTACCTTTCTTGCCTGGTCTAATTTTCCGGTTTTGTAGTATGCCTCAGCAAGCATCAGGCCGGTTTGATTGTGCTGGCTGTAGCGGCTCACCATACCATATGGCATATTTTCTGTGAGAATACCTTTGGCTTCTTTTTCCAATAGTGCTTCGGCTTCTTTTATTTTTCCTGCATCAGCCAAATTACCGGCTGCCTCTGCAAAAATGCCGCGAATATTTAACAAGTGCCTACGATTTTCTTCATCAAAATAAACACCCGGTTTATTTGCCCCCCCAAATTCGTATTTATGAATCAGGTTATCGTAAATAGCCGTAAGGTTGTTATCGCGCATACTTGTACCACCTGCGCCCATTTGCCTCAATGCCTGCTCAATCACCCAGTTTTGCTGAGGAGCTTTGGCGGGAAATGGCAATAACCTGTACGCCAAACCATCTTTACGAATATATGAGCCAAAGCCTAATTCCCCGTAAGGAGAAGTAAAATAAATGGGCCTTTGCCATTTATTGGATGCTATGATGTTGAGGATCATCAGATCGCTGCGCTGTAAAGCCCTGCGCGGGATTTCAAAAGCCATGTTATCTGCAAGGCTGTCATCAGCATTTGCTGTGCCGTTTTTCAGTATTAAAGCTTTATCAACAGGCACCAGAAACTTAGAAATGGGCAACCTCATCTGGCCCACATCCTGGCCGGTTTCAGGGTCAATATTTTGCGCTCCTAAAAAGTCTTTCATTACATCATAAAGATTGTAATGGTTGTTCGGGTCGATGTTTTGGCCTGGTTGAGGTTCGGTTACATACACTACTTCGCGGTTGTGGCCGGCAATTTGAGCGGGCGTCCAGATGACATCAACCGGAGCGGCATTATTAATTTTATACCGAAGCTGGTTGATATACCAATCAATCCCTAAAAGGCTTGTGTTGATGATGCGGATATCAGGACGGACGCCTTCTACTTCCTGCGCATACCAAAGCGGGTAGGTATCGTTATCTCCAAAAGTGAAAATAATTGCGTTAGGCGCACAGCTTTCGAGGTAATTTTTTGCAAGATCAGGCGCTAATGTTTTGCGGCTGCGGTCGTGGTCGTCCCATTCCTGCTGTGCCATTAAAACCGGCACCAGCGCACAAATTATACCGACAGTAATGGCGGCCATTTTAAAATTAGACCCCTTACCTGCTGCGGCGCGGGCGATGTAAGTGATGATAAAGAATAGGATGAGGTACAATGCCGCACCTACTACTGCGGATATGATAATTGGCCCCGGCGATCCCCACAAACTACTTGCCGCTACCATCAAAAAGCTCAGCGATCCTCCATAGATCAACATTTTGCTAAAGGTTTCTTTATCCTTCGGTTCTAACGCGAGGCGCACGAATGCCACAACGGATAATCCAATCCAGATGGCAAAAGCATAGAACGAGCCCACGTAGGCGTAGTCCCTTTCACGCGGCTGGTTGCCGGGCTGGTTCAGGTATAACACAATGGCCATGCCGGTAAAAAAGAAAAGCAGAAAAGTTACCACCCAATCCCGCCGGTTTTTAACGAACTGGTAAACCAGCCCTACAATTCCTAAAATGAATGGAAGTAAGTACAATTTATTATGAGCCTTGTTGGTGGTAAGGCTTTGCGGCATTTTACTTTGGTCGCCCAGTAAGGCGTTGTCCATTATTGAAATACCCGAAATCCAGTTGCCATCCCGCTTGTTGCCATAGCCCTGTATATCGTTTTGCTTGCCGGCAAAATTCCACATAAAATACCGCATGTACATAAAGCTGGTTTGATAGGTGTTAAACCAACTGATATTGTCCATTAAAGTGGGAGCCGCATAACTTGTTTGGCCTGTGTTGGGATCACGGTGTTGCTCAATATTGAGCCAATCGGCATAAAACTGCGCGTGATACTGATCGTTGCTGCTATCCCAGATACGCGGAAACAACTGCTTGTCGGAGCTTTTATAATTCACTTCCCGGTCGCGACCGATGGGAACGTATTTGTCATCGCCTTTCACGTAACGCATTTCTCCTAAAGTAAAGGGGCTGCCGTTTTCATCGTATTCAACTTCAGCGGCGAAATGTGGCCCGTAAATCAAAGGAGCGCTACCGTATTGCTCGCGGCTTAAATAATATACAAGGTTGATGGGGTTGTCAACATTGTTCATATCAATGGCAGGGTTGGCGTTACTGCGAATGATGGAGGTGAGGTACATCATGTAACCCAGCATGATGAATGCAAAACACCACATGGCGAGTTTAACAACGCGAAGCGCTGTTGGCTTTAAGAAATAACCGATTACTGCGCCAGCGGCAATCAGCAATAATATTTTGCCAATTACCATTGAGCCACCAAAAGCGAAAGGTAAAAACGCAAGCACAAAAAATAAAGAAGCCCAAATAATCAGTTTCGTTTGAGAGATATTTGGCTTAAACCGCAAAGCCCAGATAATGAGGCCCGCCAAAAGAATAAAGTAAAAAGTAAACCCCGAGAAGAAAGGCAGGCCAAGGCTGTTCACGAAAAATACATCCAGTAAACCTGCCGCTTTCATGCTGTATTGAACGACCGCCACCTGTACCAAACCGGTGATGGCACAACCAATTAAAAAGGCGATGATACCACCTTTCACCGTTGGTTTATACCTGCGGAAATAATAGATCATCACAATTGGCGGAATGGTAAGAATACCCAAAAGGTGCACGCCAATTACCAATCCCATCATAAAAAAGATGAAGATGATCCACCTGT
>MKRO01000070.1:26741-30147 GCA_001896965.1 Sphingobacteriales bacterium 41-5 | reverse complement strand
AAAAGAAGACAAAGCATATACCTCGCCCTCAACCGCGCTAAACCAAAACGAATCGCTGAAAGTATAAGCCAATCCACCCACAACACCTGCAGCCATTACGGTTAAAATCTGGTTAGTGGTTAATTCTTCGCCAACTGCCACAAACATTTTTCTCGCAAAGTGGGTAATGCTCCAAAACAAAAATAATATGGTTCCCGCACTGGCCGCGGCGCTCATAAAGTTCACCGCATTTGCCGCTGTCATGGGGTTATCGCCAAAGAGAATAATAAAAAATCGTCCTAATAAAGTAAACACAGGAGCTCCCGGAGGGTGGGGCATCCCCATTTTATAAGCACTGGCAACAAACTCACCGCAATCCCACAAAGAGCCGCGCGCTTCGCGGGTAAACATATAGGTTAGTAAAGCAATGGCAAATACTATCCAACCAGTAAGGTTATTAATTCTCCTGAAATTCATATAGAAAACTTGTTTTGATGCCCGCAAATGTAAGGATTACATAGCTTTAAAAAGGAAAAGATTGCAAACAGATGTTAAGGAAGTACTAAAACATTCGTAGTTTATCTTCGGAAGGGATTATTGTACCAGTTGCCATCAATTTCCCTCACGAAAATCTCTATTTGCCGATCGCGTTTGTCGCTCTTAATATTGTAGCCGGCTTTCAAATTTCCGCCATAAACCCATGCGGTAGCCTGAAAAATTGTTGTATTAAACCCGCCCTTATATTCTTTCAGCAATTCGTAGCAGTTATTGCCGGTTTGGCGGTTGATGAGCTTCATTAAAACCTCGCCCTGGTATACCGAGAGGTTCTTTACTTTGTCAGCAAATTTTTCTTTCAAATCTTTTTCCTTCGATTTGATAATGGCTTTGCGGGCGCGCTTGTTATCAACTTTTTCAAGAAGGTTGTTTATATCATTGATTACGGTGCCTGCTTGCCGCGCGTAGGGGTACACCGCATAAACAGCGTTCCTCAACCTGGCGTTTTCTGCCTTGATTTTCGCGAGCTGTTGCAGCGACATATTTGAAAGCCAAATATCTTCTTCCAGCGTGTACGGTACCATTTTAAAGTCGTCATAATTTGTTCCGTACCAAATGGCAGGCACTTTTGTGCTATCGTTAGGCCCCCAGTCTTTCATTACCTCCTGCATGGTGGGCTTGGGCGGAATATTAAAAAGAACAGAGTCCTGCCTTTGTGCAAGTACAAGATTGCCACAAAGAAGAGTCGGCGCCAAAATGCCGATAAATAAATAATATTTTATGCGGGGTTTCAAACCGTACAAATTTACAACAGGTTAGACGATTTTTTTTGAACAAACGTAACAGTGTCGTGTACGTATTGTTAAAATTTGAGGTTATACATTTTTCAGTCGGGAAACTTCTATCCGCTTCCACATTGCAATCAGGGAACCGATAACCG
This sequence comes from Sphingobacteriales bacterium 41-5, assembly GCA_001896965.1. GTDB lineage: Bacteria > Bacteroidota > Bacteroidia > Chitinophagales > Chitinophagaceae > Niabella. The sequence continues at coordinate 28,733 of MKRO01000070.1, read as the reverse complement.
TAAGAATTACTCCCAGCCACAGCAGGTTGATGTAAGGGAATTTATAGGCTTTTAAAGTAAGCCAGGGAGTGATATCGGCTGATTCTTTTACGCCAATTTCTGCGTTCCCGTTTTTAATGTCATTCAGCGTTAATACCAGGTTTTGAGAAAATACAGTGTCTTCCGATTGAAATAGTTTTCTTCCCGCGCCGCGGATCATTAATAAGTCGCTTTGGTAAGAGGATCCGTTCATTTGTTGCACTTTTACTGATGCCGTGTAACCGGTGTCGGTTTTGGCAAAGCCAGCAACCGGCAGGTTATCTTTTCCAACCAGTTTCTCCAGTATCATGTAGCCTTTGCTGTAATAAATCGTATCCCCAACAGCCTTGGTATTCATCTCAAACTTCGTCGTATCGGCTATTTTAGTGGGATTCTGCAAGGCAGACACATAAGTAAACACATCATGGTCCCAGTAATGTTTTGCATCAGGGTTCGCCATCATTTCCATATTGCCCTTATAATTTATAAAAGCGTTGGGTTCAAGCGTAAAGCTTTCTTTTTCTGAATTGAAATCAATTTTAAAATAGGTTTGCTGCTTTTTGGGATGTGCAGAATCTCCAACGTAAGTTACTTTATATGGCCCCATTTTCATGGGAAGCCCTCTAACCAGTGTTAAGTTTTCGCCTGTGACTTCCTTGCTGTCCGGGCCAAAATTTACAGGGATGCCGCTTGTATTGATTGAAAGCACTTCTTTTTTGCCGGAGGACAAAAGAATACCCACCAGCAACAATCCAAAGCCCAGGTGCGCGATGGAGCCTCCGCTGTTTTTCATATTTCCTTTTAGCGAACCGAACATATACATCGCGTTAGCCACCACTGCGTAAACGGCCGCCACAAGCGCAATCCAGATATTTATTAAAAAGCCGATGCCATGCTTATCAAAATTAATTTTCACCACCACCAAAATAAACGTTGCAATAATGGCGCTGATGAACGTTGGCAAAGCCAATTTTTTAAGAAGATATTCTTTTGGCGTGTGTTTGTACCTGAAATATTGCGAAATAGCCGTGAGAACCCCCACAATAATTGCCACCAAAACCTGTATTTGGTTGTATTTAAACTCGCTGTTTTCGCCCGGCGCAGTGTTAATATCGAATAATTTATTAAATACGGGAAGTGAGGTTTGTACGATGATGATCATCGCCGATAAAAAGAATACCAGCGAACCAATGAACATCCAAAACTCGCGCGAGGAAGCGCTTTCTTCCTTTTTAACAGCCGGAACCTGCCTGTTCATTAACACAATGTAGGTTATAACCCCGGCAATGATTACGTATAGCGGAAAGCCCGGAATGACCTCTGCCAGAAAATAAGTAGCCAGCGAAAGCGCGGCTGTTACCGCTGCAATGGTTATCCGCTGCTTATCGGTTGTGGCCGCCATAAACGGTGTAAGCCAAACAAAAACGATCATGAAAAGGAAGAGCTGCCCGTTCATGCCAATATCCGCGAAAGCGTGAACGGATGACTCGCCCAGCACACCGCTTTTTGTAAGAAATGTTGAATAAACGATGAAGATGAACGACAGCGCAAGGAAAATATAAGTAGAACGAAGGGAGTAGCCGGTATTTTTATAAATGATCATGGTGTGAAGTCCCGATACCATAATCATCCAGGGAACCAGCGATGCGTTCTCCACAGGGTCCCAGGCCCAGTAACCGCCAAAGTTTAAAGATTCGTAAGCCCATTTGGCGCCCATCATAATGCCAAGGCCCAAAATGGCGATGCTGAACAACGTCCACGGAATAGCTCTTTTGATCCAGCCACCAATATCTTTTGTCCATAAACCGGCCATTGCAAAAGCAAACGGAATAATTGTGGACGCAAACCCAAGGAAAAGGAATGGCGGGTGAATGACCATCCAGTAGTTTTGGAGCAGTGGGTTCAGGTCGTTTCCATCGGTAACCATGGTCAGGTAATCCGGCCTGATGGCTTTAGTTAGGTCAAAATCGAGGT
>MKRO01000070.1:25194-26692 GCA_001896965.1 Sphingobacteriales bacterium 41-5 | reverse complement strand
CGGGTTAGAACCAATTTTTACATCAAAAATGTAAATACCCACAATCATCGTGGCCAAAAAGAACTGGGCAAAACTTACAACGCTCATTACCGGCGCTTCCCATTTCTTTTCGCGGGCGATAAAGATGAGGCCTAGCACACAGTGCCAGATCGTCCACAATAATGTGCTGCCTTCCTGTCCCTCCCAAATGGCGCTTAAAATATATTTTGGCTCAAGCGATAAACTGCTATGCTGCCACACGTATTTGTATTCAAACATGTGGTTGAACATCATGTACACGAGCATGAAAAAGATAGTGAAAACGGAGAAACAATCGGTAAAGAATGAAAGCCTTGCTAATTTCAGCCAGCCTTTTCTTTCCCCGGTATTTTGGCTTCTTACGGTTTTATAGTATGCAAATGCCGCTACCAGCGATGCAACTAATGAAAGTAATACAAAAAAATGTCCAATTTGTCCAGGTAAAAGATGCTCGCCCGCGTAAACCATTAAAATTTATGATTTGAGATTAATGCCCGCCCGGATGATTCGGTCGGACGGGATTTTAGATTACTTAGCCGTTGCAATTTGGCCTCCAACTTTTTCAGGTAAAGTATAAGAAGTTTCTTTTTTTTCAATATTTCCCGGGTGTTTTGACGGGTCCTGGTCTTTATATTTACTGGGGCATTTGGTTTGAATATTCTGGCACATGAATTTGCCGTCTTCATATTTGCCCTTCATAACCAGTTTTTCGCTCAGTTCAAAATTTTCAGGTTTGGGGTTGTGATATACCACGGGAATTTTCTGGCCGAGGCTGTCTACCGCCGTGAACTCCAGATAATTAGGATTTTTGATGGCGTCGTAAAGAAGCGGTTCGCTTTTATCCCACTTGGCCATCAGATGTACAAATTTCCCGGGTTTTGATTTAGCCGTGTCAACAGTATCGTAAGTGGTGGTTGTTTGCAAAAAGCTTACCAGCACAGCAATTGAGGCGGCAACCAGTATGAGTAGGATGATGTGAATTTTCTTCATTGCGGAGTTGAAATTTTGCGCAAAGTTAAGTTAAAAGCGGTTTTATTTTAGATTAACGCCTGTTTGAATGTTTTGTTTGAAAAAGTAAAAATTTAATTGGCCAGGGGTAAATTTAGCGGGCTTGTAGCTGTGGTTGACTGCCCGTTCTCACTCGCTATGAGGTAAAGTTTGTATTGTTGGGGATTGTAAGGTATGGTTAATGAAAGTTGCGGCCCATTTCCCACCCGAACCGTTGAGACAGGATTTTTGTACCTGTCGGTTTTTACCAGGTACCAGTCAAAATTGAGATTTGAGGCTGGGAAAATCCATTTACCTTCTTTGAAAATCAAGGCGTGATAATAAAGCGTAGTGCCTGCAAAAGTAGTGGCTGCAGGCCTTAATATTTTAATTTTTGGTATAAGGTGGTTCGGTTGTTTTTGGTTTGACCACAAATTGGCAAGGGTAACCAGGGAATTGGTTTTGTTTCCTGCTGCATCCTTCAGTCCGTTAA
>MKRO01000070.1:14048-25088 GCA_001896965.1 Sphingobacteriales bacterium 41-5 | reverse complement strand
AATGGCATTTTAAGATTCGTAAACGCGCTATCTTTCAAAATATCACTTGTTACAATCAGGCCTAAATAATCAACTGCTTCCAGTCGTTTCCAAATGATATCGGCATTTTGAAGAAGTATAGGATTTGTTTGAAATTCAACCGCAATTGCTCTTTCAGGGTCTTCTTTTTTAATTTGTTTGGCAAGGCTGTTTATCCAATTCAGATATGCCTGCTTCTGGTAGTACAATAATGGCTCGTTATAGCGCTCGTGCAGGTATTGAAATTGAGGGTTTCCTATATTCCAGCTAATGATATTTTTATTGCTTTTTAATTCTTTCACCGATTTTAAAAATTGGCCAGCAAACTTTTTAAGTATCATCGTATCCGTTAGGAAATCGAGATCATCAGGTATCCAAAAAGAATAATGTATGCCAATTCCCTGCTGCCGGGCGGCAAGAAAAATATTGCGTTTATAAACGCCGGGCTCAAATATTTTAACCGCATTTATCCCTGAGGATTTTATTTCTTTGAAATCTTTTATAATATCTCTTCTGAATACTGGTTGTTTATTGTTGCGCCAGTTCAGGGCCCGGTTATAATTAACGCCGTTTATATTGGCCAGTGCTATGGAGCTGCTTTTTTCGGCTTCGCCAGGTAACGGCGTTGGGCGGAGTTCGCCGTTTTTTACATTCCTGTTTGCCGCCACCAGCCTTTGTAAAGATTGTTGCGGTAATTGCCAGTTAATTGAGCCGTGGGTTCCGTCGGGCATATTCCTGTCGTGGAGGCTGTTAAAAATCACAAAAGCATTTATTTCGCGAAACTTTGAGCGTATGGCGGTAAATGCATCGGTAAACCATTTTTCTCCTGCCTTCCTGTCAAGTGATCCCATTTCTGCAATCATAACCGGTATGCCTGCGTTAAATAAAGGGCTGGTTTTAAACTGGCTGTATAATGTTTCAAACGAATAAGAATGCCCGTCAGGATTTAACGTGTCGTAATTTAAGATGTCCAGCCCGATCCAGTCTACATATTGCCTCCCGGGGAAATAGGCGGCCATATTTTCGGGTTTCCAGGGGTTCCAAACCCAAATAGCGTTCGTTACCTTATTTTTTGCAAATTTTGCATGCAAATACTTCCAGGCTTCTTTAAAATCACCAGGTGTATTATTCCCGGCCATAGACCACGGATACTGCGGATTTGTAAATTCGTGTGCAAACCTTAAAAAAACGGGCCCGTTAAGAGATTTTACCTGTGTGGCAAAGCTATCTATGTAATCATCATAGCTGCCTTCGGAAATCTTCGACAATATATTTTTATTAGCATTACGCTGATCGCTATTTCTGAACAGATTTTCCCAGGGTTCCCAGGTTATCATCGGTATGGATTGCCTGCGATAAATTGAGTCTGCAAGGGTTAGTGGAATGTAACAATGTGCCGAGTCTCCCCAGGGAATATATAAAGACAATATATCTAATGGAGTGGTTGAGCTGTATGAATTGTTCAATTGCTCAATACTGGTGAAATTTCGCCCGTCGGAGGATTCAAAAATACCCGACAACATGAAGAGCTCTTTTTTGACGATTTGCGCCTCGGCTTTTGAATTTTTGCTGGCTAAATAAAAAAAGTATAAACCGAAACATATTATTGTTGTTGCCAAAAGAACCGGATAACTTCTTACCACCCGGTACACTTTTCTGCGGAAAAGCCAAAAGGAGCCTTTGCCCTTTGCCAACTTTGTTACCGATACATTAACAAGGTGATGCCGGGCCTTAAATTTTCTGAACTCCAATTGTCTGCCTGCAAGAATATTAAATAGCAATATCAGGCAGTTAATAGCTGCCAATCCTGCCATAAAAAGCATATACGGATTCCAATCCATATAAAGGCCATAAAAAATGGCGAAGGCCGAGATGCCTAATGTGATGATATTAGGAATTTGCAACGGCCAGTTATTTGCCTCGTTGCCATCTTTGGGGGTTGGAACATAAGGAATATGTTTTCTAACAATTGTGTATATAAATCCTAATATGAAAATCCACCAGGTACCAATAGTAAGCAAACCGCCAACCACATGAAAGCCGCGTTCTTCCTCCTTGGTAACCCATTTTTGCACATAATGCCTGATTAAAACCACAAATGCTACTACAGGTAAACCCACTAAAGCAAAAGTTTGTAAGCCCATACTTACAGGAACAATGCCAAATAACAAAGAGATAACAGGAATAAGGAAATTAATAAGATATAATATTCCCGATAAATAGTGAAGGGGTATGGTTCCGTAATGTAGCTTTTGAAGAAAAGTGAATTTTTTGAAACAATGTATATAAGTAGTTACCCACAATTCAAAAACACCCCTGGCCCACTTTAATTGTTGTTTATAATAGGCAGATAGCGTAGATGGTACAAGCCCCTTTGCGAGAATTTGGGGTACATATACTGATTTCCACCCCTGGGCGTGCAGTTGCATTGCAGTATTCATATCTTCTGCCAGGCCGGGGGCATGCCCGCCAATAGAATCTAACGCGGCGCGCCTGAAAGTACAATTGGCGCCAATCGCCAGCACAGTGCCATAGTGGTTCATCGTCATCATCATTGGCCCGTAAAACTGGTAGGTTTGCTGGGCAGCGCCTTTGGCAATAAGCGATTCATTATCATTTTTGTAGGCTTGTACTATTTGCACGAAGCCTATTTTGGGGTTATTAAAATGAGATACAATGGGGTCAAGAAAGCCGGGCTCCGGCACATGGTCAGGGTCCAGTATCACACAGAGCTGGCCCGTGGCCTGTTGCAGCGCATTATTTATATTTCCTGCCTTTGCATTTATTTTTTTTACCCGCGTTACATGTTTTACCCCTAGCTTTTTACAAACTTCTTTAAGGTAGGGGTCATCGGCTTCATCACATAAATAGGCACTGTGCGGGTAAGTGATATTCTGAATGGCGGTTAGCGTTTCCACAATCATCTCATAAGGCTCACCTGCCACAAATGTGGTTAAAATATCAACCGTAAAAGGTTTTTCGTGGGGAGGCGTTTCAGGTACCGTAATAAAATAGTAGTGTGACCACTCGTGCAGTATTTTCAGGCAGGTAAATAAGAGTGAAGCCAACAACATGCCGTATAGCCATTTATTGCTAACGACGCCCTGTGCAAAAAAAGAAGTTAGAAATATAATTATGAATACAGTGCCCGTTATAATCAGCAAACGGATCGTGTAAAGTTCTTTTTTAGATGGATTGGTTACAGCGGGTAAAGACATCATGATTTTAGTTTTGACTAACCACGTAAAAAGGAATATTACAGCTTGAAAAATTTCCACTTGTGTCAAAAACATTCACGAACAAGCGATACGGGCCTTCTTTTCGCGGAGCGATAAAATAAATCACGCTGTCATTTTTGAAGGTAGTCGATTCTATTAGAGGCTTTAATTTCTTTTCATTATTAATATAAATTCCTTTCCGTGCCCAATCTTCATCATACAATTCCCAATGATAGGTATAATTGCTATTTGGTTTTGCGATTTGTTGCAAATGCGCTTTTATTTCGGCTCCGGGGTTAAAAAGGGGAGAATCATATTCTGTAGGATTGTCGTTAAGAGCAATTTTACTTAATTGTGGTATACCGGCTTGTGGTGGTAAGCCGGACCATATAAATTTTAATGCACTTTTCATTGGTGAAGCGGCTCCATTGTCTGAAAAAATACTAAACCAGGTATGTGTTGTTTCCTGCTTAGCGCCCCAGAAAAAAGCGCAAGCGCCCAAAATACGCCCGTCATTTTTCGGGAGATTATCATAGGCATCTGTAAGTTTTACCGCTTTCTCGTTTCCTGTAGGTTCAAAAGGAGCCATCCAGGCAGTACGCCCCGCTTCCTCCCACGGGCCGTCAATGCCCCACTCGGTTATGAGGTAGGGGTCTTTCCATATCCAACGGTACTTCTTTAAATTCCCACTCAGTTGTTTTAGCTGTCCATAAAAAATATTAAAAGCTACTACATCAATATTGGTTTTAAACTTAATGCTCAGTATATTTTTGATATCCATGTTTACCATAGTGGTGGTAGTGGGATGGTTTGGGTCGTGGTGGTGTATCATATTTACCACGCCATTAAAAGCTTTATAGAAATTTTTGTAGGGGCCTCTCAGGGGAAAGTAAAGTTCATTCCCCACACACCACATAAGCAGAGCAGGGCTGTTTTTGTATTTGTTGACGATTTTTTTTGCCGATTCAATAACTTCTCTCACTCGTACAGTGTCGTTATAATAATCAAGGTCGCCGCTTGGGGGCAGATAAATACCGGCTATAACAGCAATATTGTGGGCAGCAGCCTCCTTCAGGATAGCGCCAAGGTTGGTTGTATCAAAAACACGAATAGTGTTGCCCCCGCAGGCCGCCAGCTCGCTAATACGGCCATCTCCTGCAACTCCTTTAATTGTAAACGGTTGCCCATTGCGCAGTAAAGAATAAATGCCGTTTTTATACTCAATTTGCACCTTTCGGCTAACTGTGCTATCGTATTTTTTTCTTTGCGAAAGCAGTAGAACGAATGTCACTGCAATTACAATTAAAAAGCCTGCTAATATAAGTGCCGCTTTCCTCACGGCCGGTGAGTTTTATGCAAAAAAATAGGGTTTGGTTATTTCGGCAAACATAATCTGAAATATTTTTCTAAAAGAACAAAAGAGCATAGTTTTTTTAAGAACCTGGTTGCATACGGGTTAAAAAAATGGATCACCGGTGTAAAATTAATTATGAAAAATAACAATCGTTAGCCCAGTCGCATCTTCCCTTATTTTTGGAGCAAAACTCGTTTTATGGATTTTCAGTTTACCGAAGAACAGTTAATGATTCAACAGGCGGCACGTGATTTTGCCCAAAACGAATGCCTGCCGGGCGTGATCGAACGCGATGAACAGCAAAAATTCCCCAAAGAACAGGTAGAAAAGCTGGCCGACCTCGGCTTTTTGGGCATGATGGTGAAGCCTGAATATGGCGGTGCAGGCATGGACACGGTAAGTTATGTTTTAGCCCTCGAAGAAATTTCTAAAGTTGATGCCAGCACAGCCGTGATCATGAGTGTGAATAACAGTTTGGTGTGTTACGGGTTACAGGCATTTGGCACTGAGGAGCAAAAACAAAAATACCTGGCGCCACTCGCGCAGGGGAAAAAAGACGGCGAACTATATATCGGCGCATTTATGCTCAGCGAACCCGAGGCCGGCAGCGATGCCACAAGCCAGCGCACTACCGCCGAAGATAAAAGGGATCATTATCTACTGAACGGAACCAAAAACTGGATCACCAACGGTGGATCGGCTTCTGTTTATCTCGTGATGGCTCAAACTGACGTTGCCAAAGGCTCAAAAGGCATCAATACTTTTATTGTTGAAAAAAACTGGCCCGGTGTAACGGTTGCCGCAAAGGAAAATAAACTCGGCATCCGCGCCAGCGATACACACACCGTTATGTTCACCGATGTAAAAGTTCCCAAAGAAAACAGGGTTGGCGATGATGGTTTCGGGTTTAAGTTTGCCATGAAAACCCTCGAAGGCGGGCGTATTGGAATTGCAGCACAGGCCCTTGGGATCGCCGCCGGCGCGTTAGAACTTGCTACAAATTATGCAAAGACACGGAAAGCCTTCGGAACGGAGATTATCAACCATCAGGCAATTAGCTTTAAACTGGCAGACATGGCTTTGAAGGTAGAAGCTTCAAGGCTTCTCTGTTTAAAAGCCGCCTGGTTGAAAGACACAGGGCAAGACTATTCGCTTGCATCGTCCATGGCAAAATTATATGCCAGCGAAACTGCGATGTGGTCTGCCGTGGAAGCGGTTCAAATACACGGTGGGTACGGTTATGTAAAAGAATACCATGTGGAGCGAATGATGCGCGATGCCAAGATCACGCAGATATACGAAGGCACCAGCGAAGTACAAAGAATTGTGATCAGCAGGAGTTTGATGAAGTGACGGGCGCGAGTTTGCTATATTTGCTTCATGTCTGTGAATCGTTCAAATTATGAAAAAATAATCGGAGAACTCACTCCTTCAAAAACCACGCTGGTTGCCGTTTCCAAAATCAAACCGCTGAGCGATATTCAAACGCTATACGAACTGGGCCAAAAAGATTTTGGTGAAAATTATGTGCAGGAGCTGATTGAAAAAGCTGAGGCCTTACCTACGGATATTCGCTGGCATTTTATCGGCCATTTACAAAGTAATAAAGTAAAGTATATTGCGCCCTTTGTTCATTTAATTCAGGGGGTGGATAGCGAAAAACTTTTGGCTGAAATTAATAAGCAGGGCAAAAAAAATAATCGCATTATCAATTGTTTGCTTCAGGTTCACATTGCACAGGAAGAAACAAAATTTGGTTTTGACGCTGACGAAGTATCTGCGCTCGTAAATAAAATTACTTCTGGCGGGAGCGTTTTCGATAATGTAAATATTTGCGGCCTGATGGGCATGGCATCGTTTAGTGATGATATGCAAAAAGTAAAATCGGAATTTGAAACGCTTAGTGAACTTTATAAAACGCTTCAAAGTTCAATCCCTTCATTTAACACACTAAGCATGGGCATGAGCGGGGATTACGAGCTTGCCGTTGAATGCGGCAGCAACATGGTGCGCATTGGAAGTTTGCTTTTTGGGGCGAGGCTTTAAAACGTGCCTCCCGGTATTCTTACCGTTTAAAACCTGGTATAAAGTGCGAGTTGGACGATATTGTTTGAAGTATTTACAGAAGCACCTTTTACCAACTGGTTCATATACCCCAATTCAACGTCAAATTTTTTTGAGAACCTGATACCTGCGGCAATATACGCGCGGTTTTGATCAAAAAGGTTGCCGTTCAACTTGTCCTTATTCTGCACATTAAAAAATAATTCATTTTGAAGCGCAACGAACGGCCCTTTGGTAAAAGCGCCATCTGTTTTGAACAAGGGTTGCACATCCCTAAAAAAATACCGGAACCTTTGCGCGAACTGCTTATTATTGTGGCCGGGGGTTGGTATAAAACGCTGTTCCAGCCTGAACCTGTGGCTTAAATTGCCGGTGAGTAAACGATGGGAAATGATATATTGCTCCCAAACCCTGTGCTCGCTTAAAGTGCGGTAAGCATCAGTCGTTCTTAGGTTTGTGGTGGCAAGTAAATAGCCAACCGTTGCGTTTTGATTCGGTGTAATGTAATAGGTTAATCCCGGCCTGAACAAAATATTTTTTACTGCATTCCACTCATCGTGTGAGCGCATTTGAACATCAAAATGTGTACCCCATTTCGCGTTCAATTTAGTGCCGTTTATAAGAAACAACCATCCGGATTGTTCGTGGTTTGTCTGTGCCGGTAAACTATTTACCAACAAAACTGATACAATTAAAAACAGTTGCTTCATTAATTATTATTACTATTTGAAATAGCCGAAATATAAATAAAATAATCTCAGAGTATTAATTTTGTGGTTCTTTTAATTTTGTGTTCATTTCATGAAGCAATATTTCTTTTTTATTCTGTTCGTTTTTTTTGCAGCAGCCTGTAATAAAGTTACTACCGAGCCTACTGTTGTAAAACCTTCCGCAATAAAGGAGGATACCAGCAATCTAAAGAATTATAACAAAGACATAACAATCGTAAACTGGAATATTGAGTGGTTCGGCAGCAGTTCAATGTTTGGCGGTAACCTTGATGTTCAGGAAGCCAATGCAGCCAAGGTTTTAAAATACCTGAATGCAGATTTGTACGGCATTTGCGAAGTGGTTGATACCGCCCGTTTTGGTAAAATGATCCGCAATAACCTGGGTGATGAATTCCGTTATAAAATATCTTTCTACCCCACTTCAGTTGGTTCACAAAAACTGGCTTTTGTTTACAACAGGAATATTTTTCGGAATGTGAAAGTGAGGCCCTTTCTTGGTTTGAGTGCCAATGCGTATAATTATTTCGCCCAGCGATTTCCCTTTTTGTTGAGTGCCGATGTTGTTGTAAACGGAAAAAGAAATGTTGTGAATTATTTTTTGATTCATGCAAAAGCCAATGCAGATTTTGAAAGTTACAATCGCCGCGTAAATAGTTCCATAGAGATGAAAGACAGCCTTGACAGGTATTTCAGCGGCCAAAACGTAATGATCATTGGCGATTATAATGACAAGTTCAATGGCAGCATTTATCAGAACCGGGCCACACCTTATCAAAATTTTTTGGCTGATGCGAATTATAATGCCATCACGCTTCCTTTGAATACCGATGGTTTTCAATCTACGATCAATTATTCAAATTCTGTGATCGACCAGCAAATGATTAGTGCCGGGATGAACAAGTGGTTCGTCACATCTTCGGCCAAAATAAGAACCGATGTCGCCAATCCCGTGCCTGAATACACAACGGGCACCACCAGTGACCACTACCCGGTTTCCTCAACTTTCAGGTTTTAGAAAAATAGAGTATCTTGCCTTTGCCAGATCATTCAAAACCTCTAAATTTTTATATGCAACAAAGCAATATAATAAAAGTGGCAGCTACTGTTAAGGCAGGCCTGGATAAAGTTTGGGACAATTTTACAAACCCTTCGCATGTTTCGGGCTGGAATTTTGCCACCGACGACTGGCATTGCCCCAAAGCCGAAAATGACCTGCAACAGGGAGGAAAATTTTCCTACCGAATGGAAGCCAAAAACGGCTCAATGGGTTTTGATTTTGAAGGAACCTATAATTTTATCGTGCCTTTTGAAAAAATAGAATATACAGTTGCCGATGGCAGAAAAGTGGAAGTGCTTTTTAAAAAAATAGATGATAATACAACCGGGGTTGTAGAGTTTTTCGAGCCGGAAAGCACCAATTCACAGGAATTACAGAAGCAGGGCTGGCAGGCGATACTGAACCAGTTTAAAAAATATACCGAATCTCAATAACTCTTTATATGCCGGAAAAACACAGCGCCCTTCGCCGGGTTTACCGGCATGATGGTTTTACAGAAACCGAGTTGCAACAATTGTTTGAAGTGCACGAATTAATAAATTTTACAAAAGGCGATTATTTATTAAAGGAAGGGAAAAGGCCTGATGAGTATTATATACTCGAAAGCGGTGTCATACGGTCTTTTGTGTATGATTATAACGGCAACGACATCACCACTAATTTTTTTGTTGAAAATAATGTGGTAATCGAAGTCGCTTCTCTGTTTCAGCGCACGCGCTCTAAAGAAAATATTGAAGCGCTGACCGATTGTGTTTGCTGGAAGATTGATTTCAATAAATTTCAGGAATTATATCACGCCATAAAAAATTTCAATGAGTGGGGCCGAGCCTGGATGTCGGGGAAGTTATTCGCCTGTAAACAACGATCGGTTGAAATGATTACTGAAAGGGCTTCAGAACGATATTTAAAACTGGTGGAAACAATGCCAACCGTATTGCAATTTGCACCTTTAAAAAATATTGCGACTTATTTGGGTGTAACCGATACATCTTTGAGCAGGATCAGGAAAGGAATCGCAGGTTAAATCTTTAAATACGTTAAGATGAAATACAGGGAGTTCAGGCCATCCGTAAAATATGAAGGGTTCATCAAGGCCTTTTGGTCGCTCGAGGGCGGGGCTGCCTACAGCCATTATTCATTGGCCGATGCATGCCCTGAACTTTTATTTCATTATAAAGGAATTTTTGACGAGGTTTTTGCTAATAACAGAACTGATAAAACCTTCTCATCGGGCGTTCACGGTCAAACCACCGCACCGCGCAGGTTCACAATTGACAAACCTTTCGGGATTTTTGGCGTGAGCTTTTATCCGCACGCGCTTCCGTTTTTATTTGGTATGCCTTCAAATGAATTGACTGATGAAATGCCTGATTTGCGAAGTCTTTTAGGAGCCAACGCCGCGGCACTTGAAGAGAAAATTTTTATTGCGTAGAACCACCGGCAAAGAATTGATATTATCGAGTCTTTCGTCCATCAAAAACTTGAAAAAAGGTTTGAGCAGGAGCTGCCTGTTTTTTATTGCATCCGTACTATTATCAAAAACAATGGCAGGTTTACGGTTCGGCAACTTGCGTCACAATGTTTTCTTTCAGAAAGGCAACTGGAGCGCCAGTTTAAACGCTACGCAGGATTATCGCCTAAGATGTTTATGCGTGTCATCCGTTTTTTGTCGGCTGCAAATCATTACGGTAGTCCAATCAAATCGTTAACCGGCCTGGCGCTCGAATTTGGTTATTACGACCAATCGCATTTCATCCACGATTTTATAAAATTTTCTAGCCTTCATCCCCGCCACTATTTTTCAGGGAACACAGGCGCCACCGACTGGCGCGATTAAAAACGTCGGGTTTTTACAATTTTTTGTGGTGCGATGGGCACAACTTTGCTTTATTGCTCATTTAAAAAATTATGTTATGACGATTCCCAAAAATTATCAAACAGTAATGCCTTACATTATTGTGGAGGGCGCGGCTGATTTTATGACTTTTATGCAGAATGTTTTTGGCGCTACCGAAAAAATGAAGATGATGCGTGATGAAAAAATAATCATGCATGCCGAAGTAATGATCGACGGCAGCACAATCATGTTTGCAGAAAGCATTCCCAATTACCCGCCAACACCGGCAAGTTTATTTGTGTACGTAGATGATGTTGACGCTGCATATCAAAAAGCAATTAGTAATGGTGCGCAAACAATTGAATCCATTAGTGAAAAAGATTATGGCCGAGCCTGTGGCGTAAAGGATAGTTTTGGAAATACCTGGTGGATTACAAGCCCCGCTAACTTCACTTAACCACTCAATAATATTTCAGCTCGTTAAAATGTAATTTTTTTAAGGTTGAAATAGCTTTGTATTTATGGCGGGCAGGGGGGATACTTTACCTCTTTCCCTATTTTGCAGTCCATTTTTGTTCAGCAGCGGGCTTATTTATCATGATTGAATTGTTTATTTTTGGCGTTCAAAGATGTCATCGGAAAGCTCAAATCAATCAGTAAAATCCAAACTACGCGGTTTCTGGATATCAACTTTCTGGAAACACCCCAACAGGCTTTGGGCGCTAAAAGTAGCGGGTACAATCGCGCTCATGCTCATTCCC
>MKRO01000070.1:12923-13915 GCA_001896965.1 Sphingobacteriales bacterium 41-5 | reverse complement strand
CAAGCGGTATAATCGAACTGTTAAAAGATTATCCGCTTGTGTTTGGTATTTGGTTGGTGGTTTCCACATTCGCGCTCACCCTTATTGGTGGCATCAGCAGCCGGCATCAGGGTATCACCTTCGGTATTATTCTTATGTCCATTTACACGATGCTTGGTATGAATATGGGCGAACCCTGGTATTATCAACCTGTATTACTGCCGCTCGGCGGACTGGTTTACGGCCTTGTTTCTGTGGCGGTACTTTACAGCCGTCCGTTTCGTTTATTGGAAGAGCAGTTGGCAACAGGGTTTCAGCAACTTTCAGAATATATAGCGGTTAAAGCACAATTTTTTCCGAGTGTGAAAAAAAATCAGGAAAGCCTTCGCAACCAGCTTGCTCAGAAAAATGTGCAGGTTGTAGATCAAATTGAACAATGCAAAAATAACCTGAACAGTTTTAAGGAGGAGAGTGGCGCCACATCAGTAAAAAAGATTGACAAGTTTTACCGGCTTTGGTTGCTCATGCAGGAGGTGCATGAAAGAGTAGCGTCAAGCCATGAACAATACGATGTGTTAAGCGGACGTACTAAAAACATCGAGCTGGTTGAGGGGTTCGGGCAGGTGCTCAACGAAATAGGAAATGCAATACGATTATATTCCGGGGTACTTCTGACCAACACGGCCTATCATCACCCTGTTTCATTAAAGTGGGCGATTGCGGCACAAAAAAACATGCTTGATGCACACCCCAGTGACGAGCAATATCCGGCCTTTTCACTTTTAATGAAAAACCTTTCAGAACTGGAGGTATTAATTAGCAATATCCCAAAAATTGAAACCGGCGCCTTCCGCTACGATTTGTTGTACAAAGGAAAACTGCAACGCCAAAGCCTGAAAAGCCTTTTGAGCATTGAAAGTGCGAGGCTTCGGTTTGCAGTGCGTCTTGCTCTATGTTTTTTAGCAGGATACCTCGCTATTTATTTTTTCAACATCAATAACGGCTATTGGATC
>MKRO01000070.1:10632-12873 GCA_001896965.1 Sphingobacteriales bacterium 41-5 | reverse complement strand
CCACAAGGCAAAGATTGCTTCACAGGGTTGCCGGTACCTTGACCGGTGTGGTTTTAGGAATTTTATTAGCACCGATTTTACCCACAAAAGCGGGCGGGGTTGTGTTGTCGCTTGTGTCTATTTACGCTTTTTTCGCCTGGTTAAAAAAAGACTATACGGTTGCGGTTGTGTTCATCACAGTCTTTGTGCTGGCTTCGTTTAATATTCAGGGCGATTCAGGTGAGGCTGCAATGCTTCCGCGGCTAATAGATACTTTGATCGGCTCTGTAATCGTGTTTGTCGTTGTTAGGTTTTTATGGCCCGATTGGCAGTACAAGCAACTGCCTGAACTGCTTTTAAACGCTTTAAAACAAAACAGACGTTATTTCGACAGTGTGTACCTGCCAAATATTGGGGAGGAAGAATACCAACATAACAGGAGGCGCGCCCACAATGCGGATAGAGCTCTTACGCAAGCCTGGAAAGGAATGCGGTTGGAGCCTAAAAGTAAAAGGGCTTTTCAGGATAAAGCATTTAACCTCACTTATCTTAACCATGCGTTGTTGTCGTACATTTCAGCGTTCGGTATACATAAATCTGATGACGATTTTACACCGGACACTATAAAAACTTACAAAAAATTAAGCTGGGTGCTTGATCGTGCTGCCGACGAATTATCGGGTATTGAATGCGATGCTGATGTGGTTGAAAAGGCAAAACAAATAGAGTCAGATATCTACATTGAAAAGGTAGCAGGTGCAGGCGGTAAAACAATCCTGTTTCATAATATGAGCCGCATCACAACCGAACTATTAATTGAAGCCAGGGATTTATCGAGGTTGTAGGCAAAAAGTTACTGCCTTTTAAAGTAATAATGGTGGTGCTTCGTCTTTAAATGTATGACCGCCGTCATCAATATTTCAGTGGAACAAAAAAGCAGGCAAAATATACTTTCACAGGCAGTTAAAAAATACGGGCAGCAACTGTTTGCGTTCGTACGAAAACGGGTGAACCGCCTTGAGGACGCTGAAGATGTAATGCAGGACGTTTGGTACCAGCTAAGTAATCTTTCTAACATTGAAGAAGTAGTGAATATAGATAGCTGGCTTTACAGGGTTTCGCAAAACAAAATTATTGACCTGTATCGAAAAAAGGGGTCGGCGCTATTTGAAGAAGTGGCATCAGAAGACCGGGACGGTGTGCAGTTTATTCGTGAGGTTTTGTTTACGAGCGCCTCAAACAATGCAGACCTTGAACTTTTAAAAAAGGAATTTTGGAAAGAGCTGCTTGCTTCGCTTGACGAGTTGCCCGAAAGCCAGCGCCTTGTTTTTGTTCAAAATGAGTTGGAAGATAAAACACTTCAGCAGATTGCTGATGAACAGGCAGAGAACCTAAAAACCATAATCAGCCGTAAAGGATATGCTGTAAAATATTTACGAAAAAAATTGTTGAATTTATATAATGATCTTTTATTAAACAGATAGCCATGCAAAAACGAAGATTATTTTTTTTAATACCGGTGGTTGCGGTATTTGGGTTAAGTTTTATCGTGATGCTGTTATGGAATAACATTATCACGGATATTACAACGTTTAAACAGGTAACATATTGGCAGGCCATGGGGCTGCTGTTGCTTTGTAAAATACTTTTTGGGTTTCGGGGGCCCGGCCGGCGCGGGGGTGGTTTTGGCAAACAACGCAATCTGCGCAACAGGATGATGAATATGTCAGACGATGAAAAGGAAAAATTGCGCTCCTGGTGCCGCCGCCGTAATGAAGGGTTTGATGATCGTGCCGGATCGGTAAAGTAAAAATTATAAGCGGCTGGTATTATTAGAAAAGCCGGTAACCATGACAAATATGGCAAAAGAATAACACTTTAAAGAGGGGGTTAGAATAAGGGGAAGCGATTTTGGAAGTTCTAACAATCGCTCAAAGAAAAAATTCCCTCGTTTGGCCAGGCGCCATGTGGCGCACGCGTGATGCAAAAAAGAGTTGAAAAGCTATCTCGGTTGAGATGGCTTTATTCGTTTAAAATGTTTCTTGTCTTATGGCAAGTGGTTTTGTAAGTCATTACTGTAATTTTATTCTTGAAAATGAAAATTAATAGGATGAACACGAATGATTTTTTTCTGATACAATTAGGTTTTAATGATGAAGTGGTAAACAAGAACACTGAAGACATTACAAATGAAGAATCCTTATTATTTCACTCAGGCGCTAATTGCGTAAACTGGTTGCTGGGCCATATAATTTACGGCAG
>MKRO01000070.1:0-10382 GCA_001896965.1 Sphingobacteriales bacterium 41-5 | reverse complement strand
GAAATATACCATTCGGGACAGATAGGATATTGCAGAAGATTATTGGGCAAAGAAGGAAAAATAAAGTAGCTCAAAGATTATTTTGGGGGATGTTGTAATTCCGCCGTGATGGCTAAGTACTAACAATTGAAAAGATTAATAAAATGGGAAGAATAATTGCCGCAACAAATATGACACTCGATGGTGTTTGCGATCATACAGCGGGTATTCCTGATGAGGAATTGCATCAGCATTACGCCCATCTTTTAAGCAAGGCTGGTGCCGTATTATATGGAAGGATCACTTACGAACTGATGACTTACTGGAAAGCGGTAGCGAAGAATCCGACCGGCGAAAAAGCAACTGACGAATTTGCGGTAGTAATGAATAAAGTTCCAAAAATGGTTTTTTCCCGCACCTGTAAAAATATCGATTGGGAAAGCGCAACGCTGGCAGGCAGGCCCCTTGAGGAAACGGTTTTAGAACTTAAGCAACAATCAAACAAAGATATTTTAGTGGGCAGCCGAAGTTTGATTATTCAACTGATCAACCTCCATTTGATTGATGAATTTCAGGTTTGTGTTCACCCAGTTGTAGCAGGTGGTGGTTTACCGTTATTTGAAGATATTGCCCAGCGCACCGTTTTTACGCTCACAAAAACAAAAACTTTTGCCGGTGGTACCGTTACACTTTATTACGAACCAATAAAAAAAGAATCGTTATGAAGTAACCATAAACAAGCCTTGTTTACCAACGGTGTGAATATTTGGCTGCCCACAGGCTTACATGCGGCCATTGAAACCCGTCCGAACGGCAATCAGCTGGGCGGGCATAAAAATATATACGGATGAAAAAACTCAGGTTTGAAAAACAAATTAACGCTCCGGCCCAAAAAGTTTGGGATGTTCTTTGGAGCGATGAAAGTTATAGTGAATGGACCCAACATTTTTCGCCGGGTTCTAAAATGATCGTAAACGAATGGAAGGTAGGCGGCACTGCAAAATTTGTGGATGCTGACGGAAAGATGGGAATGATTAATACGATCACAAGTTTGAACGAGCCTTATGAATTAATATTTAGCGCCAAAGGGGTTATAAAAGATGGCGCGGAAGATTACGATAGTGAAGAAGTGAAAAAAGCCATTGGCGCACAGGAAGGTTATGAGTTGAGCGAGGTTGACGGCGCTACAACGCTTACCGGTTTTGTTGAAGCAATGCCTGAGTATGAAGAGCACATGCGCTACGGTTTTGAGAAAGGTTTTGAAGAAGTGAAGAAGCTTGCGGAAAAATAAGCATATAAGAATGCCTGTACTCTAAACGGGCGAAAATTTTTTTCTAAATCTAAAAATATTTATTATGGAAAATCCGGTTTCAAAAAAGTTAGACATCATCATTCCGGCGTACAGAATGCATTCACAATCTTTCAACAATGCGTTGGACGGTATTTCACAAGAAGATGCCGTGATAAGAATTGAGAATGTTACTAATCATATCATTTGGATGGTGGGCAACCTCGTGAATTGCCGCTATTGGCTGGCAAATGTTTTAGGTATTGAGGATAAAGATCCAAACGAAGAAATATTTAAAGATGCAAAGGCGCTCGATACATCTTTAAAATATCCTTCACTGGAAGAACTCAAAAAAGAATGGCATAAAATATCTCCTTTGGTTTATCAAAAATTACTCGCGGTTACAGATCAACAATTAAATGAGGCCTATGAATTTGGTATGAATGTTTCTTTCGTGCCGGAGAATAAATTGAATATGGTAGGCATGTGCATCGGCCGTGAAGACTATCTTTTTGGGCAGATAGGGTTGATGCGGCGCGTGCTGGGTTACAAGGGCATGAAATACGATGTTGATGAACACATAAAATATTAAATCGCTTTGGCCGTATGCGGACGTTGAAAAAAATATTAAGAACCTGCCCCAAGGGTCATCAATATTATAAAAGTAGTGATTGCCCCACCTGCCCTGTTTGCGAAGCGGCAAAAAAGCCAACAGAAGGCTTTATGGCAGGCCTTTCTGCACCGGCAGTCCGCGCACTGCAAACTGCCGGAATGAGTAGTTTAAAAATACTTTCGCAGCATTCCAAAAAGGAAGTTTTAGCATTGCACGGCATTGGCCCTTCATCAATTCCCAAACTTGGGGCTGCGCTAAAAAAAGAAGGGCTTGATTTTAAAAACTAAAAGATGAAGAATTTTAAAGACATCGACTCCTACATTGCTTCATTCGACAAAGACATTCAGGCGGTTTTGTTTACGGTGAAACAAACAATTGAAAAAGCCGCTCCCAAGGCCGTCGCCGGTATTAGTTATGGAATGCCTGCCTATAAACTTGAAGGCAAACCATTAGCGTATTTTGCTGCGAATAAGAATCATGTGGGTTTTTATCCAACCCCTTCGCCCATCAATGAATTTAAACAAGAATTATCCGCCTACAAATCAAGCAAAGGTGCGGTACAGTTCACTTACGATCAAAAACTACCGGGTTCGTTGATTTCGAAAATGGTTAAATTTAGGGCAAAGCAAATTTCAGAAAAGTAAAACTCATGAATAATATTGTTGTCGAATGCCAGATGCTTATCCGCCGCCCGGCTGCAGCAGTTTTTAATGCGATGATCGACCCGGCGATTACCACTAATTTCTGGTTTACAAAATCAACCGGTAAATTAAGAGAAGGAGAAACTGTTACCTGGCAATGGGAAATGTATGGTGCATCAGCAGATGTCGCAGTCAAAAAGATTGTTGAAAATAAATTGATATCTTTTGACTGGGGCGAACCAAAGGAATCAGTTGATTTCAGCTTTACCTCATCAGCTGATGGTAATTCAACTTATGTTGTGATAAAAAATTATGGTTTTGCGCAAACCGGCGATGCCCTAATCTCCAAAATTATAGATACAACAGGTGGCTTTACCACAGTACTGGATGGCATGAAAGCCTGGCTGGAACATGAACTCAGCCCAAATCTGATCTCAGATAAGTTTCCGAAAGAATTCATAAATCATTAAAAATTTGAATCATGCAAAACAAAATTTATCCCTGTATTTGGTGCAATAATAATGCAAAGGAAATGGCGGAATATTACAGCAGCGTTTTCCCGAATACAAAAATCATTGATGAAAACCCGGTTGTTGTAATGATAGCAATTGAAGGCCAAAAAATAATGTTGTTAAACGGCGGCGATATTTTCAAGCCTAATCCTTCCATCTCTTTGATGGGGGTATTTCAAAATGCAGAAGAAGTAGAAGCGCTTTGGGCTAAACTCATACCGGAGAGTACGGCGCTCATGGATATTGGCGACTATCCTTTCAGTAAAAAATACGGTTGGCTGGCAGATAAGTACGGCGTTAACTGGCAGCTATACACCGGCGAAAGTGGCGGCGCACTTGAAAAATATGTACCCACTTTAATGTTCAACGGAAATAATAACGGCAAGGCCAAAGAGGCGATTGATTTATACACAAGAATATTTCCCGATTCGAAAGTTCAGGGAATAATGGAATACGCTGAAGGCGGCGGCGATGCGCCTGGCAACGTACAACACGCACAGTTTGATATTGCAGGCACAACTATCATGTGCATGGACAGTTCTTACGATCACAAATTCAATTTCACCGAAGGCGTGTCGCTGGTTGTGAACTGCAAAGACCAGCAGGAAATTGATAAATATTGGAACGGACTGACTGCGGACGGCGGCACTGAAAGCCAATGCGGCTGGCTGAAAGACAAATACGGCCTGAGCTGGCAGGTCATTCCTGAAAATATTGGAAAGCTCGTTCAAAAGCCGGAAGCCATGCAGGCAATGATGCAAATGAAAAAAATTGTAATTGCAGATTTGGAAAATGCCGGGAAAAATTGATGGATGTTCTCCCGTAACACCAGATTCCGATTATTGTCGCAGATTACCCGTTCTTCACCAACTCATCAAACAATCTTTGTATAATATTTTCATTGTCTTCGGCAAGGCCGGGGTGTACTTTGCCTGTTTGAATAATAGTGCTTCGCGAAGCGGTTAGCCAGCGAAACCTTTCAGGTACATCCAGTTTTGCAATAGGCCCTCCCTTAGCATTACCGTGGGCAATATTTTCAAACGCTTCTAAATTTTTTTGAATCACATCAATATCAATTTCGGGAAAAACTGCGCGCAGGCGAGATGCGTCAATGGTATAAATACATTTCAAAAATTTTGCTTTCTTGCAAAACAAAATAATACCTGCGTTCACAAATTCCTCACGCTCCACGCGGGGCACAATGCGTATCACGGCGTATTCATATAAATGTTTCTTTTGCATTTTGTGCCTCTTTTAAAAAATGATGCGATTGCTTTCTCCTTTCAACAAGATATTGAATATAAAAATCCCTGATCTCCCCGGGCGAAGCGCCTTCCTTCCATTGCAGCCAGTCTTCAGGTATTGCATTCACAATGCTGCTAATTTTTTCAGGCGTTAATTGATCCTTGCTCAACCTGTTTGCTTCTTCCAAATCATTTGCGAAAGGCAACAGCACGTGGTCTTTCACCTGTACAAATGGTTTCAAAATGTACTGTTCCCTGTTATCCCAATTATGATGGAAAAAAAGTGATGCGCCGTGGTCTATCAGCCAGAGCGCATTATTCCAGAAAAGCATGTTAGGGTTTCGCACGGTGCGGTCAACATTTTGCAGGTAAGCATCCAGCCACACAATTTTTGATGCAAGCAAAGAGTCAGGCTGATTTACTGCAATGTCGTAAGTGATGGAGCCGCTCAGGTAATGCAACGCAAGATTGAGGCCTGTGCTGGCTTTTAGCAGGTCCTGTATTTCTTCATCGGGTTCTGTTCTGCCAAAAGCTTCATCTAAATCTGCAAAAACCAATTCGGGAACTTTCAAACCTAAAACCCTTGCAATTTCACTGCCAACGAATTCTGCTATCAGCGCTTTTACACCCTGCCCCGCGCCGCGAAATTTCAATGCGTACAAAAATCCGTCATCGGCTTCCACAATGGCGGGTAATGAGCCTCCCTCGCGCAGCGGCGTTACGTAGCGCGTAATTTTTACTGTTCTTAGGTCGGGAAAATTTTCCGGCATGTTGCAAATGTATGTTTTCCATAAATAACAAATTGTTCATAATGAAGCTATATTTCTTGCCATAAGATAAGTTAGAGATGTAATATTGAAGCTAACTTTGAAATGGTAAACTTATTGAATCATTTAAGACAAAAAATTATGAAACTCAATCCCTACTTGAACTTTGACGGACAATGCGAAGAAGCCTTTAACTTTTACAAGAAGGTTTTTAAGACAGAATTTAACCAATTCGGAATGATGAGGTTTGGCGATATTCCTCCTCAGGAAGGTATGCCACCCATTGCTGACGATGTAAAGAACCGCGTAATGCACGTGGCCATTAACATCGGCAATGAAGTGTTGATGGGCTCTGACACGATGCCCGGCTTTGGCAACGGCCCTTTTAAAATCGGCGATAACAGTTACATCAGTATCCATCCCGATTCCCGTGAAGAGGCTGACAGGCTTTTTAACGAATTATCAGAAGGCGGCCAGGTTGAAATGCCAATGGAAGACCAGTTTTGGGGTGATTATTACGGCAGCCTGAGAGACCGCTTTGGCACTTCGTGGATGATAAATTTTAATGCGGGAAATGTTTGATTTAGGAGGATTCACATATAACAAATAATACTGAAGGTAGGGGTTGCGCCTGTGCCTTCTTAATTTTCCAAAAGGATGTCGCATCGTGAAAAAGCTAACTAAAAAACCCAGCGGGCGATTTTCAAATTTCCGAACAATGTCAATCCCTGTTCGTCAGGCGATGTTTTTTATATATTCGAATCAACCATTATTTTCTATTTCCCATCGGAGTCTTTTTCCCAAACAAGAATATACTTCCCATTGTAAGTTCCTTTACATTGTCCAATTTCAAAAACCAAATTTGCATTTACAGTCGTTGTTGTTAACGGATGAAGCTGTAAACGATAGTTTTTATTATTCGTATAACTATATTCCTTTATCAAATTATTTGTGCTTCTTATTGGTGGTTTGCGGTTGTAATAAATGGCATTTTTAATGTAAAGTTCTTCAACTAAATTTTTAGAATTATTCTCATTACATAGTTGAATCCATAATTTTCGCCTTTCGTTAATACGTATTGTATCAAAATTTTTGGGATCTAAATAACTTTCTTTTTGAAGCCTTATCATAATACTTTGCACTGAAACGGTGGTATACTTTTACTGAAATTCCTACTTTTCTTCTGAGAAAGAAAAACCCGGAAAATGTTTTGTTCATTTTAGGTCGTTTAAAGTAATAACTTAGTATCCAATATTCCAAAACAGCCAAAACAAGATGTTCATTTTTTGAACACCTTATCAAGCAAGGGTTTCAGCGGATTTAGTTGAACTGTTTGCCTGCTAAAAGTCGAATTCAACGAATAGTTCAACCAAATTTCATGTGATTTTGAAGAATTTTGTAAAGGACTTAAAATAAAAAATCGCTGAAAATCAAATAATTAACAGCGGTTCATTAATATTTGTTAGCAAATAAGCGGAGACCAAGGGATTCGAACCCTTGATACCCTTTAGGGGTATACACACTTTCCAGGCGTGCCTCTTCAACCACTCGAGCAGGTCTCCTAAATTTGGGTGGCAAAGATACAGGTTTATACAGCTAAACTAAACAGTTTTTCGGCATTTTTTGTGGTGATAGCCGCAACATCCCTAATACCGATTTCTTTTACATCAGCCAGCTTTTGGGCAATGTAGGGAATATAAGCGGGTTCATTTCGCTTTCCCCGAAAGGGCACAGGTGCGAGGTAAGGCGCATCGGTTTCGAGAATTATATTATCCAGGGAAACACTTTTTAACGTCCTATCCAATCCTGACTTCTTAAAAGTCGAAACGCCCCCGATGCCAAGAAAAAAACCTTGCTCAATAATTTTTGTTGCCTGCTCCTGAGTACCGCCAAAACAATGAAATACACCTTTCAGTCCTCTCCCGTTGTAATTACTGATCACCTCGATACATTCATCGGTTGATTGCCGGCTATGAATGACGATCGGGAGGTCGTAAGCAATTGCCCATTCTATTTGGCGCTCAAATGCCCGGTATTGCAGGGTTTTATAAGTAAGATCCCAATAAAAGTCCAGCCCTGTTTCACCAATGGCAATGAATTTTCGCTGTTGGAGAAGTGATTCCACGATCGCCAATTCATTCTCCAAAGTGTCATTTACTGAGCAGGGGTGCAATCCTATCATGCTCAGGCATCTCACAAGTGAGTTGTGTTCCATTGTCATCATAGAATTGTGAGTCTCAGAATCGATTGCGGGCATGAGTATTGTGCTTACACCTGCTGCCGCCGCTCTTTCAAGCATTTCAGCACTATCAATTTCAAATTCTTTCAGGTAAATATGGGAATGTGTGTCAATAAACATTGGTATTCTGATTTTTTTTAAACGTTAAATACATTAACAGTATTTTTTTTGCTTATTTCTTCAAAACCTAATAACTTCACAGCAAGTTTTCATAGGGTACGGATTAAAAATCGGGCTTGGGTATTCACTCAGGCCCTCCCTTTTCAAAACTTAATCCGTTAAGCGCTTCAAACCTGAATCCTTTTTCAATAAAAAAGTTTAAAACCCGGGGTAGTGCATAGCTCATATTCTTAAAAGCTTTTTCGCTGTCATGAAAAACAATAATGGACCCCGGTACTGAGTTTCCTGCCACATTGTTTAAACAGTTCTGCGGTGAAAGGTTTATATCAAAATCTCCGCTTAGCACATCCCACATAACAATTTTAAATCCTTTAGCCAGCAACGCGCGCCCCTGGTTTTTTTTTATCCGGCCATACGGAGGCCTGAAGAGCCGGCTATTGATGTGTTTCGATGCTTCGTAAATATTATCCACGTAAATTTCGTCGGTCGTTTTCCACCCGTTCAAATGGTTATTAGTGTGGTTTGCAACCGTGTGCCCCTCTGCGATGATTCTTTGATAAACTGCGTCATTTTCCAAAACATTTTTGCCAATACAAAAAAAAGTGGCTTTCGCCTCATGTTTCTTTAATTCATCAAGTACAAACGGTGTTGCAACGGGGTGAGGGCCATCATCAAAAGTTAAATACAGCACCTTTTGCGTAGCCGAAATATGCCACATGTAATTGCTGAAAAGGCTTTTCAGCCAGCGGGGAGTTTTAACCAAATACATCTGCGCTCAAAATTAACATTATTTGTTTTTGCATGGAAAACGGTTCGTATTGTTTCGTAAAAGCCGTCTAAATCAGCGGTTATACCCTGTTTTAATCAATGGTTTAAGAGATCGTTAATAATTGGTAAAACCCGTTTACTTTTTATGAAATTGTAAATATTTCGTGTCTAATAGAAAAAATCATTACTTTTCAGCCTCAACTTTTAAAAATGGTAAATAAGACCTCAGAAGATTATGAAAATGAAAGAAACAAGCGAGCCATGGCAGCGGGGTCCATTTTAGATTATGTTTTTGGGGTTGTTTTTATTATTTTAGGTATTGTATGTTTTGTGAAATTTAAGGCAGAAACGTTAATGATAGCTTTTGGGGCTATCGCAATTTTATATGGCATCTGGAAAATTTACAAGGGTTATAGAAAAAGTTCCGTTTAAAAAGATGGTGCTTGGCAGGGTTTCGGCATGGTTGTTTCTGGTTGCGGCAACGTTTGGTTCCTGCCGGTCTTTTAAAGAAAAAAATGCTGAAATACCTGATACTCCTACCCGGGGCGAAATAACAATCAGCGCCGATGAATCTTTCAGGCCAGTTGTTGACGAGCTTGTAAAAGTGTACGAAAGCAACAACCAGCGCACAAAAATAAATGTGCAATACAAGCCTGAGGCGGATTGTATAAAAGATCTTTGGAATGATAGTGTACGGATGATAATATCCACCTATCAACTTACTGAGCCCGAAAGGATCGGTGTAGTGGATTCATTAAAAGTAAAAATAACACAGTTGCCGGTGGCAAGGGATGCGGTAGCCGTACTCGTAAATCCCTCTTCAGGCGATGATATGTTTAGTATGCCCGATATCAAAAACATTCTTTCGGGGAATTATCCTAAATCAAAAGTGCCGGTGTTTGACGGCGTAACAGCTACCAGCACCGTCAGGTACCTGATGGACTCCGTTTTACGCGGTGAGGCATTATCAAGCAAGGCAGTTGCGGCGCGAACCAGTGATTCTGTTATAAATTATGTGGCCACTCACCCCGATGCTGTTGGTTTTGTGGGTGTCACCTGGGTGGGCAGCAAAGACGATGCGCAGCAAAAGAGTTTTCTTAAAAAAGTCAAAATTGCCTACATTGAAAGCAACGATAAAGATGGAAAATATATCTTTCCTGTGCAGGCCAACATTTTTGGGAAAAGATATCCAATGACGAGAGACTTAGGTTATATTTTAAAAGAAGGCCACCGGGGGTTGGGCACAGGTTTTGCAGAATTTATTGTAGGGGATATCGGCCAGTTGATATTTAAAAGAGCTTATTTAATGCCCGGGAGAAAAAATTTTATTATAAGGGAGGCACGGTACTAAAATCGATAACAAACTAAAATTTATATTTACAATCTTAAAAACAAGGTAGAAAAATGATCAACAAAACAATACGTTTGGCGGCACTTGGCCTGGTATTAAGTTCAGGAGTATTTGCCCAATCTGTTCAGGATGGTAAAAAGGCCTATTTTGATGGGAAGTTATTCGAGGCAGTTAATATTCTAAAATCACAGACGGGAAATCCCGAAGGTGCTTACTGGCTTGCTAAAGCCTATATTGACCACGATGACATTGCAGAAGCAAATGCCGTTGTGAGCAAAGCATTATCAGCAAACGCAAATGACCCGTTTTTACTTGCAGCTAAGGGTCAGTTGTTGTTAGACGGCCACAAAGCTGCCGAAGCACGGCAAAGTTTCGATGCTGCGGTTGCTGCTGCAAACAAGAATAATAAAGCAGAGGTGCTGAACGCGGTAGGTGCTGCGATTGCAAGGGAGTTTAATAACGTGGAAAAAGTTGGCGATATTAATTTTGGCGTTCAGAAATTAGAAGAGGCCTATGCGCTGGAAAAAAGTGTAAAAGAAAAAAATCAAAATAAGCAACTTCTGGCCGATATCGCTGTAAACCTGGGTGATGCCTTACGCAAACAAAAACCGGGTGAAGGAAGCCGTCCGTTTGAGTTGTACCAGGAAGCTTTAATGTATGACCCAACCTTTGCCCAGGCAGAGTACAGAAAAGCGTTGATTTTTAAATCCCAAAGAAATTATCCTATGTATATGGAGCGTTTGGATAAGGCTATTGCAGCTAACCCATCTTTTGTACCTGCTCTTTACGAGCAATACTATTATTGGTTTGGAAGGCTTGACATGAACTCGGCGCAAACAATTGCGGATAAAATAAAGGCT
>MKRO01000069.1:11272-22097 GCA_001896965.1 Sphingobacteriales bacterium 41-5 | reverse complement strand
CCTGCGCTTATTGCAATGGCTGTGCTGTATTTTATGATGGGCTTTATTACTGTTTTAAACGATACGCTGGTGCCGTTTTTTAAAATGGGCTTTACGCTCACATATGCACAGTCCTCATTGGTACAGTTTTACTTTTTTCTTACTTATGGCATCATGTCTATTCCCGCAGGCCGAATTGTAGAGCGCATTGGCTTTAAGCATGGAATGGTACTTGGATTTTTTATTGCGGCCATAGGCGCTATACTGTTTTTTCCAGCAGCTATTTTTCACCAGTATTATCTTTTTCTGGGAGCGCTTTTTATTATTGCCATAGGAATTGTTTTATTGCAGGTTGCCGCCAACCCATACATTACGGTACTGGGGCCGGCACGTACGGCCTCTTCAAGATTAACATTGATACAGGGAATTGGCTCAATAGGAACCACAACGGCGCCTATTTTTGGCGCTTATTTTATACTTGCCGGTTTTGAGAAATCGCATGCTTCCAGCGATGCAGTAAAATACCCTTACCTGTTTATTGCCATCACTCTTTTTATTATTGCATTTGTTGTTTACCGGCTTAAGCTTCCTGTCATTCAATCAGCGCCCCATGCTGGGCAGGCCTCAAACCAGCAAGTCAAAAAAAGTACTTTTTCATTCAGAAACCTGAAATTCGGCGCCATCGCCATTTTCTTTTATGTTGGGGCTGAAGTAGCCATCGGCACTTTTCTTACCAATTATATTACTGCGCGGGTTGGAATACCTGAAAGCGAAGCCAATACCTACGTTTCTGTTTATTGGGGAAGCATGCTCGCGGGGCGTTTTTTGGGATCATGGATACTGAAGTTTGCACAGCCATCAAAAGTACTCACACTTTGCGCAATGCTGGCTTTGGTTTTAATCGTGGTTTCTGTCAACACTACCGGTTACTTATCGGTTTACAGCATGCTGGGCGTGGGGTTATGCAATTCCATCATGTTCGCCATTATATTTTCACTTTCCGTATATGGTTTAGGCGCATACACAACCAAAGCTTCGGGAATACTGTCCACAGCCATCGTTGGCGGTGCGGTTGTATCTTATTTGCAGGGAGTGCTGATTGATTATTACTCCTGGCAAATTTCTTTTACATTACCGCTGCTGTGTTATGCCTATATTTTGTTTTATGGCTTAAATGGTTATAAACCTAACATTAACCAATTCCAAAAGAAAACACTGTTATAACAGCATCACCCCGCAACCCTTAACTTTGCGCCCATGAACATTTTAATGGTATGCCTGGGAAATATTTGCCGCAGCCCGCTGGCTGAGGGGGTTTTGCAGCACAAGGCAGCGGCGGCGGGGCTTGACTGGCAGGTGGACAGCGCAGGCACGAACGGGTATCATGTAGGCGAGGCGCCGCATAAGCTTTCGCAAAAAGTGGCAAAAATGAATGGCATTGATATTTGCAACCAAAAGGCACGGCGGTTTTCAGCATCAGATTTTAAAAACTACGATAAAATTTACGCCATGGCCGATGAGGTGATTGATGAAATGAAGTGGATTGCCGGCGATAAATATGATGCTTCGAAGGTGGATTTGCTGATGAACGAATTGCACCCGGGTAAAAACGAAGACATTCCTGATCCCTGGTACGGCACCGAGCCCGGCTACCATAAAACCTACGAGATGATTGATCAGGCAACGGATGCTTTGATTGAGAAATACAATAAAAATATTCGTTAAAAGTTACCGGCTGCGGGTTTCCGGTACCTTGTAACTGGTAACCCAAAACCCCGAACAAAAGAATAAACAACAACAAGTGAAACCTTCATTACCACAGGGCACAAGAGATTTTGATGCGGCAACGGTTCGCCGGCGCAATTATATTTTCAATACGATACGTTCGGTATTTGAATTATACGGCTACCAGCCATTGGAAACCCCGGCGATGGAAAACCTCGACACTTTAATGGGCAAGTACGGCGAGGAGGGCGATAAGCTTATTTTTAAAATCCTGAACAACGGGTTGGACAATCCCGCGAAAGCGGAAAAAATTAAGGAAGGTTTTGCAAAGATCACCGAAGGCAAAAGCAGCAAAGACATTACTGAACGGGCTTTACGTTATGATCTCACCATTCCGTTTGCAAGGTATGTAGCCACGAATTACAATCAGCTCACCATGCCTTTTAAACGCTACCAGATGCAGCCCGTGTGGCGCGCCGACCGGCCGCAAAAAGGCCGTTACCGCGAGTTTTACCAGTGCGATGCAGACGTGGTGGGCAGCACCTCAATGATTAACGAGCTGGAGCTGGCAATTATTTACGCCACCGTTTTTCAAAAACTAAATGTGCCGGTTGAGATTCGCATTAACAACCGCAAAATACTGGCGGGACTGGCTTTGCTGTGCGGTGGCGCAGATAAACTAACCGGTATTACTATCGCGATTGATAAGCTGGATAAGATCGGCATTGAAAAAGTAAAGGAGGAATTGCAACAACGCGGCCTGAACGACGAACAGGTACTAATCATCGAATCTTTTTTAAATATCCGCGGTAGCAACAACCAAAAACTTTCGCAGCTTACGGAACTTTTTTCTGGCAACGAAACAGGTTTAA
This sequence comes from Sphingobacteriales bacterium 41-5, assembly GCA_001896965.1. Taxonomy (GTDB): domain Bacteria; phylum Bacteroidota; class Bacteroidia; order Chitinophagales; family Chitinophagaceae; genus Niabella. The sequence continues at coordinate 19,521 of MKRO01000069.1, read as the reverse complement.
ACGGCGTTGCGGAACTGAAATTTTTGAGCAACATGTTAAGCCAGTTTGAAATCACAAATGGTAAATCAATAATTGACCCTACTCTTGCCCGGGGCCTCAATTACTACACGGGAACCATCTTTGAAGTTAAAGCTGTCGGAGTACAAATTGGCAGCATCGGGGGCGGCGGCCGTTACGACGACCTCACCGGTTTGTTTGGCGTACCGAACGTTCCGGGTGTTGGGATTTCTTTTGGTGTGGACAGGATCTATGATGTGCTTACAGAACTAAATGCTTTTCCGGCAGATGTTTCGGGCGGCACTCAGGTGCTCTTCTTTAATCTCGGCGAAGCCGAAGCTACCAAAGCATTTGAACTGGCGCAACAACTTCGCGATGCTGGTATTGCCTGCGAACTGTACCATGAAAATTCGAAATTCGATAAGCAATTCAAATACGCCGAAAAGAAAAATATTCCTTACGTTGCCATTTTGGGGAGTAAAGAGCTGGAGCAGCAATTGCTGAACCTGAAAAACCTCGCAACCGGCGAACAAAAGACAATCCCTTTTGCCGAGTTGACTTCAATCAGGTTCTAACCAAATCCGGTAGGGTTTTTTAGTTATTGTTGCATGGCATTCAAAAATGCAGGTAACTTTGGCACCGTTTTTGAAAAATTTCCAATCACGACAAATTTGCAAACTTAAAAATCGGACAAAATGAACAAGACAAATCGGGTTTCTTTAGTTTTAGGAAGTGTTTATCTGGGTGGAGCTGCCCTGTTTTATGCGGTACTGGCGTTGATGGCATAATTCTTCAACCTTGCCGGCCCTCTTTACAGCCTTACTTTTGTGGAGGCTTTTTTTATGCCCGGTCACCACCATCATATGCCTAATGTGTAGATTAAATGTACGATTGAAATAGCAGGCCGTTTGCCTTTTATCGCAACGATGAGCAGCCTTCCCTCTGGCCGGGGGCTTAGAAACACTAACTTTCAACAAAGAACAAAAGCTCGAAGAAGAACTTTACCCACTCTGTTACCAATTTGTTTGGCGGCAGTTTTTCTATTCGGTTATTCTATTTTTTAAGTCTATTCGTTCGTGTAAAATCCTGATAATTTCTATTTCTTTTATTGTGATTACTTGGTAGAATATGATGTGTTTACCAGATATTAATCCAAGTAAGTTTTTGTTTACGCCATCATATTCTTTTCCTAAACCGGGATTTTTACCGGTTTGCACACAATCAAACTTTAAAGTCGCATAATATTTGTCAGCCTGGCTTTCGGACCACTCTTCAAACGTATAATCCCAAATAGCATTTAGGTCGTCAATGGCTTGCTGCCTTAAAATAACTTTAGCCATTTTTTCTTTTTTCTGCTTTTAACCTTTTTAGATTTTCATCAAAGTCAAAATTTTCAACTATCGGACTGTCCAATCCTTGTTGAATAGCGTTTCTAAGTGCAATAACTTTACTTTCTTCATCTTCTAAAAGTCGAAGCCCGGCACGAATAACTTCGCTTACATTTTTGTAGCGCCCTGCTGATACCTGGTTACTTACAAATTGGTCAAAATAATTTCCTAGTGATATGGATGTATTTTTCATTTCTCTAATTTTTTTTCAAAGTTACCAAAAATTGGTAAAAAATAAAGAACCTTTTGTGAGCGTCTCCTTATTTCGGTCAGTTTAAAATTAGGGCTTTCGTCTAAACCTTGTTTCATTGTTTAGTCTTTCAAAACCGCCCCCAAACCGATCAAATAACCCTGTATAAACGGTCTGGGTGAGCCTCCCGAATTGTAAAAGCGGCACGGAAAAAAAATGCTGCATGACCTGCTGCCGGCGCAATAAAAATTTTACTGAGCCACGGCATCCGGTGTGGGGCCGGTAGTATCCCCGGGAAGTGCAAAACCCAAATCATCCTCTTTATTTTTGGGGATCGACAAATACATCTGATCAAAATATTTATTGAGCTGCTTTAAAGAGTTGGAGCTGCCATCCTGCAAATTAATTTCAAAATGCGTTGTTGCGTTACCGGATTTCACATCCCAAAATACATTGATGTTTTTCCAGAAGGCAGCAGAAATATCAAATGCCTTTTTTGAAGCAGTGTTTTTATTGCTTGCAGCCGCCTGTATGATAAATTTTTGCAGGTCAACAAAACCGCCGCCGTTGTGCCCTTTGAATATGTCAGCGTAAGCAGATTTTTTATTGCCGTTTAAAAAAGCATCCACCTCTGCATCGCTGGTGCCAAAGGCAAACCATTTATCCTGCAATTTATTTTTAAGATGATTTGTTGAACTGTCAGTACCCGGCATTTTATCTTTTAAATTCCGGCCAACCAAATCAACCAGTTTTTGAAACGCTGCTTTGTCGTTTACCGATATGCCAAATACAAATTTCATGTCGGGTTTTTCATCGTCGTATTTGATCACCTCGCCGTTTTCCAAAGTCAGCGTTGTTGGTTTTTTATGGATTGAAAAATCCGTGAGTGCAAACGCAAGGTCGCCCGCATTGGCTTTAATAAATTCATCAACGCTGTAGCCAAATTGCGCCATTGCCGCGTTGGCCATACCATCAACCCCTAAAAGTTTCAAAAATTCTTTAATGCCGTCGGGATTGTAGTTCATTGCAAAAGCGGCCAAAACATTCTGGTCAGGAAGTTTGCCGAGCAACTCGTTGCTTACTTCTTTACCTGCGTATTTTTTAAAGAGATCAGCCAATTTTTCGTTATAAAATGTTTTACCATCAAAAACGATTTTACCGTTTTCGAAATTAGCTTTGCCTGTTGAGATATTTCCTTGTAGTACATCACCGATTTTCATCATTGCCAACGGGCCGGAAAGCAGGCCGCCATATAAGCCACCCGCGTTCACCCAGTAATGCGCATCAGCTTTATCGCTAATCAGATCTGCGAAGCGTTCATCGCTATCCAGCAGATCTTTTCCCTTCAGGCTGAATATATTTTTTGCAAAGTACTTCAGGCTGTCCAGTGTGTATTTTTTGCTTTCGCCCGGTTGAGGAAAAGATTGATTGCCCGCCACTTTTTTGGTGTCTGAAGCATCGGCAACAAAAACAAATATTTTATCATTGAAATAAAGCGTTGCATCGTCACTGTCTTCCATTTTTGCAAAATTCAGGTCACCGTCTTTTGTAATGGAAGCCTTACCCCGGCTTCCTTCAAGAATTGAATTTTTAAACTTTTCAACGTCTTTCAATTTGCCTTCAACTGCCACATAGCCACTGTTGCCGGTGCGGGTCATGAATATTACCAGGCTGCCGTCTGTATCCACGCCTGATGCTGCCGGATCAGCCAATAATTTTTTGGCCAAAGAATCATCGGCTTTCTTACTGGCTTCTGCAAACCAAACCGTCTGCTGAATTTCTTTCCATGAAAGTTTTGATGAAAGCGATGCCAAATCAATGTGAAGCACCAACCCCGCATCTTTGGGAACCAATAAACCGGTTTTACCGCCTTTGTTGCAGGCAGAAAATGTACACGCGGCGAATAAGGTAAACAGTAGTAAGAATTTGTTCTTCATCAGTATATTTTTAAAAAATTTTAAGGGCGTATGTTTACGATCAGACTTGTAATTCAGCATAAAAATTCAGATGCGCGATCGGGGTAATTAGCTCCCCGCCAAAACTACCCATGTTGAACCGGGAAAATTTCATGCTGCATGTTATCTGATTTGATTAGTGCGGCTAAAGTACAAATTAAAAAATGAGGGATTTTAAAAATTAGGTGAACGGCGTGAAATGCGGGGCGAACCTCCTGCGTTCCTCAGCGCCGTGGTGGCCTCCTAATGCGGAGAAACAGCTTTCAGCCCCACAATACTCGCGATCAAAGTAAAAATGAAAAACAGCCGCCAGAAGCCGGCCGGTTCTTTAAACAGAAGGATTCCAATAATGGCCGTGCTTACCGCGCCAATGCCCGTCCACACGGCGTAGGCCGTACCAATTGGTAATTTTTGAGTGGCTATGTAAAGCAGCACCATGCTTATAACCAATGCTACTATAAATCCGGTAAGCCACATTGTAGATTCTTTTCCTTTGGTTTGGTTCGCCATGCCGAGGCAGGTGGCAAAAGCCGCTTCAAATAATCCTGCTATTATTAAAATAATCCAATGCATAATTTTTTCTCTTATTTTTTTATGTCAACGATGGTTATTGAATCGTGGCCAACCAAAATCATCCCCTGTCAGCCCGTTGGTGGTGACCTAAGTAACCTTTTTCATGATTCCTAACTTCCCTTTATAGCTCGGATATGCAATTTTTAAATCAGGCCAGGTGGGTCTTTTAAGCACTGCTTTTTGGTGACTGAAAGTTTCAAAAGAAAATTTTCCATGATACCTGCCGATGCCGCTATTGCCGCGCCCGCCGAAAGGTAAATTCTTATTCATGTAAAAAAATGCCGCTGTATTGACGGCTGCATTTCCCGATGGAATTTTTTCCAGCCAATTATCGGCTTCTTTTTTATCATCGGTAAAAACATAAAAGGCCAGCGGGTTGGCGTTTATTTTAATCATATCGCAGGCCTCCTGTTCCGTCTGATAACTAAGCACCGGGAGGATGGGGCCAAAAATCTCTTCCTTCATCATCGCATCATTTGTACCGGCACTATCAATAATCGTAGGGGCAATATAACGCATTTCTTCGTTATGTGTGCCGCCATAAAAAATATTCGCGTGCTGCAAATAACCCATTAAACGCGCAAATTGTTTTTGATTAATAATCCTTCCAAGATCATAACTCTCAACCGGCCGGTCAGTGTAAAATTCACGAATAGTATTCTTCAGCTCTTCCAGCATTTTATCTTTCACCGAATGGTGAACCAGCAAATAATCAGGCGCAATACACATTTGGCCGGCATTTGAAAATTTTACTGACGCAATTCTTTTTGCCGAAACTTTCAAGTTCGCGTTGGCCGTTACTACGCACGGGTTTTTGCCACCAAGTTCCAGCGTTACAGGAACCAGTCTTTCGGCAGCCATCCCGTAAATTTTTTTTCCAACCTCAGTGCCACCTGTAAAGAAAATGTGATCGAAAGTGAAATTTTGCAGCATTTCAGGCACTACTGTGGCGCCATCTCCCGTTACATAACTCACATATTTTATATCGAATACTTCTGCAATCATTTGTTGCATTACAGCTTCGGTGTTTGAAGCAAATTCGCTGGGCTTGAGCATCACACAATTGCCCGCGGCAATGGCCCCGATCAGCGGTACAAACAATAACTGAAAAGGATAGTTCCAGGGGCCGATGATGAGCGCCACTCCCAACGGCTCCGGCATGATATAACTTTTACCGGGGATGTTCAATAAATTAGTAGCAACCTTTTGCGGCTTCATGAGGCCTTCAAGATGCTTCATAAAATAATTAATTTCAGAAATCACCATTCCGGTTTCAGTAAACCATACTTCTTCTTTACTTTTTCCCAAATCTTTGTGCAGCGCATCATTTAACTGATCCTGGTATTTTTCTACTGCGCCTTTTAATTTTTGTAGTTGCTCTTTTCTGAAATCAAAAGGTTTCGTAGCGCCGGTTTCAAAATAATTACGCATTAATTGCAGGTTTGTATTGATGGCGTTCATAATATTAATTTCTGCTTTGCAATTTTAATTGTTTAATTGGATGAAAGGGAACTACGCATAAAATTTTTAACCAATGACGTGAAATTCGATATAAAAATTTCATGTACGTTTGCTCAGGCTAAAATACAATAAAATGTCTGATGAATATTTTATGCAACTGGCATTGAGGGAAGCTCAAAGAGCATTCGACGAAGATGAGGTTCCTATTGGCGCTGTGGTTGTTCAAAACGGAAAAGTGATTGCCCGCGGTTATAACATGACGGAAAAATTAAAAGACCCAACTGCCCACGCCGAAATGATCGCGCTTACCAGCGCTTTTGGAAATATGGGCGCCAAATATTTGCCCGATGCCATTTTATTTGTAACCGTAGAGCCATGTGTGATGTGTGCCGGAGCTTTGTACTGGAGCAAACTCAGTAAAGTTGTTTGGGGCGCATCAGATATTAAAAATGGTTTTAGTCGTGTGAAACCTGCTGTTTCTCCGTTTCATCCAAAAACAGAAATTGTTACCGGCGTTTTGGGAAGTGAATGTGCAGCGTTGATGCAGGAGTTTTTCAGAAATAAAAGATAAAGCCACCCTCTCAGGTGGCTTTATCATGAAAAAAGCGATTCAATTAATACCCCGGGTTTTGCTGCGCTTCCAGCCCCGGATTTGCGTTTATATCAGTTTGCGCAATCGGCAGAATGGTTTTAAAGAAAGTCCGGTCAATTGTTTTAGGCCGGTGCGTCATTGTAACACCAACATGCTCATCATTGAACGTAATTTGTTTATTAGTCCTGATCATATCAAAGAACCGTTGCCCTTCGCAAATAAATTCTTTGCTTTTTTCATCAAGAACAGTTTGTTCGGTAACGGTTGCGGCGGTCAATGCGGGCAGGGCCGGCGCTCGTTTGCGAATAGCGTTTACATAAGTTGCCGCCTTTGCAGGATCGGGTGCCGATTTTTTTAAAGCGGCTTCGGCAGCCGTCAGGTAAATTTCTGACAAGCGAACTACTTTAATATTTACAGCAGTATAGGGGTCTTTTCCATCACCGCTTTTTGATACAGAACCCACATATTTATAACAGGCTCCTTTACGTGTAGTTGACAATTCATCATTTGTCATGATGCCCCATCTTACATCAGTTGGATCCTGGTTAAGCCTATCGAGATAATAATCGGAGGCGATAAAATTACCAAGTGCATTATTGTCTCTGCTTCGCAAATAATAAAAACCTAAAGAGCCCGAACCAAGTTCGCCCTGATCTTTTGCCATGATCAATTCAAAAATAGATTCTTTGCCAAATTGGGCAGCCCAGGAGCCCACCCACTCGGCGTTACTGTAAAGAGAATAGGTGGAGGCGGAAGTGATGATTTCTTCTGCTGCGGCAAAAGCACTATCATAATTACCCATGGTTAAATACACCCTTGACTGTATAGCCCTGTTTCCCCAGTAATTGATAAACCCGTTACTTTTTGCTTTGGGCAAAAGTGGCAGCGCGGCTTTTAGATCGGTTATGATTTGACTATAAGTTTCATCAACAGAATTCCTGAGCGGTAAAGCGTTTGCGTCAAGCACCTGGGTAACAACGGGCACTCCAAAAGAAGACTTATCCTGCGTATAAGTTTTCCCATAAAGGCGCACAAGGTCATAATGCATCAACGCTCTTAAAGTAAGCGCCTGGCCTTTGTAATTTTTGAAATCGATGGTGGTACCTTCGTCTTCAAGTTTTTGAATACCGTTAATAATATTATTCGCCTGTAAAATAGAATTGTAAATATCTGACCAGAAAGATGAATAAGTATTCGTATTAACGGAGTGGTTAAAAACATACAAGGCATCTAACCCGCGGCCCTGTGAAGCGATTGTGATGTCGCCACCTTTGGCATCGCCGTAAATCATATAATTTCTGCCGTAGTAGGTTGACCGGACCATGGTGCGCATCAAACCGTTGATCATCACTTTGGCATCGGCCAAAGTGGTTATCGTTTGACTGGACTCGGTTGAATTACTCGGCTTTACATTTAAAAAATCTTTCCCGCACGAGGCGAACATCATGCTTGAAATAATGACGGTTATTATCTGTAATTTTTTCATTTTTTTACTTTTTAGCGTTTTTAATGTTCATTTCATCCCTATTAAAAATTCACTTCTATCCCGAAGGTGTAAGTTTTACCAAACGGCGTTTCCCAACCTCTTGAACCGTAGTTATTCACTTCGGGGTCAGCCCATTTGAATTTGGATAACGTAACAAGGTTAGTTCCGTTAAAAAATACCCGTGCACCCGAAATTCTAACTTTATTTAAAATAGCTGCGGGAAAAGTATAACCAAGATTAATATTTTTCAAACGTAAAAATGTTGCGTTATGCAGGTGCCGGCTTGTGCGCAAAATACCATCCTCGGGGTCGTTGCCGCTGATCTTTGGGAACAGGGCATTAGGGTTGTCAGGTGTCCATGCATCCTGATAACCGTAGTAAGAACGAGTGCGCTCCCAGTAATAACCATCTTCGGCCACGTCTCTCGAGCCCGCATCAAACAATAAACCGCCAATTTTGTAAATAAAATTAAATCCGAGATTAATGCCTTTGTATTCCACATCGGTATTAAAACCCCCAAATGCTTTTGGAAGCGGAGAACCTGAAAGAATTTGCTTTGCTTTTGAAACGGAATTAGTAGCTCCACGGCCGTTATGCAAAAAATCTC
>MKRO01000069.1:8192-11147 GCA_001896965.1 Sphingobacteriales bacterium 41-5 | reverse complement strand
CCGGTCGGGTCGCTCCAAATAATGTCGTTGCCACCGTACAATTCAACAACTTTTGACTTAATGAGTGAGGTGTTTGCATTGGCCGACCACCTGAATACCGGGGTTTTAATGATATCGCCACCCAGCGAAATTTCCAATCCCCTGTTATTCATTCTTCCGATATTCTTTAATGTAGAACCGAACCCGGTAACGGTTGAAATCGGAACGTCTTGTAAAAGGTTGTTTGAATTACGGTTGAAGTATTCAATTGTTCCGTACAACCTGTTTTTCAGCGCAGCAAAATCAACCCCAATATTGGTTGTGAGGTTTTCTTCCCAGGCCAGAAGCTCGTCTCCCACCTGTGTAATAATGCCGCCCGCATCGTTATTGTAATTGTATCCAAAAGAGGCCAGCGACATCCATCCATAATTTTCAGATGGCGTTGTGCCGTTCACACCATAAGATGCGCGAAACTTTAACATATCCAAATCCTCAACATCCTTCAAAAAGCTTTCGCTTTTGGCATTCCATGCGCCGGAAATTGACCAGAAGTTTCCCCACTTGGTACTTGGGCCAAACCTTGATGAACCGTCTCTTCTGAACGAAGCCGAAAGAAAATATCTTTGATCAAAATTGTATTCAGCCCTTGACAGGTAAGACATCATGTTATATCCCCAATAATAAGCGCTCGCGTCCTTGATACCGGCCGTAGCCACAGTATGCAAGGAACTCGATGGCAAATTTGAACCGCTGGCGTACGCATAATCCGTTTGGTTTTTTTCTGCCTCAAAACCACCAAGAATGTCCACACCATGAGATCCAAACTGTTTACGGTAATTTAACGTGTTGGAAGAAAGAATTTTCTTAATGTTGGTGCTGTACTCAAATACAGTACCTTTCGCAGTGGCTCCGTAAGTAGTATGATAGTGAAGCGGGCTATAATATAAATGGTCCTTTACCTCGGCATTGTCATAAGAAAAAACTGTTTTAGCAGTTAAAGACGGTAAAAGATTAAAGGTTAATGATTCAATAGCAGACAAACGAAGCGTTTTTGACCAGTTCTCCCATTGCTTATCATAATAGAGTGGGTTATAGCCTAAAGAGTTATACCTTAAAGTGTATGGCAAGCCCGTTTTGTAATCCGTTGGCCAATATAAAGGAAATAATAAATTACTCGACTGGTACAGGTAATTTGTTCCCGTGTTACGGGTATCATTATACCCACTTTTATCATTGAAACTCACATTGATGTTTGAACCGAATTCCAGCCATTTGGCGATCTTTTGAGTAAGGTTTAACCTGCCGCCGATACGATCGAATTCATTTGTATAAGCGCGGCCTTTGTCTTTCGTATACGACAGGGAAGAATAGTACCTTGTTTGTGAATTTCCCCCGCTTACAGAAAGATCGTTTGTTTGATAAATTCCGGTTCGGAACAACGCATCTTCCCAATCAAAATATTTTCCGTCCCTGTTTTCAACACCATCGGTTTTACCAACGATATTCACATTTTCATAAAGTCCTGTTCCCGCGGTCGAAAAATCATAACCATGAATGCCGAACCTTGATTTCAGGCGATTGAGGGCGTAAAGATTTGCCTGTTCATCGGTTTGCCCCGCAGTAGTTCTGTAATCGTGAAATATTCTGTAGAAATAGTTCATTTGGTCCTGCGGGGACGCAGGTTTATAGTTTTCGGTAGCCCAGGTTGGAGTAAACCCAATTGACGAGCGAAAATTCAATTGAGGCTTTCCCATCTTTCCCCTTTTTGTAGTGATTACCACTACGCCGTTTGCGGCACGCGAACCATAAAGCGATGAGGCAGCAGCATCTTTAAGCACAGTAATCGATTCAATATCGTTCGGGTTCAATGTATTCATCACATTGTTTGAAGTATAAAGCTGGCCGCCCATTTGGCCTACACTGCCTGAAACAACAGGCACGCCATCAATTACATACAATGGCTCATTGGAAGCATTCATTGACCCGATGCCCCTGATGCGAATGGAGGACGCAGACCCTGCCTGCCCGGAAGTAGTGGTAACCTGTACGCCAGGCAACCTTCCCGTTAAGGCTTGTTCGAACGAGGGTGTTGGAACGTCTTTGATGGCGTCTGCATTGATCGTGGAAACCGCCCCCGTATTTGAGCGCCGCGTTGTAGTTCCATAAGCTACAACAATCACCTCATCCATCGCAGAAGCCTCAATATCTTGCAGGGCAATATCGAAATTGTTTCCTGTTCCCACAGCTACTTCGGCGGGGGCATAGTTCACGGCAGTTATATCCAACACCACATTTGAGCCCGTTACAACAATAGTAAACTCACCATTGTCCCTGGCAATGACAAAATTCCTGGTGTTTCTTTGTTGAATTGTTGCTCCCGGCAAAGGTGCGCCGGTGCTTGTTTTTACCGTACCGGAAATGTCGCGGGTTTGGGCAAAAACAATATTGGGTATGAACAATACAATGCAAAGAATGCACAACAATGGAGATGGCAGGCCTTTCTTCATAATAATTTGTTTTGATGATATTGTTAAAATTAAGTTATCAAACCGATAAAGCAAGAAAAAAATCGCACAAATCTGCAAATTTTCCCCTTTCAACCTTTTTCTTATTTTTCCCCGGACAGGCATTATAAACTTCTAAGGCACTAAATTTGTTGTAGTTATAAAGAAGTTTTTATCTAATCATTTTAAAATAATAGAATCATGGCATTTACACTACCAGCCCTGCCTTACGCAAAAGAGGCGCTTGAACCACACATTGATGCACAAACAATGGAAATTCACCACGATAAACACCATCAGGCTTACGTGGATAATTTGAATAAAGCAATTGAAGGAACTGATAACGCCGAAAAATCTTTGGAAGATTTAGTAAAAAACGCCGGCGCAATTTCCCCCGCCGTTAGAAATAATGGCGGCGGCCACTGGAACCACAGCTTTTTTTGGGAAGTGATTGCCCCTAATGCAGGTGGTG
>MKRO01000069.1:2374-8151 GCA_001896965.1 Sphingobacteriales bacterium 41-5 | reverse complement strand
GGCTCTTTAGACGGCTTAAAAGAAAAAATGAACGACGCGGGTGCAAAGAGATTTGGTAGCGGATGGGCCTGGCTGATTGTAAAAGACGGCAAGTTAGAAGTGACCAGCACGCCTAATCAGGATAACCCGTTGATGGACGTTGCCGAAGTAAAAGGTACTCCAATTTTAGGTGTTGACGTTTGGGAACATGCGTATTACCTGAAATATCAAAACAAAAGACCTGAATACCTGAAAGCATTTTGGAATGTTGTAAACTGGAACAAAGTAGCTGAAAATTTTGAAGCGGCTAAATAATTGCTTCCAACAATAAACTACTAATAAGATGCCGGCAACTTGTCGGCATCTTATTTTTTTAGAACTCAAATTTTGAGTTCAACTCCTTAAAATGGCCGTTCATCTGAATTTTTTCTTTTATTGACTCCTGCTCCGCCAATGCCAGTGATGCATTTTCAAAATGCTCTTTCATGTATTGCTGGCGTTGCTTTTCATGAGTAAGTTGAAGCAGGTCGTACTCCTGCTCCATTGTAAGACCTGAATGATGGGCAATATCGTACACATTTAATTCCTCATCATTTTTATAAAATTTCTTCGTTACATTCAGTTGTTGATGTAACAAGTGCATTTTTTCAAGCAGAGTTTTCATCAATTTTTCGCTTCCATGTGAGCTGTTAGCAGGATAATTCACAATGGCGCCCGAATATAATTTATCGGGAACATCGCTGATCACTTCCAATATTCTAAACACTTTCCCTCCCTCGGTTTTGATGTCCATCTCACCATTTTCATAGGTTTGAAAAATCTCTTTCACGTAAACTACCGTGCCAAAATCTTTTAGTTTGCCGTTAATGATTGAAGGAATTCCAAAAGGTTTTTTATTATTGAAACATTCATTTATAAGCTGTACATAACGCGGCTCAAAAATGTGAAGGTTTAACTGCTCGTGCGGGAAAACAACAATTTCGAGTGGGAATATGGGAATAAAATTTGTCATAGATCGAATTCAAAAACTATTAAATCATTCTCGTGAAAATAATGATTTCTGTACTCAAAAACAACCACTTATTTTTGATCTTTCAATATTGAATCGGTTGCGAAAATTTCCCGTTTTTAAAAAAAATGGTTATAAAAACCAGGTTTTCAGAAATAATAAATACTCGGGTTTTTCAAACCGGTTCGGCTTATAGAATATCTTCCCTAAACTTAGATTTTCTATAATTAATGCAAAAATAAACGGCTGATGGAAATAGTGAAAGGGTTAAAAAATGGCAACGTTAAAGCACTGTCAAGAGCAATAACGCTGGTTGAAAATGAACTGGCAGGCTATCAGTCTATTTTACTCAGTCTTGAAAATCACAGAAAGCCGGTAATTGGCATCACCGGTCCTCCGGGTGCCGGAAAGAGCACACTTACCGATGCGCTAATCGGTGAAATAGTTGCTGCGGGGAAAAAAGTAGCCGTTATCTGCGTGGATCCTTCTTCTCCATTTAACAAGGGCGCATTGTTAGGCGACCGCATCCGAATGAGCCGGTGGTATGACAATGAAAATGTGTTTATCAGGTCGCTGGCCAGCAGGGGCTCAATGGGAGGGCTTAATTCAAAAATCATTGAAATAACTGACGTTATAAAAGAATCCATCTTTGACATCATTATTGTAGAAACGGTTGGCGTTGGCCAAAGCGAAATTGAAATAGCCGGCCTGGCCGACGTAACAGTGGTTGTACTGGTGCCTGAAGCAGGCGACGAAATACAAACAATGAAAGCTGGGCTAATGGAAATTGCAGACGTTTTTGCGGTAAATAAAAGCGACAGGCCGGGCGCTGACCTTTTTGTAAGAAATTTAAGGCTGATGCTGGCGCCGGCATTCTCAAAAACCAATGATGAAATAAAAATCATTTCAACTGTTGGCCAAACGGGCGCCGGAATAAATGATTTATACGATGCTATTCAACATTCAGTTCAAATAAAAAAACAAACTGATAAAAAGGCATGGTTATTGGCCGATAAGGTTTATCAGCTTATTCAAAATAAGATGATGAAAGGTTTTGACAGGGAATTAATCAAAACAGAAATAGAAAAAGAACTAATGAATAATAATTTAAACATTTACAAATTTGCGCTTGCCTATGGAAAATAAAAGGCGTGTTATAGTTGACTTTGAAAGAATGAAATACCCTTATACAGGGCTTTATACATTTTGTAAAGAATTGGGACTCGCTTTAACAAGAAATAATTCGACAAACACAAATCTCGTTCTTTATATTCCCGCAAAGGAGTTGAGTACTTTTGGAAGCAACGCTAATATTTTGAAACAAAGCACCGCTCATAAACTCTTTAAAAGCGCGCTTTCAAATTGTGAAGTTTGGCACACAACCCACCAGGCCTCGGCTTACCTGCCCGGTAAACAAAAAGTAAAGATTGTTGCTACTATTCATGATTTGAACTTTTTACACGGCGATAAGAACGTCTTAAAAATCAAAAAATATCTTGGCAGGTTGCAACGCCTAATTGATCGGGCGGATCATATTGTCGCAATTTCCAATTTTGTAAAAGAAGAGATCATCAGCAATATGAATACCCATGGAAAACTTATTGACGTGGTCTACAATGGCAGAAATACCATACCGCCAGTTTTTACCAAACCGGGGGACATCGATGACACACCATTCTTTTTTGCTGTGGGCACAATTGCCCGCAAAAAAAACTTTCATGTGTTACCTGCAATGTTGTGCAATAATGATTTGAACCTGGTAATTGCAGGCATTACTCAGGATGAGAACTACAAACAAAAAATTTTTAACGAGGCAAAAATACTCGGTGTGGAAAATAGGGTGAAATTAATCGGCACCGTTACGGAAGAAGAAAAATACTGGCTGTTAAAAAACTGCCGGGCATTTGCTTTTCCCTCCATTGCCGAAGGGTTTGGTTTGCCTGTAATTGAAGCCATGCAGCTTGGAACGCCTGTACTACTTTCAAAAGCCACATCGCTACCAGAAATTGGTGGCCCGCATGCTTTATATTTTGATGATTTAAGTACTGAAAGTGTTAAGGCCTCAACGGCTAAACTATTACGTACAAACTTCAGTTTAAAAGATCGTGAAAACATAATTGCCTGGACAGAAAAGTTCAGTTGGGATCATGCTGCAAAATCTTATCTGGAAATTTACAATTCGTTTTCATAAATAGAATATTAATCATGAGTGTATTAATAATTGAGTTGGGCGGATCGCATATGGAAAACGTATACACCATTGTACACCTGTTTTATTTAAAGAAACAACCGGTATATTTTATTGCCAATGAGAGCCTAAACAACCTAATAAAAGAAAAGGAAAAGATTAGCGGAATTTATCTGGTGCCTGAGAAACTTAACACGGCAAAAGAACAATTAAACGTTTTAAGAAAAATAAAATCTGTAGTAAAAGAGAAAAATATAAATACAATCATTTTTGGTACTACAGAAATCAAACCCGTAAGAAATATATTGTTGCTTTTGCCAAACGTAAACCTGATAGGCATTTTGCATGATGCATTGAAACTTGACAGTAGTCCAACCTTTAAATATATTTATTCATTAAGACTACACAAATACATCGTTTTTGGGAATTTCATACGCAATAATTTAAAGAAATATCCTAAAAAAAATTTGTACCCTTTTTTTCCTGTTTACTTCCCCAAACCGGCACATAACCCTTTAATAAAGAATCCGGAAGAAATTTGGATCGCGGTGCCGGGCGTTGTAAAATCTGAAAGAAAAGATTATATACCGTTGTTAAAAAAAATTCTTGAAACGAAATTACCCGAAAACATAAAATTGGTATTTCTTGGAAAAGCAGACAGGGATGAATCCGAAATCAAATCCTTAATAGAAAAAATTAATTCTATAAAAAAAGCGGTTGTGACCTTTGATGATTATCTTGAATATGATACATTTCACAACTATTTAGCAAAGACAGATTTTATTCTGCCGCTTTTAAAAATCAACGAAGATTTTTTTTATGGCAATACCCGAATTTCCGGCGCTTTCAACCTGGCCTATAGTTATCAGCTACCGCTTTTGTTGCCCACTTCATATAAGAAAAATACCGACCTCATTGATTACTCATTGTACTACGAAACCACGAACGAACTTTATAAACTGCTGCAGCTAATCAGCGAAAAGAAAGTAGAAAGCAGCCAAATCCGAAAAGCATACGAGGTTAAAGATCAATTCAATTTTGAGGAAATGGCTGATGAGCTAACCTCTTTTATTCACCAGCCCTGACATAAATTACCCATCGGTGAATCTTCCTGACAATTATTTTCTCTTTTCCAGTTGCTGCAATGTAGCCCTCAAATCCTTATGCAACGGCGCTTCCAGCAACAACATCTCCCCGTTCAAATCTTCAATTTGTAATTGAAAAGCGTGCAGCGCTAACCGGTTGAGCAATGGCCTTTCGTCCGGCTCGTCTTTTGAAAGCTTGAATTTATTTTTAAATGCAGAAAGTAAAACCGGTTTCCCATCGCCATAAATCGCATCACAAACTAAAGGGTGCCCCATCTCTTTAGCATGAACTCTTATTTGATGCGTACGGCCTGTATGAATTTGAAACTGCACCCGGGAATAAATTTTAAAATCCTGCAATACTTTAAAATCTGTAATCGCCTGTTTCCCTCTGCGGTGAATGATCATCGTTCCGCGCTTTACCATGTTTTCAGCAATTGGCGCATCAACCGTTCCTTCTTTTTGCTGCAACGAACCAATCACAAGGCCCTGGTAAATTTTTACCGTTTTTCTGTTTTCAAATTGCCGGCTCAAATGCTTGTGTGCTTCTGCATTCTTTGCAAAAACAATAAGGCCGCTGGTTTCACGGTCGAGGCGGTGAACAGTAAATACCCCGGGATAATGTTCTGTTAAAATTTCTTTCAACGAAATTTCCTTTCCTTCCCTGTCGGGAATTGAAAGCAGACCCGAAGGCTTGTTTAGCGCAATAAGATTTTCGTTTTCAAAAACAATGAAGTCTTTTATTTTGTGTGAGGCCATTTATACAGGTGATTAAGTGCTTGCGACAGATGCCTACCTTAACAGGCATCACTGATGCCAAAAATTCCGTCGCTGAGATGATACTATTTACTGCCCTTACCAAAAAATTTTAAATTTCGGATTTCCTTCTCATTTAAAAACCTGAATTTTCCACGATCAACATTCTTTTTGGTTAGCCCCGCAAACATCACGCGATCCAATTGCTTTACCTGGTAATTGAGGCTTTCGAAAATCCGGCGTACAATACGGTTGCGCCCGCTATGAATTTCTACCCCGATTTGAGTTTTGTCCTTCAGGTCGCTGTACGCCAAAACGTCAACCGGCGCGGGGCCATCCTCTAATACAACGCCTTTCAAAATTCTGTCGAAATCAGTTTTAGAGAGCGGTTTATCTAATGAAACGGCGTAAATCTTTTTCACTCCATTACTCGGATGTGTTAATTTTTGTGCAAGTTCCCCATCGTTGGTCAATAATAATACTCCCGTTGTATTCCTGTCGAGCCTGCCAACGGGGTATACTCTTTCGGGTGTGGCATGTTTTACAATATCCAAAACCGTTTTACGATTTTTCGGATCGTCGGTTGTAGTAATGTAATCTTTCGGCTTGTTTAGTAAAATGTACACCAAGTTCTTGGCAATGAAAACCTTTTTGCCATTCACAGTTACCTGATCGCCTCCGGCCATTTTGTAGCCGGGTTCCGTTATCACGCTCTCGTTTACTTTCACCTGGCCTTCCCTGATCAATTCAGCAGCATCAC
>MKRO01000069.1:585-2263 GCA_001896965.1 Sphingobacteriales bacterium 41-5 | reverse complement strand
CCTCCTTCTTTTGTTGTTCAAAAAATTCTGCCCGTTCTTTTTTATATTTTCTTGTTTCCTGCTTAAAGCCTTCTTTTATGGCAGCGTTGCTTTTTTTCTTCGCGAATTTTTCAAAACGAGGGTCAATTTTTTTCATGCCTGAAGTATTTGCTGTTTTGCAACGGTAGTGAATAACAAAGATAAAAAAGCTGCTCCGGTATTGAAGCAGCTATTGAAAAAGTATCTTCAAATTTAGATGATCAACAATGCGTCGCCGTAGCTAAAGAAACGGTATTTATCTTTAATCGCTTTTTTATAAGCTTCAACAGCCAGGTCATACCCTGCAAACGAAGCCGTCATAATCATCAGGCTTGTTTTTGGCAGGTGAAAATTTGTGACCAACGCATCTGCAATATTAAATTGATAAGGCGGGTGAATAAACATATTTGTCCAGCCTTCAGAAGGTTTCAATAATTTTTGAGCAGTGAACGAAGATTCCATTGCCCTCATGGTTGTGGTGCCGATGGAACAGATGCGGTTTCCGCCTTGTTTGGCCCTGTTTACAATTTTACAAGCGGCTTCATCAATATGGAAATATTCAGCGTCCATTTTATGTTTGCTCAGGTCTTCCACTTCAATCGGGCGAAACGTGCCAAGGCCGGTATGCAAAGTAATTTCCGCAAAGCGGATCCCTTTAATTTCAAGCCTTTTAATTAACTCGCGACTGAAATGCAAACCGGCAGTGGGATCTGCAACAGCGCCTTCATGCTTTGCGTAAACAGTTTGGTAACGCTCTTTATCATCTTCATCAGGTTTGCGTTTGATGTATTTTGGCAGAGGTGTTTCTCCCAGGGCTTCAAGCTGAGTTTTGAATTCTTCTTCGGTGCCTTCCCACAAAAATTTAATAGTGCGGCCGCGGCTGGTTGTATTGTCAATTACTTCAGCAACGAGTTCTTCATTTTCACCAAAATACAATTTGTTGCCCACACGTATTTTTCTTGCAGGGTCAACAATCACGTCCCAAAGCCGGTTGGGCTTGTTCAGTTCACGTAATAAAAACACTTCGATTTTGGCGCCGGTTTTTTCTTTACGGCCGTACATGCGCGCGGGAAAAACTTTGGTGTTGTTCACCACAAATACATCCTTGTCATCAAAATAATCAAGAATATCGCGGAAATGTTTGTTTTCCATCTGTCCGGTTTGGCGGTGAACCACCATCATTCGGGCATCTTCTCTTTTTTTAGCGGGTGTTTGTGCGATCAGGTTTAGCGGTAGGTCAAATTGAAATTGTGAAAGCTTCATTCTTAAAATAAAAATTTAGTTGTTCAAAGTGCATCTAAACAAGTGAAGCGGGGAGAGGTGTTAAAACAGCCGTTCAGGGTTGCTTTATCCTTTCGATCCCCGGTCTTACGGCACCGGTTTTCGATTTTTAATTGCGTGCGAAGGTAAGCTTATTATTCTTTACTTATTAAAATATTTTCACTTCAATTTAACAAATTGACTTTTAATGAGTTGGGAACCGGTATCAGATTACAGCCATCCAATCTCGCCGACCGGATAGCCTGGCATCATGCCGTTGACTGTGGTGCCGGTGCAGGCCGATTTATTGAGAATCATACCTCAGATTATTACCCCACGCGGTATTGACTCGATCAACTTCTTGGTGTATTCCTTTTGCGGATGTTGATAAATTTCATCA
>MKRO01000069.1:0-493 GCA_001896965.1 Sphingobacteriales bacterium 41-5 | reverse complement strand
GAACCCAAATTCTTTTTTCAAATCATTCAGCAGATTCAGCACCTGCGCCTGCACGCTCACATCCAGCGCGGAAACCGATTCATCACAAATTAAAAAAGAAGGTTGCAACGCCAGGGCGCGCGCAATCACAATACGTTGTCTTTGCCCTCCGCTGAACTCGTGTGGAAAGCGGTAATAATGTTCAGGCAACAACCCTACCTTATTCAATAATTCAATAGCTCGTTGTTTTCTTTCTTTTGATGTTTTTAGAATGCTATGGACCAACAGCGGCTCTTCAATGGCATGCCCGATCTTTTTACGCGGGTTAAGCGAAGAGTATGGATCCTGAAAAACTATTTGCAGGTTCTCCCGTAACTCCCTCAGCTTCCCTGATTTGAACAACGCCAGATCTTCATTTTTATACAATATTTTGCCCTTTGTTGGCGGTATCAATTGCAGGAGGGTTCTACCCAGTGTGGTTTTACCGCAGCCGCTTTCTCCCACAATACCCAGC
>MKRO01000068.1:35980-36292 GCA_001896965.1 Sphingobacteriales bacterium 41-5 | reverse complement strand
TCATCTACAAAAACACCCGTGGCATTAATCACTGCCTTCGCTTTAAAAATATAGGGAACGGATTGTTCAATATCTTCGGCGGTTACGCCATTTATTTTGTTGTTTTCATCTTTTGTAAGGCCGGTAACTTTCATATAATTGACGGCCACACCACCATTTTGTATAATACTTTGCGCGAGGTTGATGGCCAGCCGGCTGTCGTCAAACTGTCCGTCATGATACAACACACCTCCAACAAGCCCTTTGGTGTTGAGGCCGGGCATGGCCTCAATTGTTTTTTTTCTTGAAATAAAAACAGACGAACCAAGCGAT
>MKRO01000068.1:33196-35929 GCA_001896965.1 Sphingobacteriales bacterium 41-5 | reverse complement strand
CCGATGGTGTACTTAATGCGGTCAATAACATTGAAAATGGGAATAATAAAAGTTTGGTTTTTTACAAGGTGTGGCGCGTTTCGTTGCAGCAAACCCCTTTCAATACTGGCTTCCCGCACCAGGCCCACATCGCCCTGCGCCAGGTAGCGCACCCCACCATGAACCAGCTTGGTGCTGCGGCTTGAAGTGCCTTTAGCAAAATCAGATTGTTCTACCAGCAAAGTTTTATAACCCCTGGTTACAGCATCCAACGCAATACCAAGGCCCGTTGCACCACCGCCAATCACCAAAATATCCCAGGTAATTGAAGTGTCTGCAGCCTCTTTCAGTAATGCGCTACGGTCAGGTCTCATACGCAGTATTTACAAAGAAAAAAAGATAATGAATATAATTCGAAACTAAAACGAAACAAATCGAAATCAATATTATAACATTATTTTTACATTAGAAAATTTTTTCGCAATAAATCGTAATATTTTACAGAAAGTTAATCTCCGGATTTTCTTTGCTGTAATTTTGGCCTTAATTTGAAACGAATGCCAAGTACCACAATCAACTTTATATGAGCAATTTAGCAGACAGGCACCAGCAAATACTTGAAAGATTAAAAAAGGCAGGCAGTGTAAACGTGGTGGATTTGTGCGCAAAACTGAATGTATCTTCCGTAACAATCAGAAAGGATTTGCAAGTTTTGGAAGATAAAAATATGCTCTACCGCACACACGGCGGCGCTACCCTAAGCAATCCCTACATTGCAGATCGCCCGGTTAACGTAAAATTCGGCCTGCAAACGGAAGAAAAAGAAAGAATTGCCGCCGCCGCTGCCAGACTGATTGTAGAAAACGATTGTATTTTGGTGGCTTCAGGTACCACCGTTCAATATTTTGCAAAAAACATTCATGCAGACGGTCATTTAACGGTGTTAACGTCTGCGCTGAACGTGGCGCTGGAACTCATTCATCATCCGGGAATAGAGGTGATACAATTAGGTGGTATTATGCGCAAAACTTCTTCTTCAGTTACAGGTATTTACGCAGAAAAAGCCCTTGAAGATTTTTCGTGCAGCAAATTATTTTTAGGGGTAGATGGTATTGACCCGGAGTTTGGCCTCACCACATCTAACATGATGGAAGCACAACTGAACCGCAAAATGATTGCCACCGCGCAAAAAACAATTGTACTGGCCGATTCCGGCAAATTTGGGAAACGCGGCTTTGGAAAAATATGCGGAATTGAAGACATTGAACAAATAATAACCGATAGCAACGTGTCAGAACATACGGTGGAAATTTTACGGGGCATGGGGATTGAGGTGACGATTGTTTGAAAGAAGCGTGAGTGAAGCCGGAAACTGATGCGGGGTACGAGGTGTGGGAGGCGGGGAACCCTGGTTAACAGTTGCTGGTTACAGGTACCGTTCTAATTATAGAAGGGTTTATAGGCAAATACTTCGAATTTTTAAAACTCCTTCTTATAAACCTTTCAAGGCCGCTAAGGGGCGGCGTTTGCTTTGCAAAACTCTTGCTATACTTTTTTGAAAGATAGAAAAAAGCTCAACGAACACTTCGCAAAAGTTTGATTCCCCAATAATGATGACCCTAAAAATCACTGTTTTCGGGATTGTACCATTCATCTTAGAGGCTTTATTTTGTGTTTGAAAACGGGGTGGCTGCCCGCAATTTTTAATGTAAATTTGATGAGATGAATTCTTTGATCACCATGAATATTTTTGGGGTTATATTGTTGTTTATTTTCGGGTGTGATAAAACACCAAAAGGCGCTGACGATAATCCGGCAAGCCTGAAAGTTTATAAGGATTCCGTTTTTACAAATTATTTTAAACGAACCCACGGCTGGGTGGCGGGAGACGGGGCCATATCTTTTTCGCTGAACAACGGCAAGAGTTTATGGTTGTACGGCGATAGCTACATTGATAATTACAACCTGGTTACTAACACCGTTCCCTGTCTTTTTCAGGTGAGAAACGCAGCGGTTTCGATGGGTATTTCAAACCCTGCCGACCAGCAAACACATTTGGGCAGTGGTTCCCCAAAATCAACCTTTCAGGTGGGTACCGATAATAAATTTTGGTTTTGGCCGGGCATGGGTTTTGCGAAAGGAGATACTGCTTATATTTTTCAAAACAGGTTGCGTAATACCGGCGCCGGCGGTGCCTGGGCATTTGAGAGCGTTGACGAACTGCATATTGCAAAAATGAAAATTTCTACAATGCAGGTTGTGGGTTATTCAAACCTTGGCACCAGAAACAAAATCAGCTTTAATAACGGAATATTAAAAGACGGCAATTATCAATATATCTACGGCATTAAAAATAATGGCTTTGGGAATGATTTGATGGTTGCCCGCGTTCCGGAAAATAATTTTTATGCTCCCTGGGAATATTATAATGGCCGCAGTTGGAATACCGATATGACGAAAGCCTCAAAAATTCATGCGGAATTTACATCATCCTTTTATGTATTTAAATTGAAGCATAAATATGTTTTGCTAACTACGGAGTTCAGCGTAGGTTGCGATCAGGGTAAGGAAATTTACTCCTATACATCCGACAAGCCTTACGGGCCGTTTACCAACAAAAAAATGATATGGACAGTTGATGATACTTTGAACGGGCATTACCCGTTTTTTTATATCGCTAC
This sequence comes from Sphingobacteriales bacterium 41-5, assembly GCA_001896965.1. Classification (GTDB taxonomy): domain Bacteria; phylum Bacteroidota; class Bacteroidia; order Chitinophagales; family Chitinophagaceae; genus Niabella. Next base: position 33,269 of record MKRO01000068.1, on the reverse strand, counting down.
CGCGCATCCTGAATACGATAACGGAAAAGATGAAATGCTGATAACCTACTGCATTAATGGTTATGGGGATTGT
>MKRO01000068.1:32561-33110 GCA_001896965.1 Sphingobacteriales bacterium 41-5 | reverse complement strand
TTATTGACCCTGCTTTATAAGTTTTTACGAAAAAATTAGCGGTAATATACTTGGGCTGAACTTTCTTTCGTAATCAACCGGTTTAAACCCGGAAGCATTTGATATAAATACGTTATCCAAGTTTTTGAATCCTGCGCATTAAATCTGCCATAGTTGAATTTCCCAAACCCTCAATCAACTTCATATCTTCATCTTCAAGCTGAAACAAACCTTCTGTATTTTGCTTGGCCTGTTGCCCGGTACGTATGCCCGGAATGATTGTGGACACAGCATCATAGCCCAAAATATAACTCAACGCCAGTTGTGTTTTGGTGCAATTATATTTTTCGCATAACTGCCAAACTGTTTCTGTTGCTGTGTTTGAGGCCTCAATTATTTCAGGAGTTAACCGGTTTTTGCGATGGTCTGTTGCAGCAAAAGTGCTCGATGTATCAAACTTACCTGTGAGCAATCCAAATTGCAGGGGCATCCGCACAATGATGCCATAACCATTTTCTTGCGCCTTCCTGAGTAATGGCAGTGCCTTTTGATTGATAATATTTAAAACCA
>MKRO01000068.1:31568-32527 GCA_001896965.1 Sphingobacteriales bacterium 41-5 | reverse complement strand
AAATTCTGCTTCAGGGTAAGGATCAAATGTATTGAGCGATATTCCCCAGTACCTGATCTTTCCCTGTTGCTGCAAATCCTGCATGGCTTTAATACAATCGCCCTGTTGTAAATGGGAAAGCTTTGCTGTATGCAACTGGTAATAATCAATCACGTCTCTTTGCAACCGTTGCAAAGATTTTTCACAAGCTGAAATCATGTAGTGATAGTCGTAATCAACGGTGAACTTTTCATCCCGCGCCACGTTGCCAACTTTCGTGGCGATCATAATGTTCTTGTTGCCTCCCACCGTTTTTCCAATCAATTCCTCAGAATGGCCAAGGCCATAAATATCGGCTGTGTCAAAAAAATTAATGCCTGCATCCACAGCGGCTTGTATTGCTTTCACTGATTCGTTATCGTCAGCGGGACCCCAGCCAATTGCCGTGCTGCCAATCATGGCATCGCCGCCGATTGCCCAGGAGCCAAACCCGATTTCGCTCACAACTAAATCTGTAGTTCCAAATTTTCGGTATTGCATCAATCTTTGTCTGTATTTACTTAACTTCAAAAAACTCAAATACACTTCCCGGCGTTCCATTTTTATCCAGGCCCTGCGCTACTATTACAAACCTGCCTTTTAAATCTGATGTATAAAATTTCACGGAATATGCTTTCCCGCTTATTAATTTTATTTCAGGAGTCCAATTTAATACATTTCTAAAATCAGGCATACGGCTTTCCTGTTGCAGCGCATCGCTGTAATCGGGGCTGAAAAACACACGTTCCATTTGCAGGCCGGGATAGTCTAAAATTAATGCATTAGATTCGAGGGCATAATTATTAATGGACGGAGCATAAGTTTTCCAGTTCAGTATCCCATCAAACATAGACTTACCATAAATATAATTTCTAGCCACAACCTCCAGTGTATTGATCTTTAGCGGATCAAATTCAAAAAATTTACTGAAATTGAATACC
>MKRO01000068.1:20395-31547 GCA_001896965.1 Sphingobacteriales bacterium 41-5 | reverse complement strand
AGGGCTGCCGGAAAAAAACTGGTTCGTTTGCAGGTCAATCGTTGGCAAATAAACCTCGTTGCCCCTGCGCCTTACAGCAACTAATGTTACGTACTCTCTCAAAACCTCGTCAATCGTTGTAAACCTTATATAGTTATCCAAATTGTAATAAGCGTCAGGTGTATTATAAAAAGCTGAAGTATCAGTGTATGCGGGATAGCGTAGCTGATTGATTTGCCGGGGCAGGTATATATTTTGAACCTGCATTCCGATACTTTGCTTTAAAAGCGTAGCAGGGTAACTAACCGGTTTGGATAATAGCCCAACCGATGTGCTGCTGTACTTTTTGCTAAAAGGATCATTTACTTGTATACGGTAAGCAGAATCGTTAAGAGGATTTGTTTGCGCGATGAGTTGAGTGCCTCCAATGAAATTTTTCATTTCTGCAACAAATGATCCATCAGGATTGCTGCCGGTTGTTTTAAACTGTGTTAATAACGACGGGCTCGATAGGTACGCAATGATGTGCCCTGCCGGCTGTTTGGTGTCCGAGTGAAGCACACGGCCGGTAATAATATGGCCCGAATATTCAGGCGCGAACTCAAATGCCGGTTTTTCGTTTTTAAAAACTTTCGCCCAGTCAAACCTTCTCCACCCGTGGGTTAAAAGCAGATTGTCAGTTGCCCGTTTGTCTTTATTTAAAAAATATTCCCGCGCGTTTTCAGTATAGCCGCCAAGATCAGATGTTAAATAAAGATAAGTTGCAATATCATCGTTCCCATCCATTTTTTGTAAAGAATCTATTCGATACACTGACATTGAAAAAGAAGCAGTATCTGCATTGGAAGATGAGAGGGTAACCAATAATGGCTTTCTTGTTGTATAATCCCTGGCATCTGTTGCCAATTTCAGGTCGAGTATTTGAGTGGGCTCCTTATAGAACAGCCTTTCACAAACCGGCCTTCGCTCGCCATCAAATAAAGTAATATGAGAAACACCATTGCCGAATACAGAGCGATCAATAGTAAATACTGTCGATCCGTTTTGTAACCGACTTCTTAAAGCGGTTTTTACCGACTGCCTGGTATGAGCAATTAAATATAGTTCTGTTGCAGAAGAAATATTGCTTTGTGCTGTTATTCTTACCTTATCGCCATCATCTTCGAGCTCCATTGTGTAACCTTCTGCAAAAACACCGGGCAGTTGTACTGTAAAAGAATGCCCGGGCATAGCTTTAATAATCGCCTGATACTGTATTCCTGCTTTCGGCGTAAAAATAAAAGTGCCTAACCCATCTTTATATGGCGCAAACTGAAGGATTGTGTCACTGTTTTCAAGCAGGAAACCTTTAAAATCAAAGGGTTTACCATTTACATCTACAGCTTTAAAAGCAATCTTATTTTGTAGGCCGCTTACCATATTCCCGCCCTCCGGGAAAAAATTCACTTTGTAACCTTCCTGAAGTTTTGGTTGTTTATTTAACGGCAATCTTCTAAGATTAATGACGGTAATTTTCTTCTCGAAATAATAAGAAGGGTCAAAATTTTTCATCCAGTTTGTGTACGCGCGTAAAATATAGTTTCCCGAAGCCGTGCTTGTTGGTATATAGAAGGACCCTTGCCCCGTTGCGGAACTGATACCAATTTTGCCCTGTAATACAGGTTGGTGCGCGCTATCTAAAACTTCTACATATGCCACTTTACTTAAGTCAGCAGGTATGTTGTTAACAGCATCAGTATTATAAATTTTAAACCAGATTATTTCGCCCGCCTGATAATAATTCTTATCTGTGTGTACAAATAATTTCTCCTGAAAATTATGCCGGCGATATTCTGAAAGATTGTCGGCGATACTCTGAGGAGGAGCCTGTGCCTGCAAAAAATTAAAATACGTTAAGAAACAAAGCATTAAAAATACACATCTTAACAGTTTTCGTGTGATTATATAATCGTATAAATTAACCATTATAGTCATTATATTAATTGGGCCAGAAAGACGGTTTTATATTGGAACCCCTTGTTTGGCAGTCCACACAAGTGCCAGCAGATGCAGAGAAAGATTTGATTGAGCCGTCCAGATTGAATTCCTCTGGCGCAATGGGCATATATTGTAAATTTTCGATAATTGATCTCTCATTATTAGCAATACTCACGATATCACAGAATCTGCTGTAACCCCATCCCGGCACCTGACTGTTATATATGAAAATTCTTTTATTTTCTTCTTTATTTACTTCAACATGGCCAATTACTATTTCGCCGGGGTTTGATGTGCATGTTATATTTCCACGCAAATCTGATGGTTGCGGATCAAAAATTGACCCCAGTTGCTCCGTATTCTTTTTCATTTGCAGATAAAAATCATAGGCATTCTTACTTAGCGCGTGCTGTTTTATTTCTATACTATACAGTACTCCCAATTTTATTGATCCCTGCTGAATATGGGTAATGGGTAAATAGATTACATTTTGTGATAACCTTTCTGTAGATCCGAGTAAAATATTTGCTGACCTGGAATTTTGCCAGCAATAATACATTGAATAATCCGGAGATTGGTCAGGGTACTTGTATATAACTCTAACAGGGTTTCCCGAAGTGTTAGTCTCATACTTCAAATTACTCAAATAGGTGGAGCGAATTTCCCATATTTCCTGAAATGTCCATCGATAATAGCTTTTTTCATTCGGATTATCATCATGATTATTCACATATATCTGCACACCGCCATTTTCTCTCTTCCAGGTAATACTGTCTATCACAGGGCTATGCTTTATTGATGAATATGCTGAAACATATTCATTACCATTGGCTGTATTGATCTTTAGCCTGTATTGTACTGCCGTGTTCAGGGTGAGGGGCTGGGCCGAACTGTAAATACCAGGAGAAGTACTTACTAAACTAAAGCTTTTGTTATCATCACCCTCAACGGTCACACTTGCGTTTAACTCCGGCTTAGAAAAAATGTTCTCGGTCAGCTTTGTAGTGCGGGACAGGCTAATAGATGTTGGTTCAGAACCACTGTTAATAAATCCTTCTACTACAAGATAGCCTGTTTCGGGATTTATAATTCCCGGATCATACATTTCCTTACATCCTGCAAATAGTACGGGGAGAAAGGCTATTATTGGTAATACTCTTTTCATAAATTAAAACCTGATATTAAAGTTAACAAAAGGTATTGCGCTTCCAAATATAGACAGCTTATACCCGTTAATCACCCCGTTTTCAGACACATAATACACAGAGTAAGGGTTTTTTCTTCCGGTAAGATTATATATCCCTATTGTCCATGAATTATGTGTTCTCTGGTGCACTTTATGGTTGCCCTCAATATTCATTGAAAAATCCATCCTGAAATAATCGGGAATACGGTGCCCGTTTCTCGGGCCATATAATGTACGTTCACCTTCTGCATATCGAAACTTTCCTATAGGCAATGTAATAGGCCTGCCTGTGCTATAGGTTGCATTAAAGGATGTACTGAAACGGTGTGAAAATCGGTAATTACTTACAAGCGTCAAGTCATGGGGCTTGTCGTAATTAGCCGGGTAAATTTTGCCATTGTTTAGAAACTCGCCTGTTTCGGCCTGGTCAGCTTTTAAAAGTATTCGGCTGTACGTGTATCCAACCCAGCCATTTAGTTTTCCTGTGAGCTTTTTTGCAAGAAATTCAATGCCATAGGCAGTTCCCTGCGTTTTGGCGACCTCTGTTTCTATGTGGCTGTTTAGCACTAAAATAGCCCCGCTTTTAAAGTCGAGATAATCTTTTATTCGCTTATAATATCCTTCTACTGATAGTTCTATTGTGTTAGATTTTAAATTTTTATACAACCCCAGCGAAAACTGATCGCCGAACTGGGGTGAAATATTCGGGTCGCTAAGTTTCCAAATATCTGTGGGTGCCATTGCGGCGGTATTGGAAAGCATGTGAATGTATTGCCGTAAGCTATTATACCCTGCTTTTAACGACATGGTATTAGAAAGCATCTGCCTGATGCCAATACGAATCTCGGGGCCGTGGTAGGTGTGGATGATTTTGTTTTTAGCATAAATTGTGGTACCCGTCATATTCTCTACTCTTTTAGGAACACCCTGAGGATAGTTATTCACTTCATACGGGCCGAGGTAATTGAACATGGAGTAGCGGATGCCGGCGTCCAGCGTAAGATCTTTTGTAATATTAAACCTGTCGCTGATGTACAATGCTGATTCGAGAGCCTGCTCAAAAGGCATGTGTAAAGGCGCTGCCAGCGATTCGCTGCCAACAGGTACATAATCGCCCGGAAGAAGCTTATACAACAAAGTATTAAGCCCAAATTCAAGCGTATGTTTTGAATTGATAAAATAATTAAAATGCGCGTTGAAATAACTTTGCCGGACGTTAAACGAAAGTGCGTAAGCATTCACCGGGTTTCTTTCGCTTGTAATTTTATACTCATACTTATCCTGCCCAATATTAATAAGCGAGTATAACCTGTTATTGAAAGTGTGCTTCCATTTCAGGTTATAATTAAAATTTTTATAATGAAAAAAAGTATCACTATTCAAATTAAAGCGGTCATTGCTTAAATATCCTGTAAGATAAACGGTGTTGTTTTTATTAAACTCATGATTCAACAGGAGGTTAGCATCATAAAAATCAGCTTTACTGTTTTTGTACTGGTCAGGCAAAAGATTTAGTAACCAGTTCGCATAAGTACTTCTTCCTGCAACTATAAACGATGATTTATCTTTGATGATGGGTCCTTCCAGTGTAAGACGGCTTGTAAGCAACCCAATACCTGCTGAACCTGCAAAATTTTTCTTATTACCTTCCCGTCCTGTAATGTTTACTACAGAGGATAGCCTTCCTCCATATTTTGCCGGAACGCTGCTTTTAAACACTTCTACTTCTTTTACCACTTCGGGGTTAAATGCCGAAAACATTCCAAAGAAGTGTGCGGGATTATAAACATTCGCATCATTAAAAAGCATCAAATTCTGATCCACTGACCCGCCCCTGATATTTAAACCTGTGGCGGCCTCGCCCACGGTTTTAACGCCGGGCATTGTTGCTACCACTCTCAGCAGGTCTGCTTCCCCAAAAACAACGGGCACCTGCTTAATGGTTTTAATATCCAGCTTTTGCACACCCAGCTGCGTATTACGGATATTATTTGTTTTTTGAGTAGAAATTATAACATTTCTTAACGTCAAAATACGCGACTGCATCACAATATTAAGGCTGCTTTCTCCCTTAACTAAAATTTGGCGCTCAATATCTTCCATGCCGATGCTTTGCACGTTCAGGGTATGCCTGCCTTTTGGAAGCATAATGGTAAACGTGCCAAACTGATCGGTAATTACGCCTATATTAGGATTTTGAATGTAAACCGATGCGCTAATTATCGGCTCCCCGGTTTTTTCATCTCTGACAGTACCGGATATAGTAACACGGTTTACCCCGCTCTCATCGCCCCGCCCCAACAAAATCACTTCTTTATCATCACTTCCGGGTTTAAACAGCATGGCGCTTTCAACTGCTGATGATTGATTTTGTACAGTATCTGATTTATAGAAATTTGATGGCAATGTGGTTTGCACCAATAACCCTTTGGTTATAAACACGTTTTTTTCAGAAACATCAATTGAATAATTCAGGCCTGTGTTCACTAAAATGCTTTCGAGCGCATCGCTTATTGAAATATTATTTGCGTTAAGACTAACCTTTGTGGTATCAAAAGCTGTTTTATCATAATAAAACCGATAATTAGTTTGGTTTTCTATAGTTAATAAAGCGTTCTCAATAGGCAAACTATCAAACTGGGCTGATAGCTTCGGGCGTTCAACCTGAGAGCTGGCAAACATTCCCTGCATCATCAGGCAAAGGGATAATATTAGTTTCGCAATGGAAATAGGCCAGCCCTTCTTCATATTAAAGCTCGTTATAAAATCTGGTAATTTTAATTATATCTTCTCTTTTGTTGTTGCGAAATCTCAGCTTTTCTGTACGCATAAAATGGCTGATCTTTTTTCTTTCATTGTCATATATTTTTAAAATATCCTTTTTCCTGCTGACGGGAGTTACTTTATCTTTTATTTTGATAAAGAAAACATTTTTATCACTCAGCCCTATTTTAACTATACGATCGGAAAGGTCGTTCCTTGCCTGTTTCTCATGGCGCTGATACGCGCTGCTTTTAATGCCAGAATATAACCTTTCGTAATATCCCGGCTTTATAGTATAAACACTGACGGGCTTTAAATTATAGAAATAACTACCAAGCAGTGTAAAGGCTTCTACTCTTTCATTTACAAATGAAAACCTGATTTTTGTTGACGGGTGAATCGTAATCAGTTTATTTTGGTATATATCATATAGCAAAGGGATATTTTCATATAAAACGCCATCATATGTCACATTTCCATAAGATAGATAAGTGCTGTCGCCCAGAAACGAGCTACCCTGACTGACTGTTTGTGTATAATCAACATAGACCGACCCATTATATAAGCCAAGTTCGTTTCCCAAAATTTTCTTGTAATGATCTATAGTACTATTGTACGCATGGTGAGATGCGGTATCATTATACATTTGCGCGTAGCACAGCGTTGCACACAGCAAACATAGGACGGTCATCAACAGTATAGCTTTCATTTAGCAACTTTATCGAATGAAGTTAAGTATTTCCCTTTATATGTAACCCCATAGTTAAAGTAAATAAATTCAGCCTACCTGCCCGGCTTCGCACTCATATAAAAACAATCTTTTCGCCATCCATAATTTCACTATGTTTTATACTTAGCCTGTTGAGCGGTTTGCCGTTTAGTTCAAGTTTTGAAACATATCGTTTTCAACACGCACAAAAGTCCACACATTTTTTTCATCGTAATCATAAATGCCGTGCATCAGGTCTAAAATAATATGCGCCTCATCGCTTTTGGGAAATGTGTATTGATGCACGCCAACCCTGATGGTGGTGGTTAGTTCGGCAAGAATGTTATAATCGTTGAGTTTTGCTTTGTAGTAATTAGGTTGAGCTACTTCATTTTTATGGCTAAAGCGGCTTCTGTAGCCGGTTTCAGGATTATTTGCCGTGCCGGGGTTGAGTTGCAGTTTGCCCACCGTTGGCATGATCAAAAAATCACCAAGATCGCTGTGGCCTGTACCGCTGAAATGCGTGTGGCTGAAACCAACAATCGTAGGGTCATCATACTGGTAGCCCGCGCAATATTTATAAACCGCTCCGGTGTATTTTCCATCAACGGCGTAAGGAATGGTATCCGTATCAGGGCTTAGCTGCACCGCGCCAAACGGCACAGTGGCACCGGGAAAAGTATGTCCCATTTTTTTCGTGCCGATTAATGGGTTTACAAACGGTAGAAGATTTTTTTGCGCCATGGAAAAGATAGTGAGGATTACTGAAAGAGCAAAAAGGGCAGTTCTCTTGATCATAAAATTTTAACAGTTTTTACTATGGCTAAAAGTACAAATGAATTGTTGAAATGGGGTCATTACCGAAGCAGTGCAATGTTGCTTCATTAAAAAACCTAACGAATACGACGTTTGCTCAAGTGTAACATAAATGGCCGTAACCTATCAATCTCAATTCAGCACATCAGGCTCTTTCACAATTTCTGCTTTGGGTTCTTCTTTTATTTTTCTCCAGCCGCCCACAATATTGCGCAGGTTATGCACGCCATGCTTTTTTAAAACAGAGGCCGCGACCACGCTTCTGGTGCCGCCGCCGCAATACAGGTAAAGGTTATCAGATTCTCCAAACCCTGAAATTTTCAGAGGGTCGTTCATTTCATTTAATGGAATGTTCATCGCATCCCTTAAATGGCCTTCTGCAAATTCAATTGGTTTGCGCACATCAACTATAACAAGGTTATCATCAAAAGGAATGTCCATCATCAGTTCATCGGATTCCACGTCAATAATCATGTCTATTCGGTTGCCCTCCGCTTTCCATTTTTCAAAACCACCTTCAAGGAAACCTTCAACCTTATTATAACTTGCCGCTTTCAACGCTGCTTCCGTTTCCTCCTCTTTGCCGGGTTCGGTTACAAGCAATAGTGGTTCCTGCTTTTTTAAAACTCCCGGGGCCCAATCCTTAATTCCTTTTAATGGAATATTTATTGATGAAGGAATGAACCCTGCTTTAAATTCCTCAACGGGCCGGGTGTCAAGAATATCCATTTCCTGTTTCACCAATTTTGAAAATTCTTCAATTTGTAATTTTTTCATCATCATAATTTTAAACAAAAAAGCATCTGCTTCCAGATGCTAAAATAACATGATTTCATCAATCACTTACTTCAAAAGGTCAGATACAAAACGGTTTAGATCTTTCATGCGATCAGTATTGATCGTATAATAGATGAATTTACCGTCACGTTCAGTTTTGACAAATTCAGCTTTGCGAAGTATCGCAAGATGCTGAGAAGCTACCGACTGCTCAATTCTCAGTTTCACATAAATTTCGGTAACCGTAACTTTTTCCTGAGTATCAATCAGTTTTAAAATTTGTTGCCGTAATTTGTGGTTAAAGGCTCTTAAAATGAGGGCAGCTTTCTTAACACTGAGCGTATCCACTGTTAATTGATTATCAGCTTCATTTTTGAGGGTGAAAGAAATTTGATAATTACTCATCGTACTTATTAAAAATTAAGATGCTTCCAAAGGTACACATCAGTTTTTTCTTACCAGTTTAATATTTTGTCTGTTTACGTATATTTTTTTAACTAATATCAGGTAGTATGTGCTGCTTTAACGTATTCGGGCTCAGAATACGCCAGATCTGTAAAAAGCGATTCTTCATACATTTTTGAAGACAGGTAAGAGAGGTCGAGTGCATTAGGCTGATGTTTCACAAAATTTGCGTTGGAAGAATGAGCCAGATTTCTAAACTTTTCCGAACCATTGCCTGTAAAAAGTATCCGATGGCCTGCTAATATTTCAGAGAAACTATTTTCCTGCAATATCAACGCTCTGGGCTCTTCAACGAGATTCAGGCCTCTGTCATATAATGCCGTAAACACTTCCATCCTCCTCGCATCAATCATGGGGCAGATCAGGTCATCAGCCTGCGGCGCCACTGCCGATGCCATTACCTTTAAGGTGTTTACCAAAATCAGTGGAATATTCAGCGCGTAGCAAATTCCTTTTGCCGCCGAAAGGCTAATCCGAAGCCCTGTGTAGGAACCGGGGCCACTACTCACTGCAATAGCGTCTAAAGATTTTAATGCAATGCCGCAGTCTTCGACCAATTGTTTAATTGCACCGTGCAACCACGCTGCCTGCTGGCCCTGATTGTTATTTTCGAGGTACCCGATTGACTCACCATTCCTGTTGAGGCAAACAGAACCTGATTGAATGGATGTGTCGATATTTAGAATTAGGGGCATTAAGATTTGCTAAGGTAACCATTAAAAGCAACGCAGGCTTAAAACCAGGCCCTCTTTTCATCAAAAAAATTCTCTTTCTAAATGTTAAATATCTGTTTCGCCGGTTTCTTTTTTGTAGGCTTTTATAAAAATGGCGCCGAGATTTTTGTAGGGCGGGATATAATCCTCAAATCCGGGCGCGCTGGTTCTGCGTCTGAATTCGCCCCAAAAAGGCATCCATTCAATATCTTTTCCGGCGCGGAGCTTTTCACTTAACAAACTAAAAAATGGCCGGTTAATTGCCGTGCGGCCGATTTGTTTTGATGCAATGATGTGCGCATCATCACATTTTCGAAGGATGGAATCAATTAAATTAAACCCTCCGCAGGAGCCCATGAAAACGATCTTTGAACTCGGCGCCATATAATCAACCGTTGTGTTGGCGTAGTAACTGTGCCCCCTGTGAATAGTAACGGCCGGCTGCAAATTATTCTCTTCAAGATAAGTGCCTAAGGCCCGTTGCGCTTTGTCATCTTCACCGGTTGATTCGGGCAACGGCCTGTTTGCATAAATCGAAACGGGCTCACCTTTGGTGGAATTGATCACCACCCATTGTTTGTTGCTGCGGTCAATCTTCCAGCCATCGCCGTAAGTATTTAGGAAGCCGTTGAAAACGCCCATCCCGTCTTTATCTCCGTAAAAATACACCTGTGCTATCACACGGCCTTCATTGTTTTTCAGGCTTGAAAATGGCACACTGTACACGGGAGGAATCCCTAATTCTTTAGTCAGATCAACCCCGTTTGATGAATCGGCACTTAAAAACAATTTGTAAAGAATATTGTAGATGGCTACCCCACGCTGGTCGTGCCCTGACCTGCTGCGCTCGTAATTGAGTTTAACGTTTTCGAGCATCTGTGCCGCAAGATCCGGCATCGTTTCATAAACGCTCGCATAAGAATCTGCAACATCTACTCCGTCTTCGAGCCCTTCAGATTTTTCCAGCCTGCTTACAAAGGTTGTCATAAGGTCGGCTGCATCCTGCTTGTTGGAAAAGGTTCCCAAAAAATTCTGCAATTTATTGTAAGCCGCTGCCTGGCTGAGGAATTTGCGATAGTGGTCAAAACTCAACTTCTTTAAAAGCTCATCGCCTTTGTTATTGGCCTTTCTCATCATGAGCGGATAAACACCGTTAGTATAACTGCTGGTATAAATGAGGCCATCAGTTAAAACCGCCACATAATACAGTTCTTCGGCTGTGAGCGGTTGAATACTTCGAAAGCGAACCCCGTCAGACATTTCGTGCAGGCCGTTTATTTTCGCTACAAAATCGTCCTTTGCTTTTTGTTCTAACTTATGAGTGAGGCTTTTAAACCCAATAGCAGTATCTCCGCTCGCCGCACGGGCTGCATAATCCATTTGCGTATTTACCAATAACCTGAAATATTTTACAGGGTCGTTTTTTACGGCGTCAATTTCCTCTATTGTTGTTTTCTCTTTTACGATGTTATCAAGAAAAGGGAAATAAAATTGCCCGCTTTTATTAGGGTTCCTTGCCATCTTAACGATCGACACAATCAACGGATCATCTTCTATTCCCTGAATACGGTAGCTTAATTTATTGTTTGCCTGTGCATAATCATACAATTGTTCAGGGTACCTATGCCCCAGTACCCTTATCAAACTATCTGCAAAAGGCGCATCGGGATATAATTTCAATGCTGCAAATGTTCTTGGGGGATATTTTTGGGCCAGTTTTAGCAATTGCATGTGTTTAACATCGGTGTACCCAATATTTTCCTCAAA
>MKRO01000068.1:18126-20323 GCA_001896965.1 Sphingobacteriales bacterium 41-5 | reverse complement strand
GGTAATCTGCTTCAATAGCACGCTTGTAGGTAGCAATTATTTGTGGGAAATAAGCCGCGTCAACCTGCTTATACCGCCACTTTACACGAACATATTTTAAAATATCCGCCAACCCTTGCAGGTAGTTTGCTTTTATCCGCTGATCTATTTTTTCGTGGGTTTCGATTTCGTACTGCAGCCAATCCACACGGTTTTGAAGCGAATAACTTGCGGCAGAGTTTATCTGTGGGTCATCCCCCACATGAAAAACCGTGTCTGCCACACCGTCGCTGGCAAAGATTAATTTTTGTTCTTTATTGATATTATCGTGCACCATTTGCCGGCCAATGGCCACCGAATATTGTGGCACCACATCAGAAACTACTTTTACAGGCTCGGGCGTCTTTTTTTTCCTGCGGCGAAACTGGGCGTTTGCATCAAATGTAAACGATCCCAAAATAAGTGATAAAAGAAATAAATTAAGGCTGAATTTTAAAAGATGCTTCATACTCGAATGCTTAGATAAAGGACTTTTTTTGAATATTTTACTGATAAAACAATTTTAAACTATTTGCAGCGCAATAATCACGCCGTTTGCAAGTTTAAAGGCTGCTTTTATTGTGGTATGATCAAACCCCAAAAAATCTATTTGTAAATATTTTTTCTGCTAAGAAAAAGCCAGGCTAAAATTGCGCTAATGAACATTAAAAAAGCACCTAAAAGAAACGGAGCCCCTGGAAAATAAAAACGCGAACCGTCGCTCACGGCATAATAAAAAAGACTTGTCATAATGTATGGGCCGATGATAGATGTGGCACTCATAATACTGGTAAGCCCTCCCTGTAACTGCCCCTGTTCGTTTGCGGGGACATTTTCAGTAATAATACTTTGCAGCGCGGGCTGCGCAATACCACCAAGACAATAAGGAACTAAAAAAGCATACATCATCCAACTTTGCGAGGCAAATGCAAATAACGCCAGGCCAATTCCGTACAAAACCAAGCCCAGGTACGCGCTTTTAGCGTTTCCAAGTAATGGGTTAACCACCCTAATCAGCCCACCCTGTACTACAGCCACTAAAATACCAACCAAAGCCAATGAAAATCCTACTTCTTTTTCAGTCCAGTTAAACTTGTACATTGTAAAATAGCTCCAGTTTGACTGAACGGCGTGCGCGGCGAGGTATATGAAAACGAAGGCTATTACCAATCCGCTTATCGCGGGATATTTTTTAAAGTGCATAAATGCCCCCACAGGGTTGGCCTTCTTCCACTCTAATGGCCGTCTGTTTTCCGGCTTGAGAGATTCAGGTAATATGAAATACCCGTAAAGAAAATTAATAAAACACAAAACCGCTGCAGCGTAAAATGGCGCCCTCAGGCCCCAAACCGAAAGTAATCCTCCTAAAGCCGGGCCAATTACGAATCCTAACCCGAAAGCAGCGCCGATGAGGCCGAAATTTTTCGCTCTTGTTTCAGGGGTGCTGATGTCAGCAATGTAGGCCGTGGCGGCAGTAAAACTTGCGCCTGTAATACCCGCCAAAATACGGCCTAACATTAAAAGGCTGTAATTGTGCGCAAGTGCGAGTATTACATAATCAATACAAAACGCCAACAATGAAATTAAAAGTACCGGCCTGCGACCAAACCGGTCGCTGAGGTTACCCATAAGCGGGGAAAAAAGCAATTGCATTATTGCAAACACTGATATCAAATATCCGCCCCAGCGGCTTGTTTCTTTTATGGGGATGTGCTTGAGCTCTGAAATAAGAGAAGGCATTACCGGAATAATGAGCCCCCACCCGATTACGTCAATCGTCATCGTGATGAAAATAAACCCCATTGCCGCATTCTTATTAGACCTCTTCATATAAAAAATTTACAAAGATGGGGTTATTTGACAACAGATTGCGGAACAGCCTGCGTTTTGATACAGTAATTTCCAGCAGGCGAATAAAAAAGCGTGGAACTAATGCCACGCTTTCAGAAAAATTAATTCAATATTAATAATAGATTACGAACTCAACACGCCGGTTTTGTTGCCGCCCCTGGTCGGTGTTATTCGAGGCTACAGGGTTGCTTTCCCCAAAACCGTTGGTAAGCATTCGGCGGGCTTTCACACCCCTGCCTTCCAAATAGGATTTTACACTGTTGGCTCTGTCGATAGAAAGTTTATCATTAATGGCTTTGGTACCGGTATTATCAGTAAAGCCATTCAA
>MKRO01000068.1:16041-18075 GCA_001896965.1 Sphingobacteriales bacterium 41-5 | reverse complement strand
TGTCAGTACATCCAAATTTGCGGCGCTTGAGTTGTTGATTTCTGCCGAACCTACCCTGAAATAAACTAACTCGCCGAGTATTATTTTTACACGTCCGTCAGCATAGGTAATTTCACTTCCCGGAAGGCTCGTTTTCAACTCGTCATAAATTGCGCTCAGGTCAGCATCTTTTTTCTTTTGCGACATGGTAGCTTTACACGACATCATGCCAAGCGTAATAGCTACCGCTGCAATAAATAATAAATTCTTCATAAAAAAAATTTAGGGATTAGAAATAAATTGCATGTGAAATTGCAATTACTATACCAAACCCTCTTCAAAGAAACCGGTCTCCTTATTTTTTCTCACATCGCCGGCCTTAAAAAAGCGCCCGTTCATGGCCACATAAACCCCGTGAGGCAGCGACTGAGCAAAGGCGATCGCACTACCCAGGTTAAACAACCCGTCTGAACTGCCAAACTTAATCGGGATCATGGCGCCGGTTAATACAATTGTTTTTTTCAGAACCGTTTGTGCAAGTATTTCGGCTGTTTGCGCCATCGTATCTGTACCATGTGTAATCACTATTTGTTCTTCATCTGCCTGATTGCATTGATGAGCAATCAGTTCGCGGTCCTCATCGGTCATTTCAAGGCTGTCCACCATCATCAAAGTCCTGATTTCAACCGGAACGGTATTTCTGCCCAGTTCAAGAAGGTCGTGTAAATGTGTGTCCTTAAAATAAAGCTGGCCGTTGAGCATATTGTATTCCTTATCAAAAGTGCCGCCTGTAATAAAAATTCTGATAGCCATGCCGCAAAGCTATGAGTTTTGCGACGGAACCATGTTTTAACCGCTAGCAAAAAATTCTTTCAACTGCAAAAAAAGAGCCGATCCTAAAAGCAGGAACGGCTCTTTTATATTGATCTCAGCATTAGGCTTCTGTTGTATCAGCCTCAACCTCTTCAAGGTTATTATCTTTCGCAAACTTGTTTTTAAATTCAGTAAAATCGTTGATAATACTATCAATTGCTTCAATTGATTTATCACTGAAATCGTGAACATCAGGAAGGGATTTGTCCAGTAAGCCAAATCCATAATTGATGTTTTCCGCCTCAATTTGCGCAATCTTTTTTAGAACGGAGGTTTCGCTGTTTTTTATATCCTCTAATTCGCGTAAAACCTTATGCATCGCGTCGTATTTTCCCATCTTATCCATAGTACTTGATTTTTAGTTATTAAATCCCGGCTTTTGCCGGATTCAACCTGATTAAATCAAACACCATGCGAAAAGAAACAAAAACAGGCTTTTTTAGCCTTTTGTTGGGATTTTCAGGCTTCTATCTTAAATAAAAGTAAAATTAATCAAGAAACAAATCAGGATATAATTTGATCCCCGGCGTAACCGAATAGATTCTCAAATCAGTAATTCCTTCACTTTCAAGTACTTCCTCATCGGTAAAACAGTTTCCGGTGCAGTCAGCCGGGTGATGCTTTAAAATAAAATGAGCTGCGTCGGCAATAATTTCAGGTTTGCGGCTCATTTTAGCAAGATTGTCACCGCCTAAAATGTTACGAACGGCGGCGGTATCAATGGTAGTTTTTGGCCACAAAGCATTTGACGCAATTGGAACCGATTTAAATTCTTCAGCCCAGCCCAATGCCATCATACTCATGTTATATTTTGAAAGCGTGTACGCTAAATGATTGGCCAGCCATTTGCGATTAAGGTTTACCGGTGGTGAAAGGGTTAAAATATGGGCGTGAGTGGATTTTTTAAGGTGAGGTAAACAGGCTTTAACGACCGTGTAAGTGCCGCGTACATTAATATCGTGCATCAGGTCGAAGCGTTTCATTTCGGTTTGTTCAGTAGTTGTTAGCGCAATTGCCGATGCGTTGTTGATAACAATATCAATCCCTCCAAATTTTTTAATTGTTTCGTCCACCGCGTGTGCTACCTGTTCTTCAAACCGGATGTCGCATTGTACGGGAAGCGCTTTACCGCCTGCCTTTTCAATATCTTCTGCGGCCGAAAAAATAGTGCCGGCAAGTTTG
>MKRO01000068.1:15560-15941 GCA_001896965.1 Sphingobacteriales bacterium 41-5 | reverse complement strand
TTTTAAAACTCATACGACAAAATTTTAATCATTACAATATTACCAAAATATTTGGGGAAAGGCGCAGGCTTGCAGACCAATTTTAACCACCGGGTATATCTCCTGCCTGCGTGGGAACAACGCCTTCAACGTTTTTGAAAGTAATCTTTTTCAGGTCCTGCGTGGCTTCCAGCCCGTTTTTGCCATCAATTTTTCGGCCCGGCGAACGTTGTTTTGCAAACTTATCAGTATAAAAAAGTTCTTTGTTTTGATCCCACCACAGGTCTTCGCAGTACAAAGTATCACCGCGCATGCCGATGACTTTAATACTGTCGCGCAGGTAAATTTTATTCAGGCTTTCATAATACTTGCCGTATTTGGCATCGAGGCGGGTATCAACAA
>MKRO01000068.1:10048-15473 GCA_001896965.1 Sphingobacteriales bacterium 41-5 | reverse complement strand
CCGTGAGTTTTGCTTTTGCTATTCCGCCCTGGCTCAGGTAGGCTTCCACTCTCGTGGCCTGGTCAACCATCAGGCTTTTTTTATTTAAGGCATTAATTTCTTCCTCTGTGTTTTCGCAGGATGAAAAAATGATCGCTGTTATAATTAATAAATATGTAGAGAAGAATTTCATGCCCCGAAAAAGAGTTCTTTTTTCAAAGTTAAAAAATTACAAGAGCCCTAATCAATATATCTTCTCTTAATAAACCAAAGGTCGCTCAACGAAAATCCTGCCGACACACGGAACAGGTTTTCTCTTAAAATGTTTTGATTGTTGCCGCGTTTTACATATTCAAATGCAAGATTCATGACGCTCACCTGGTACCTTGCCATGGCGCCGTTGTAATTAATTAGCGGAAGGCCCAGGCCAAAACTTACGCCGTAGGTTGGCATTGCCTTATTCAGGTAAATATAATCGGGACCGGTGAAAAATCCCATCCTGTAAGACACGAGGCTAAAGTAGTTGCTTTTTCTCACGGGGTTCAGCTCAGCACCCAATTTTGCCTGCCAGGCAGAGCGGAGGTCAGGGTCTTTTGCCTGGTTTACCCGATACTGGCTCCACAGGGTATTTGTAAAATCAAGGCCCAGAAGCCAGCCGGCTTCTCCGGTTGGATTGATCTGGGGCTTTTGCAAAACAAACCCTGCCGTAAAACTTGAAGGATAATCAAAAGATCCCTTAACGTCTTTTGTCTCAGAAATACTATCCTTTCTTCGATAGCCTTCGTCCACATCATATATATAAGTTTCATTAATGTTATCAGAGGATGTTTTTATGTTTTGCTTAATATTTCCGAAAGCCCCAAGGCCCATGTATAGTTTATCGCTTACTTTGAACTGGTATTGGGCTCCTGCATCAAAATACAGGCCGCCTAGTCCTGTTTTTGTTTGCTTATTGCCTGCGGCAAAGCTGGCTTCTTCACCAATTAAACTAATGCGGGTACTATAATCTTTTTTACCAAACATATAACCGGCATTTGCACCCAGACTTAAAAAACTGTTTGCACCCGCCTTAAATTTTACTCCTGTACCCAAAGTTGCCAAATAAACACCACCCTGGCCTTCAGATAATATGCTTCCTGAATCAATGGGCAAGTTAGTGCGGTGGTCTAAAATTTGCCCGCCCTTTTCCATTTTGTAATTGATGCGGTGCAGGGGGCGCAAGCCAAACGCCATCCCCCAATTTTTTCGCAACGGCATCCCCACCATTACATGGGAGAAAACGATATCCGATGCAGGGAAACGCTTCTGCGCGGTTCTGTCAACCAGTGTACGGATTTGGCCATCTACACCCACATTTAACACTGCCCGGCCGTTGGCAAGTTTATGAGAATTTGCCTCTTGAGTTGCCTGAAAAAAGGCGTAGGATGAGGGGTTGTTAAAATTGATATTATAATAATCGTTGTAAGCCGCGGAAACACCGCCCAATGCCCGGTTGGCAGCATTGGTAGAAGGGAATTTATCTCCAAGGCCATATCTTGAATAGGGAGAGTTGTCCTGAGCCCGGGCCACGGTACAAAAACCTGTAAAAAGTAAAGCTGCAAAAATGCGGCCCATGTTGAATTGGTTTAATTTTCTAAGCGTTGTTAACTTCACTGATCGCATAAAGACCTTTAAATATTAATTCAGGGTCGGCAAATATCCTGCTTTTCATGTGTGATGCCAAATGTTGAAGGTCACCACCGGTTAATACCACGTTAAAGTTGCCAAATTTAGCGCCGTATTCCGCTATAAAACCATCCAATTCATAGGCCATTCCTAAAATCACTCCGGTAAGAATATTGGTTTCAGTATCGTAAGCTATCAGCGAAACATCGGGTTTTGGCTTAATTAGCGGCAGTTTTGCAGTATAATATTGAAGCGATTTGAGCCGCATCTCAAGCCCCGGCGAAATAGAGCCGCCGATCAATTCTTTGTATTTGTTCACAAAGTTCATGGTGACACAGGTTCCCAAGCCTATCAAAAGCAGGTTTTTGCCGGGATAGAAATGTACGCCTCCGGCAGCAATGGCCAGCCTGTCTGCCCCTATCGTTTCCGGCTTGCCAACCGGGGTAGTGATGGGGAGTTTTGAAAGATGATTTAATAAGTGAAACCTTGAGTTTTTTTTCAGAATTTCTTCAACCTCAGTGTTATGGTCAACCACAGAAGAAAGGATCGTTTTTTCCGGGGCGAAAGTATCTATCAGCGATTGAATTGCCGGTATTGTATCATCTTCAAGCACAAGAGTTTTTACGATACCGCTGTTGTTGAAAACGGCAGCTTTTTTTCTCGTATTTCCAAAGTCAAAACAAATGGTGAAAGACATGCGGTGAAAGTACGGGAATTTTGGATTGTGGTGAATATTTTTCGGTTGGCGCCCGAAGCGAATCTGCTGAAATCTGTGTTGCGGGCCGGCACGGCCTAAGGCGACGGCCGGAACCGAAAATTATTTCTGATTAAAGTTGAACGGCAATTTAACTATCACATCTCCCCATGCCATTAAAAGGTTGGCACCCGATTCGTTTTTCTCAAAAACCATGGTAAAATATTCTACTGAGGGATTACTATGAGTAACAGGAACTTTTACCTTAAAAATATCTTTTGAAGGGTCAAACTTAAGCCCCCAAATATCTAAAGCGGTATTAAAGGCGATTGTCCATTCATTTTCATGCGGGATGCAATGCATGGTGTAGCGCCCTTTGGGCAACTTGTTGCCTTCAACCGTAACATTTTGGTATACCTGCAGTTCAGTAGCTTCGTTAGCCCCCAAGCGCCAGGGTTCATCATACTTTAAAATATCATGAAAAAGTGTCCTTCCCTGTAAATGGGGCCTGCTGTAAATAACCCTGAGCACAGGCTGCGCCAACCCGGGGTTTGCCATTTTTAGCTGGGGATAATTGGGCGGGTAATAACTCATATCCATGGGAGACACGTCCACATCAGCATAAGAATTTTTGCGGTCGGAAGGTGGCAGTACCGGTTTATTATTGATGACAAAAGGCGTATCGGCTCCGGCGGGCGAAGGTTTTTTTTCACCACCATTACAGGCAGAAAAAAATACCGATAAAAAAATTATAAAAAAAAGAGATACTCGTTTGAGAACTACCATTCGTATCGGTTGTTAAAATGTTACCGGCAGGGATGCACTTTTTTTATCCCAACCGGCTACCAAGTTAACACCTGTCTTTGTTTTTTCAAAATTAATTGTCAGGGATTCCATGGGTTCGGTTAGTTCTTTAACCGGAACGCTGACCCTGGCCACATCTTTTGCCTGGTCGTATTTAAAGGCCCCCCAAATATCAGTTTCATTATTTATTACAAATGTCCAGGCTTTTTCTTCGGGGATGGCATATAAAGTGTACCGCCCTTTTGGCACTTTTTTGCCACCTACCACAGCGGGCGTGAAAAATTCTATTTCGGTGGCCTCGTTGGCGCCAAGCCTCCAAATCTTTCCGTAAGGCACAATATCACTGCCAAACAACTCTCGATTATTTTTAAATGGCCGACTGTAAATGATCCTCATTCGGAGCACCTCCCTGGGATTTCTGATTTTTAAAGAGGGGTAATCAACCGGGAAATAAATTTGATCCAAAGGAGATTTATCTACAGGGATCCAACTTTGTGCATTGGCGAACTGAACGGAAACTAATAACAACGCTGCGAATAGTACTTTTTTCATCATATTTTATTCTTCTTTTAATAATTCATTCATTTTTTGCTGCGCGAAGGGTTTCGCGTCTTTCCAAAACTGACGATAGCAATCGCCCAAAAGTTCATAATGATCTTCCAAAATTTCTTCAGCCATAAAAGAATCCTGTAAATATTTTGAACGCCTTACCAAACCGCCAAAAGCCTGTTTAATGCCCGCGAGGGTACGATATCCGTACAACCAGTTCTGCGATCTCATGTAAAAAAACATCTTCTCAAATATTTCCGGCATTTCATTTTGCCGGCCTTCAAGCTTTTCATAAGTGGTTTTTGAGAATTCAAACAAGTCATTTTCTGTTGCAAACTCATTTTCATCGGTTGCCAGAAAATGATCGTAAGCCACGTCCACAAAAGCGCCGCTGTACAACCGGTAATCTTTTCTGAACACCTCTTTTGCGCGTTTTGTTGCTTCGTGTGTGTCAGTAAATTCATCAATGAAACGATGCAACAAAATTCCTTTACGAATTACAGAAGGATAATTAAACTGTTGTTTGCCCTTTACGAAATCGCTGATCATATTGCCCAACAAAATTTCTCTGTTGCCAAACGAAAGATATGCGTGGGCGAGGTAATTCATACTACGAACTGGGGAATATTGGTATAAAATTAACGATTAAACTTCCATACCGACGATTAAAAAAAATCTGTCAGACTTCTTTTATAATCTTTTGAGCATCAAAACAAAAGTTTCAGAATTTCTAAAAATTTGAACCTTTTATATAACATATTGAACCGCTGTATATATGATCGCGGAAAGAGTAGGCTTTGAACGACTTTTTAAAGATTCAACCGCAGTTAATACTTTAAGAGCAAACCCCTAACAGGCGTTAGAAAAGACTCGATCTTGTACTTATAGAGACGGCCTCGTTAGATATTTTAAAATTAGTTAAGATAAAAAAAAATTATACGTTCACGCCTATATTTTTGATTTATCTTTACACTTTATCACCAACCTGAATTCTTTTTAAAATATCCCTTTTTCAGGATATTAGTTTCAGAAGCATTCAAAAAAATTATTAATGAATCCATTACATGCTTTTCATGTGCCGGTTATGGGACTTGCATATACTATCGATTCTCCGATTAAAGTAGCACCTTTCGGTATAGCTTCCGTTATTTCAATTGTTGAGGACAATCTTATTGAAACTATGAGAGGGTATTATTATTCTGTTATTGGGGAGAATTATATACCCATTTCTATTAAAGAAAAAGATTACAGAGAAAAAAGAATTGCGGATTACTTAAATCTCGTTAACAGGATCGTAAGTGATAAATACAATCATTTAAAACAATCTGCTTTTGAAACAGGTTCTGAAATTGTAAAGTATTTTGAAATGCTTCCTGATAATTCAGTAGTTAAAAAATTATACCATCAGTTTCAAAAGCTTACCCATCCTGAAGAAAAAGAGATGTTGGAGAATAAATTGCGCGAAAGCATGGTTTGTGGAAGCATTGATGTAAACATCATGACGAAAATTGATAAGAATAACTACGATGCGAAAGGCGAAGTTATAGCGGAAGGCTCTGATGCACTAACCGCGCTGAGAGGCTATGCGAACAGCGATCTTAAAAATTCTTCCATCATATTTTCCGCAGGCATGAATCCCAGGCTTTATAATTATCTGGAAAATTTTAAAGATTTTGAATTGAAAGCAGATGGCACATTTAATAAGCGTATCGCCATCAAAGTAAGCGATTATCG
>MKRO01000068.1:9550-9936 GCA_001896965.1 Sphingobacteriales bacterium 41-5 | reverse complement strand
TGGGACCGATTTTAGAAGAATTTAAGACCAAAAGGCAAGACCTCATCAGCAGTCTTTTTGAATTGTATAAAACAGCTTTGCTTGAGAAAAAAGGAATAGAGGTACAAACGCCTCCTTTACTTAAAATTACGGCTCAGGGTGGTGTGGGCACGGCCAGCGAAAGTGACTTCCTTATCAATTACTATGATATAAACAGTGTGGGCTGGGGTACTCCTTTTTTACTGGTTCCTGAAGTTACTGCGGTTGACGATGGCACGCTTCAACTATTAAAAGTTGCGGAAAAAGAGGATGTTATTTTAAGCAAAAAATCTCCTATGGGCTTTCGCTTTCATTTTTTAAAAAATACCAGCGCCGATATAGAAAGACAGGAACGCATATACCACGGC
>MKRO01000068.1:7302-9442 GCA_001896965.1 Sphingobacteriales bacterium 41-5 | reverse complement strand
ATCCAACAACTTCAAACTTTAAACCTACCCGAAAGCGAATATCAGAAACAGCTAAACGATGTTTTAGATAAAGATTGTCTTTGCATTAACCTTAGTAATGCAGCTGCAACAAAATACAATGTGCCTTTTTCAAGAAAGTTACATGCCGTAACCATTTGCCCGGGGCCAAATATTTCTTCCTTTTCTAAAATTGTCTCGCTGCAAAAAATGGTGGATCATATATATGGCCGCGATAATCTTGTAACAGATAAAAACCGGCCGCACTTTTTTATTAAAGAACTTTCTTTATACATTACCTATTTTAAAGAGCAATTAACACCTGCGATATTTACTGATAAGAAAAAAGAAAAATGGATTGCTGACTTTTATGCGCAGTTGAATGCAGGCATAGTTTACTATAAAGGACTTGCAGGACAGATGAAAAATTTTACAACACAGGAAGTTGATAAATTTTTAGAAGCCCTTGGTACTGCCGTTTCAGAATTAGAGCAGATATTCAAACCTTATAAAACAGGAGTAGATTGTATTCCTGCTTAAAAATGTTTAAAGCAGCAACGCCTCCTTTGTTAAATGGAACTTTAACTTTAGTATAATAATCCTCTCTTTGGGGATTATGGATTCCCTTATATTTTATCATTAGCTCTTTTCAATTTTTTTAACCGAAACCTTTGACCGATTAAGTATTTTTGCCTTCCGCATTGCCCCGCCATGGCGGGTTGAAGGCGACTTAAATTTTTTCAAAATGAGTAAAGGACCCGTTTCACAATTTATCGAACATCATTACCGCCACTTTAACGCGGCCGCTTTAATGGATGCCGCCAAAGGCTATGAAGCACATCTCGCCGAAGGCGGTAAAATGATGATTACCCTTGCAGGCGCCATGAGTACTGCAGAGCTTGGTATTTCACTTGCCGAAATGATACGGCAGGATAAAGTTCAAATCATCAGTTGCACAGGAGCAAACCTTGAAGAAGATGTGATGAACCTGGTGGCTCACAGCCATTATAAAAGAGTGCCTAACTATCGCGACCTCACGCCCGAACAGGAGTGGGACCTTCTGGAAAATCATTACAACCGTGTTACAGATACCTGCATCCCCGAAGAGGAAGCTTTTCGCAGGCTGCAGGCACATTTGGAAAAAGCCTGGAAAGATGCAGAAGCCAAAGGCGAGCGCTATTTCCCGCATGAATTTTTATACAAAGTTGTTTTAAGCGGCGATTTAAAACAGTATTACGAAATTGATCCCAAAGACAGTTGGATTATTGCTGCCGCCGAAAAAAATATCCCCATCATTGTTCCGGGTTGGGAAGACAGCACTACCGGTAATATTTTTGCCAGCTATTGCATTAAAGGCGAGTTGAAGGCAAGCACTGTAAAAAGTGGTATTGAATACATGATGTTTCTTACTGAGTGGTACCGCGGCAACAGCGGCGGCAAAGGCGTTGGCTTCTTCCAAATTGGTGGTGGTATTGCTGGTGACTTCCCAATTTGCGTAGTGCCGATGATGTACCAGGATTTGGAGTGGCATGACGTACCGTTTTGGAGTTATTTCTGCCAGATCAGCGACAGCACAACATCTTACGGTTCGTACAGCGGCGCGGTTCCTAACGAAAAAATTACCTGGGGTAAATTAGACATTAACACTCCCAAATTTATAGTTGAAAGCGATGCTACTATTGTTGCGCCGCTAATGTTCGCATGGATTTTAGGTTGGTAAGCCTTATAGCAAGGAATTTAAAAATCAAGAGCTCCTGATTGGGAGCTCTTGATTTTTATCAGATATTTTTTGCTTTTAGATCAGACAAAATATTTCGTTGAGATTCTATTACTTTTTGCTGGCTGTCCTGTTCTTTTTTGTTTTTCTGTAACTTTTTCTCAAGATCGTCCTGATCATCTTTCAGGCTTTTTAGTTTCCTTTCTTCTTTTACCATTATTTCCTCCTGCTGCTTAATTTGCGCTATAACGTTGCTCCTTTCCACGCCCGGCGCCATACTTTCCAAAAATGATTTTGCATTGCGGGACAATGTTGCGGGATCTTTTGCCAGGCCATTATCGCCTTTCATCAACATATAAACGGTGGTGGCTTCCTTTCCCCGTTTTCCGTTTTCGGTAAACTTAAAAGAATAATCCAGCGGAGAAC
>MKRO01000068.1:1439-7272 GCA_001896965.1 Sphingobacteriales bacterium 41-5 | reverse complement strand
TTACTTCATTAATCACAGCATGGTTATAAACCAAAAAACCCCTGCTTTTGCCCCCTTTCAGCCTTTTGTCCGTCAAGCGTGCGTTGAAAGCGTTTTCAACAATTTCCGACGGGTAATTATAAACCATCACAATGGCCGGTTCCTCTACTTTTTTAACTTTTAACGTGCCTTCATACGCTTGTGCAAAAAGGAAATTCGTAAACGCAAACATTGCAATCATCGCAAGAAATAATTTTTTCATCTTCTGATTTTTAAATTGGTCAAAAATTTTACTGTTTTGAAATGGGAGATTTGGTAAAATCTCTGCCTTAAATTTATTAAAAGATTTAGAATAATAAAGATAGTCCTCATAAACAAAAGAGCTATGCCGTATTGCGGCTTAAATTAATTATTCTATTTATTTTTAATCCCTGTTTAACCTGAAAATAAAAACTATCTCCAAAACGGATCGGGTTTAATAAAATTATAGTTTAAACTTCCAAAATTATAAAACCTCAACAATTCTTTTAACATTTTAATTTACCAATGATTTCTTCAATCGCAACTGGGAAATGTTGATGTTCCAGCAGGTGTATTTTCTGCGCCAGGGAATGTGGCGTGTCGTCGTCAGCAACCTCGCATTTTGCCTGAAAAATAATGTCGCCGTTGTCGTAATGCCCGTCTACATAATGTATGGTAATGCCACTTTCTTTTTCGCCGGCAGCTATTACCGCTTCATGCACATTTTGGCCGTACATTCCTTTACCGCCGAATTTGGGCAATAAAGCAGGGTGAATATTCACAATTTGTTGCGGATATGCATCAATTAAAGCAGTTGGGATCTTCCATAAAAACCCTGCGAGTACGATAAAATCAATTCCTGCGGCTTTCAGCTCCGGCAAATAAGCATCGCCTTTTACAAATCGTTGCCTTTCAATTAAAAGAGACGGAACTTTTTCCCTTTCTGCAATTTGAAGGACGCCCGCAAGTGGGTTATTGCAAACGATCAGCGCCACTTTTATCTTTTCATTGTCCCGAAAATGGTCGATGATTTTTTGGGCATTGCTCCCCGCCCCGCTCGCAAAAATGGCTATGTTAACCGGCATAAATTTGTTTGCGGTAAAAATAGGCATAAAAAAAACTGCACATGAAAGATCAGTGCAGTTTATTAGGGTTCAATTCGAAACCAATTATACCAAAACAGTTAACCCTTTAAAAGAGTTTGCGTAGCCTATGTAGCCATAACCATTTGTGGTTCGCGCCGAGGCTGTAAGGCTAAAATTATAAGAACATTGAAAAGCAGGCCTCCATGCATTTGAAACCGGCACTACTTTATTTATAAATCCAGCCCAATTTCCCTTGCTAACATCGTAGCTTTCTGAGTAAAGATTAAAACTCTGCCCATTACCGGCCTGGGCAACAAAACTCACTCCAAGCAGGTTACCTTCAACATCCGAAGCCGTAATTTCAAAGGTAAAGCCATCCGGCGCCGGCCCTAACTGCTCAATTGCGCAGGTGGACACTTCGTTAGCGCCATGTTTTATTTTTTCAATATTTACAACAGGCAGGTGATTGTCAATAAACAAATCAAGCAATTGCGAATCTGCAGGTGTGTTGCCGGCGCCTACAAAAAAAGTAACTTTTATTGTATGAACCCCGTTGGGCAAACCGGTTGTAGGAAACTGTATCAACAAATCATCAATAGAAAAATCCAGCGCAGGGTTTGGCAGCACATAGTTACCATCAGTACCCGAAAATGATTGCAGCACATAGTCAGTACCATTCCACACATAATTCGTCCAAGCTGATACCAACGGTGAAAAAGCGGGTTGCCCGGGGCCTTTAATTTCCATCTTATATTTTGTGTTTCCCGCTGCAAATAAGGAACTCATTTTAGTTCTGTTACCAATCAGGTTTAAAGTGCCGCCAAAAGCTGCATTGGTAACAGCCACAAAGTAATTACTGGCTGTTGTGGCTCGCCCGCCCGTAATTTTTGTTGTGGGGATAAGGCCTACCGAGCCGATCACCGGGCCAAGGTCAGGATTTGCAATTACTGGTTTTCGTGAAAGTTCAAGCTTTTTTAATTTGCTGAAATCATTGAAAAAGTTTACCGGGAAATCATACGTAATATTTGGCAGGGGCGAGTGAAGCCTGAAACCAAAATAGGAGTAAGGAGTAAAAAATGGTATGGCAAGGTTTACTCCGATTTCGGATAGCAGGATTTTAAACTTCCATATTTTATGAGGGGTATCAGACCATTTGGAAGCGCCAAATTCCATTTTTACAGCGGAAGTGCTGGGCGTATTCAAAATTCCCGTCCACCTGCCCGGCCCAAGGTAATATTGCCGCGCCAATTTAGGCGCCTGATTTGGCCAAAGGCCGTAATTAATATCTTTATTAGACGTAATGCTTCGGTTTTTATCATTGTCGAAGGAAAGCCAGAAATAATCGCCGGGATCATTGCCGGTGTCGCTGATAACATCTAAAACCAGGTAAAGAAAGTTAGCGTCATTTTTGGCCATTACCAATCCGTTGGGGAATTTGTAAATACCGGCATTATCCCACTGGCTGCCGGTTACCGGGGCATTAATGTCAATCGCATCATTTGCCCAGGCGCTTTTAAAAGTAAATAAAAAAGACAGGTCGGGGAAGGGTAATTTGTCGATAATTTGCGTGTTCATGGTGCTTTTATTTTTAGTGTTAAGAATAGAGAGGGCAAGAAGTGTTTTAATGGTTTGCGGCTTCTTTGCATTGCAAAAATACCAATCTTCACATCAAATAATAATCGCTTATTCGGGTGACAGGGTATAGTAAAAAAGCGCAATTCCGGTTCACCGAAAAACGCTTAGATTGAACTTATTAAAAAAAATTCTGGAATAATAAAAATTGCCGAGATACAGGTCAATCTGCGTATTTGCGGCAGTCGCCTCAACTATTTAAAACAAAAAGGTATAGATACAAATTTTTCAACAGGCTCTTAAAGGTGATAAAATATTGGCTACCCCTGTAAGCCCCTGAGGTTTTGTGATGCAGAAGCTAAAAACCTCAGGGGTTCCCTTTATCCTCTATCAAAAACACAAAAACCTCTTTAGGCCCGTGAACGCCCACCACAAGCGTTTTTTCAATGTCGGCCGTTCGGCTGGGGCCGGTGGCAAAAGTTATAAGTGAAGGTATTTTTTCGGTGTATTTTTCATTGATGCCCTCAAGTGCATCTTTTATATCGTACACCAACTGGCTGGTGTAGGCAACACAAACGTGAACAGGCGCATAAACACTGGTATTTCGGCCGCTTTGCTGCGCGGCGCTCATCACAATACTTCCCGTGCGGGCAACTAAATATTCGCAGCCGGTCACCGAGGCATCGCAACCTGCAAGGCCGCAGGAATTGCTGTCCGCCGCAACACTTTCACCCAGTAATTGGCGAACATCATCTTCAAGACAATAAATCTTATCCCAGTTCTGCGCGGTCATCAAAGCATTAAACTGCTTTGTGAAATCTGCTTCGCTGGTGCAAAAAGCAAATTTGCCCTGAAGGGCGGTAAACCGTTCCGCAAACTCAATTTCAATCTCCTGGTTCAGTGGTAAAAAAACTGATGACTTCCCTTCGCTTTTAGGAAAAGGAATGGGCGTTGGAACTACCAGCGCCTCCCGTATTTTTTTAAGAATATTATCTTTTGACCTGGAAACCATAACACTAAATTATTACGATAAAGCCTGCTTTGTAATATCGCTGTCGTAAGGCGGCACCCCCGCCGAAATTTCTCCGGTTGGTGTTGCAGGATCGTCCTCAACTTTTTTTTCTTCGTGTGGCCTTTTACCAATCAGCACCTCAACATCCGACTGAAACAGCACTTCTTTTTCCAGTAACGCCTCAGCAAGCTTTTCAACCTCAGCTTTTCTTTGAGAAAGAAGGTCTCTTGTGCGTACATAGCAACTCTCAATCAGTGTTCTTACTTCTTCATCAATCAATTTAGAAGTTTCTTCACTGTAAGGTTTTGTGAAAGCAGTTTCCTGATGGGGATCGAAAAAACTTACGTTGCCCACTTTGGAATTCATACCGTAAATAGTAACCATTGAGTAAGCCATGCGCGTGATCTGCTGCAAATCGTTTTGCGCGCCTGTTGAAATTTTATCAAAGAAAATTTCTTCACTGGCGCGGCCGCCCAAAGTCATGCACATCTGGTCAATTAACTGATCTGTATTGTACAAATATTGCTCTTTTGGCGTGTACTGCGCGTAACCCAATGCTGCACTGCCACGTGGAACGATGGTTACTTTCAGCAGCGGATATGCGTGCTCCAGAAACCAGCCGCAAATAGCGTGGCCTGCTTCGTGATACGCGATTATTTTTTTCTCCTCGGGAGAAATGATTTTATTTTTCTTTTCCAAACCACCAATCACCCGGTCAATCGCATCCTGAAAATCTTTAAAGTCAACCGAACTTTTATTTTTTCTTGCAGCTATTAACGCGGCTTCGTTACAAACATTGGCAATGTCTGCACCCGCAAAACCGGGGGTTTGTTCGGCCAGTTTGTGAACATCAAGCGTTTCAGAAATTTTAATATCTTTTAAGTGAACTTTAAAAATCGCTTCGCGGCCTACCAAATCAGGCTGGTCAATTGATATTTGCCGGTCGAACCTGCCGGGGCGCAGTAAAGCTGCATCAAGCACATCAGGCCTGTTGGTTGCTGCCAAAACGATGATGCCCGAATCAGTACCGAAGCCATCCATTTCAACGAGCATTTGGTTGAGAGTGCTTTCGCGCTCATCATTGCTCATCATTGCGTTTTTACCGCGCGCGCGGCCAATGGCATCAATCTCATCAATAAAAATAATACAAGGCGCTTTTTCGCGTGCCTGTTTAAAAAGATCGCGTACGCGGCTGGCGCCCACACCCACAAACATTTCAACAAAATCGGAACCACTCAGGCTGAAAAACGGAACCTGCGCTTCGCCCGCAACGGCTTTTGCCAAAAGGGTTTTACCCGTTCCGGGAGGGCCCACCAGCAAAGCGCCTTTTGGAATTTTACCGCCCAGCGCTGTATATTTTTTAGGGTTGCGAAGAAAATCCACAATCTCCATCACCTCCACTTTTGCTTCGTCAAGGCCGGCAACATCCGCAAAAGTGATATTTACTTTTGTGCCTTTGTCAAACAAAGTGGCTTTTGATTTTCCGATACTAAAAATTCCGCCTGCCCCGCCGGGGCCACCTGCACCGCCACTCATTTTACGCATCATTAATATCCAGATACCAATGATTAAAAGGAACGGCAGGATCATACCGAGGAGCCGGCCAAACCAATCGCTTTCTTCTGAAACCGGGTCAGGAAGGCGCGCAACAGTTGGGTTGTCTTTGTAAAACTGCGTCATTTGCTCCTGAAAATTATCCCCGCTGGTAATACCAAACTTGAGGTAAGGATCGGCTGCTGTTGAAAGAGCCGTTTTAGGAGCGTTGGGCAATTGTATGTCAGGATAGTATTTTAAACTGTCTTTTTTTACCCAGAACTTTACAATTCGGGCATTATTTACAATTTCGTACCGGTCAACATGGCCTTTGCGCACCATTTCTTTAAACTGGGTCAGGTTTGTTTCTTTGCTTCCCGAGTCTCCCATCGGGTTAAAAAACTGAATGCCCAGCATAATCGCCAAAATGATAATGAATGCCCAATATCCGCCAAATTTTGGCGTTTTCTTTGAGCCTCCCGGCTGGCTATTTTTGTTATTTGACGAAAACGGATTATTGCCTCCCTTTTCCTGCTTATTATAATTCTGTTGCGACATATTTATTTGTTATGGAATATATAAGGCTAAACCGCCCGTTTTGTTTATTTTTTAGATTATTATCTGATTGGGC
>MKRO01000068.1:536-1395 GCA_001896965.1 Sphingobacteriales bacterium 41-5 | reverse complement strand
AGCGGCCTCGTGCGATTGGTACTGGCGAGGCGGCAACTGCCGGGTTAATTATTATGTTCCTGCGAGGCGGCATCGCTCCACATTTCTTCGATGGCGTAAAACTTCCTGTTCTCGGGCAAGAAAATATGAACTACCACATTCACGTAATCCATAAGAACCCATTGCAAATTTTGAAAACCTTCTTTATGGAAGACGTTTTCGCCACAATTTTCCTTTACGCGTTGCTCAATATTATCAGCAATTGCACGCACCTGCGGCTGGCTGGATGCTTCGCAAACAATAAAAAAGTCTGATACGGCTTCTGTAATTTTTCGTAAATCGAGAGAAACAATATTCTCCCCTTTTTTTTCCTGTATGGCGGCAATAATGGTTTTAAAAATTTTAGAATTTTTAGTGAGCCTCGTTGCGCCTTTACTACGTTTTGTTAGCGATTCCAGTGGTTCCAAATAGAAGAATTTATTTTAAAAATGACGGGGGAATTAGATGCCGGATATTAGACGTTAGATATTAGATATTGACCACGCAATTGCTTTTCAACTTATTAACGAATAACTTATTAACCATTAATTACACCCAAACTTATTTACTTTGTTCAAAAATAACACTAATTGGCGCAACAAAACCAAGATAATTTGCAATTCTCCCGCTTTATTGAGCTTGAATCAATAGATAGCACCAATAACTATGCCCTTGACCTGGTGAGAGCGAAAAACCTGACGGACAGGCAGTCTGCCACGCTGCATGGCTGCACCGTTTTCGCACACGAGCAGCGCGAAGGGAAAGGGCAGCGGGGCAAAAGATGGTCTTCTGCTGCGGGAGAAAATGTGCAAATGAGCCTGATTCTTACACCCCACCCGTT
>MKRO01000068.1:0-474 GCA_001896965.1 Sphingobacteriales bacterium 41-5 | reverse complement strand
TATGGCCGAAAAAAGCGGGAAAGAATTTTATATAAAATGGCCGAACGATATTTATTTTCAGGACAGAAAGGCAGGCGGTATACTGATCGAAAATATTATTTCAGGCAATGACTGGAAATGGGCAGTGGCCGGTATTGGGCTGAATATTAATCAAACCGAATTTGACCCTGCGTTGCCGAACCCTGTTTCATTGAAACAAATAGCAGGGAGGGAGTTTGATTGTTTGGAGCTGGCGAGGGAACTCTCAATCGGCTTTTTCAATACTTTTGGGAATTATTTTCTTGGAAATGCCTCGCACCCCGCATCCCGAATCCCGAACCCCGCACCCCGAACCCCGCACCTTCTCTCTGAATACAACAAACATCTTTACAAACGGGGACAAAAAGTGAAACTGAAAAAAGACAACCGCGTTTTTGAAGCGGTTATTAAAGAGGTTGCTGAAAACGGTCAATTAATAGTTGAAACCGCGATAGA
>MKRO01000067.1:13576-13892 GCA_001896965.1 Sphingobacteriales bacterium 41-5 | reverse complement strand
TTTTACCCGCAGGTTGCTGCCCCGCACGCCCCGCGCCCTGCCGCCACCGCCTCCCGAACGGCCGCCTCCAAAAAAGCTTCCGAAAAGGTCATCTCCAAATACATCTCCAAACTGGCTGAAAATATCATCCATATTCATGCCACCACCAAAACCACGGCCAGTGCCGCTAACGCCCGCATGGCCATACCTGTCATATTGTGCGCGTTTATCCTGATCGCTCAGCACTTCGTAAGCTTCTGCTGCTTCTTTAAACTTGTCTTCCGCCGCTTTGTCGCCGGGGTTCCGGTCGGGGTGGAATTGCATGGCCACTTTGCGG
>MKRO01000067.1:2148-13494 GCA_001896965.1 Sphingobacteriales bacterium 41-5 | reverse complement strand
TTATCGTTCAGGTAATAGCCTTTGGTAATTTCTTCCACCACTTTCCCAGCCAAATCGGGTGTTGGCGCAGGAATTTCGGTAATCGCTTCCTGAAGTTCGGGATCAAATGCTGTTCCCACCGACTTCATTTCTTTTAAGCCTTTAGACTGTAATAGGTTCCTTAATTTATTGAAAACCAGTAGTACACCTTCACCTGCTCCATCGCTTTGGGCGGCGGCCCGGTCAGCATCGTCCAAAACCTCCAAAAGATCGGTGATCACATCTTTGCCAGCGGTTTGTATTAATTCAAGCCGTTCTTTTGCAGTCCTTCTTCTGAAATTGTCAAATTCGGCAGCAAGCCTCAGGTATTTATCCTTACTTTCTGTTAGCTCATTTTCAAGCGCCTCCAACTGAGAATCGTCAATAGGGTCGCTTAGCTTCTCAGTACCGCTGATATTTTCATCGGCGTTGAGATCAAAATTCTCTTCTTCAGGAATTCTTTCTTTATTGCTCATTATAAATCACTTTTTTATGAAAAAGATTATGGTCAATAATATTGCCAATGCCTGCTTTTTAGACAAAATGTCGCAGTTTCTACGACTTTATTGACAGGCTGAAAGGTCCAGCCAGTTATTTCAAATCCAATCTTTCGTCCGGGGCAGGCTTTTTTTCGTTTAAAAGATGATAAGCCTGAATTACCGCAACCAATCCGTTTGAGACGATGATCGGCCATTTCCAACCCAGGAGTACCCCGTAAACAACAAAAAAGATACACCCGATCAGGTTCAGTACCCTGATAAGCCTTAATTTTTTGGGGATGAAAGAAACGACAAGCATTGCCATTGCCAAATACCCAAATATTTCCGTTGAGTAATCCATACTAACACGCGGAGTTTGAATGAATTTGCGAAAGTAAAAATAAATACGGTTGAAAATAGCTACCGAGCACTATTTTTGTGCAACTATTTCAATTGAAAACGGTTCTTAGTTTTATTTAATTGGTTGATATGAAGTATTTATTTTTTGTGGTGGCTTTGTTTGTTTCGGTTGATCTGATGTCTCAAAGTGTGGCGGTGCATAAAGATCCACGAATTGATGTCTTGTTAAAAAAGCAGGCGGAAGTGAATAATGTTTCCACCAGAAGCGCTGCCAAAAGACGAACGGCGAGAGGGTACCGACTGCTGGTTGCCAACACCAATAGCCGCTCCGAGGCAATGGCTGCAAGAACTAAGATACTTACTTATTATCCTGAGTTAAAGCCTTACCTGAGCCATCAGGCGCCTTATTTTAAAGTTACGGCCGGTAATTTTCTTACCCGTAGCGAGGCTTTGGCGTACCAAAAACGCATGAGCAGTATTCTACCTGGCGCTGTGGTCGTTAATGCTACAATAGAAGTGAAGCCGGAAGATGTTGAAGATAAAGAATAAGGTTCAGAGTCTTGCCTTTGTGGTAAATTTGGAGTAGATATATTGAATTATCAACAGATCCAACAATAAAACAGCGGGGTTAAAATCGTTAAGCTGTTTGTCTGAAATCGCCTTTTCAATTTAACCTTTCCGTTTCCTTTTTACACTTATTTTTGCCCAATGTTACAGACGATAAAAGCATTGGCAAAAGAGTATGCGCCCGAATTTGTGGAAATAAGAAGGCATCTGCACGCCAACCCCGAACTTAGCTATAAAGAATTTAAAACCAGCGAATTTATACAGGCAAAGTTGTGGGAGTGGGGCATTCCGTTTGAAGTGAAAGCGGGCACCGGTGTTGTGGGGTTGATTGAAGGGAAAAATCCGGAAAAAAAATTGATTGCGCTGCGCGCAGATACAGATGCACTGCCGATTACCGAGGAGAACGATGTGCCTTATCGAAGTCAGAACGAGGGTGTGATGCACGCCTGCGGCCACGATGTACACACTTCCTGCCTTTTGGGTGCGGCAAAAATTTTGGCTGAATTGAAAGATGAGTGGGAGGGAAGCGTTAGGTTGATTTTTCAACCCGGCGAAGAGAAAAACCCGGGAGGTGCGAGCCTTTTAATTAAGGAAGGTGTGTTGGAAAATCCTAAACCGGGAGCTATTTTCGGGCTGCATGTTCATCCTTCGCTGGAAGCGGGCAAGCTCAGTTTTAAAGAAGGAAAAGTAATGGCCAGCGCCGATGAACTTTATTTTACTATTAAAGGAAAAGGTGGCCATGCTGCATCTCCGCATTTGACGGTGGACCCGATTCTGATTGCTTCTAACCTGGTGGTTGCGTTACAGCAAGTTATTAGCCGCAGGAAAAACCCGCAGCAATCTTCTGTTTTATCTATTACTGCCTTTAACAGCGGCAATACCACAAACGTAATTCCAAACGCGGCAAAGCTGAAAGGCACTTTTCGCGCAATGGATGAGGCCTGGCGTTTTGAAGCGCATGAGTTGATTAAAACCATTTCTCATAATTTAGTTGAAGCGATGGGCGGTGAACTTGATCTCCTCATTGATATTGGCTACCCGAGCGTGTACAACAATGAAACGCTAACCGACATTGCACGTGTAAAAGCAATTGAATTTGCAGGTGCGGAGAATGTTGGCGAAACAGAGATCAGGATGGGCGCTGAAGATTTTGGTTATTACACGCAGTTGATCCCCGGCTGTTTTTACAGGCTGGGCGTACAAAAGCAGGGAACACTCGTAAGAAACGTTCACACGCCAACTTTTGATGTGGATGAAAATTGCATTGAACTGGGAATGGGCGTGATGGCCTGGCTGGGCGCAAGTGTGGAGATGTGAAAATTGCGCATTTCAGGTTGAAAGCTACCTAAAAGATCGCCCAACTTTTTGTGACGGGTTTTCATCTACCTGTTATGAAATTAGTTGTAAGCAATATGATTTTTGCGGCTTCGCTGTTGTTTTTTGTTGATGTGCAGGCGCAAACCCCTGATACGCCCAAAAACAATTCTGCCAGGGCATCGCTTATCGAATTGGAAAACAGTAAAAACCTCATCCCAACGTCAAAAAACAATCCGCCCGTTTATATTCAAAACGATCATAAAATCAAAGCTTCCGAAAAGCCAAAGAAAAGCGGGTTAAAGGTCCGCAAGAAAAAGAATCCCTGATTTTATCTCAATAGCAGGTTACTGTGTTCAAATATTTCTTTCTGCTTAATTAGTAAAGGAGTCACGTTTCTGGGCAGCGTTTCGGTAGTAGCCGAAACAGCCGGCTTGCCATCAATTAAATTAACCACCGCTTTCAGGCAGTCCTCGTCCTTATCGCCCCAGGGTTTATCAACACCGTCGTATACCTTGTAATTAGGGCCAAAACCACTGTAAGGCACGGCACCTTCATTTTTATTGCGGGTTTCGAAAGAGACAGTCCAGAAGGTAACTTTCTTTAATAAATCAATCGGGAAGAAGCCAACGGGTTTGCCGTAGGTGTTGTTATCACCAATTAATATGATATTAGAGTTCAAATAGGGTTGAATACTGTTTATAAATAGCTCGCTCGCCGAAGCGGTGCTTTCGCCCACAATTACATACAACTTGGTTGTGTTGAAATTATTAATCGTGGAAAAATTATGGGTATTGCGGGCAATTGAATAATAGTCTTTGTCATAAGTATGCCTTGAGCGCATTAAAGTATAATTCCCAGCCTGCAGGTCTGCATTGTAATGCATTTTATACATCACATTTCCGTTGGCCGAAGCCGGCGCAAAACTATTGGCCAGATAGTCCTGCATTTGCGTATAACCTCCGCGGTTATAACGCAGGTCAATCACAATTTCGTTTACGCCCTGATTCTTGAAATATTGAATGGCTTCATCTATTTCGGCCTTTGTTTCAGCGTATTTCCCGAAAAAATTGTAAACCAGGTACCCGATATTTCTGCCGGTGCTGCTTGTAATCTTTTCCCTGTAAAGAACCGAATTGGGGGAGAAGGAGGTAATCGCAACGTTTATTGTAGTATCGTTTTGAGCATTTGGCCTTTGAAAAACGATGTCGGCATTTTTAAGGGTTTCATAATAAAACATATTGTTCAGCCTCGAAACAGCTGCCTGAGTAATCTTTGTCATGTCTGTTCCGTTTATCGACAAGATTTTCCAACCTCTCTGCACACCTTTTTTGCCCGCATCTGAATTTTTATAAACGTAATTAATATAAAATCCT
Organism: Sphingobacteriales bacterium 41-5; assembly: GCA_001896965.1. Lineage (GTDB taxonomy): Bacteria > Bacteroidota > Bacteroidia > Chitinophagales > Chitinophagaceae > Niabella. The sequence continues at coordinate 9,380 of MKRO01000067.1, read as the reverse complement.
GAAAAAAATGGGTTATTCAGGGTTAAATCGGGGTAGATTCGCCTGTTTGAATATCCGGCTTTGAAATAAAAACCGTAATCATTAATATTTTGTGCCACACTGCTTGTACCTGCTTCATCATCGAAAGCGGTAGCATAGCTGAAACTTTTGTCCATTTTATTGGTGCTTGTACTTTTAACCTTTTCCAGAACTGCCTTCGCCGTGGCAACTGCATCGCCGGTTTTTACAGAATCCCTCGGTTTAAAAATTTCATAATCGTAAGCACGCAAACGAATCTCATCCCAAAAATAAATTTCTCTTGAAAATAAATAAACCGAATCTGCGATCTGCTGCAGTTCCGAACCAGTGGCTGTTGGTGGGGCAGAAGGTGGAATCACCGGTTCCGTACGGCATGAGCTAAGAAAAAAAACTGCTGCAAAAGCAGTAGGGAGAATATTATTAATTTTCATTAGAAATTTTAATTAAAAGCTACCAATTAAAAGTACGTGAATTTAGTATGCCCTGATTATTTTGAAAATTATAGTTATGCTAAATTCATGTCAATTTTTTCGATTATCATCTCCGGAGTGATCTCCTGCATACAACCCGTTTCGCCGTGTGCGGAGCAGGCCTTATTGCCAAAAACTGAAGATGGGCGGCAGGGTATATCGAGTTGCACAGCGTTTTCAATATCCTGCCCCCAACCGTAAAACCCCAGATATGGATGCGTGCCGCCCCAGACTGAAACGACCGGAACGCCATAAAGTGAAGCGAGGTGCATATTTGCCGAGTCCATGCTCACCATCAAATCAAGTTGGGAGATAATGTTCAGTTCTTCGTCAAATGTATATTTACCGGCGATCACGTTGATATTTGAATGCCCTGCTTTCCAGTTTTCGAAAACGCCAGCCTCATTCCCGCCGCCAAAAAGAAGTATGTGCGTGTCTGGCTTTTGCTGCAACAGGTTAACTACTTTTTGCATTTTTTCAAGTGGGTACATTTTGGCAGCGTGCTTGGCAAACGGTGCAATGCCAATTAATTTCTTGCCTTTTACGTCAAAAGGCAGTTCGGTAATTAAAGGGGAGGCCTTTGTGATGCCTTCATCTTTTTTCAAAATAATGGGAAATCCTAATTCGGCAAAAACATCGGCGTACCTTTCAAAACCGGTTTTAAGCGGGCGCAGCTTTTTATTTTTTTTTCGTGTAAGTTCTTTCTTTTGTTTGCGGCCCTTATTTATCACAGCCGTTTTCCCTGCAAGGAATTTCCTGATTACCTTGGTTCTTAAAACATCGTGCAGGTCTGCAACAGCGTCAAAGGCAATTTCTTTCTTTATTTTTTTGGATAGTTTCAAAAGGCCGTTCACGCCTTTAAAATCTTTTTTTACCTCAACACCATAAAAATTCAGGCGTTCAATATTTCTGAATAAAGGCTCATGAAAAGGAACCGAGACCATTGTTAGCTGCAGGTTCGGATAATTTGCTAGCAGCAATTTTATTACAGGCACAGTCATGGCAACATCTCCCAAAGCTGAAAACCTGAGAATCAGAATATGTTCCGGCTTTGCCATCAGGATTTCTTTTGCTGGTATAGAACCGGGTTCAGGCTTTCGTCGTTGTACATTTTCATTTGCTTGTACACTTTCATGTATTTTTTGCCTGCGACGATGTCGGCTAATAATTGTTGGATTGCTGTTGAAAGGTCTTCGCGCTGGGTAAGAAGCACGTCAAGTTTTGCCTGACATTTTTCTTTATGCTCTGCAGATGCTTCAGGCCTCATTACTTCCTGCTGCATGTGGTAGATCTTAAGTTCCAAAATGCTAAGGCGGTCGATCGCCCAGGCGGGGCTTTCGGTATTAAAAACTGCTTCGGGCAAAGGTTTTACATCACTGTAATATTGAAGAAGCCAGCTGTCAATAAATTCCACCAGGTCGGTGCGGTGCTGGTTGGAGGCATCAATGCGGCGTTTCAGTTTCAGCGCAGCTACCGGTTCAATTTGCGGATCGCGAATTATATCTTCAAGATGCCACTGCACGGTATCTACCCAATTTTTCAAATACATCAGGTGTTCCAGTGTATCTTTCGGGTAAGGGTTTTGAATTTCTGTGTCAACATTGTCAACAACATGATAGGCGTTTATGCTTTCCTGAAAAATTTCAATGCATTTTGCTACTTCCATAACCCGCAAAGATAAGCGCTACATTTCTTCATAGTTCAAATCCTTGTGATAGGTTTCTTTTGAGTAGATAACTGCGAGAAGAGAAATGCCGAAAATAATTATACCGGTGTAGATGGCGCCATTCACATAACCCACGCCTTTAATTTCGCGGAGCATGGTAAATAAAGGAATGATGATGAGCGACAACATTCCCCGAACCATGTTGGGAATGGTTGTAGCGGCCGTTGCGCGAAGGTTGGTGCCGAACTGTTCTGCCCCGATGGTTACAAAAATTGCCCAAAAGCCAATGCTAAAGCCAAGCGCCGTACACAACAGGTACATCACCGTTGGCGAGCCGTTCCATTGAATGGTGAAGAATAAGGTTATAAACAAAGCAGTCAGCCCGTAGAAAATATACAGAGCCTTTTTTCTGCTTTTCAGCCAATGGCTTACAAAGCCGATCGTGATATCGCCCGTGGCCAATCCGACGTAGCCGAACATAATTGCTTTGCCGGGATCAATTTCTTCGGGTATGCCAAATGCCTGTCCAAATTCTTTGCTGAACGTAATAAGTATGCCGATAACATACCAGGTTGGCAGCCCGATGAGGATGCTTTGTATATATTTTTTAAACCTGCCCCGGTCATTTACAAACATTAGCAGGTTGCCTTTTTTTACCTTCTTCTCCTTCATTTCGTGAAACATGCCCGATTCTAAAACTGAAACCCTGAGGAACAGCAATATCAAACCCAATCCTCCGCCAATGAAATAGCAGGTTCGCCAGTCAAAATTTTGTTTCATTATAAAAGCAAAGATGGCGCCCGTCAACCCAAAACCTGCAACCAGTGAAGTACCGATTCCCCGTTTTTCTTTGGGTAAAGATTCTGCTACGAGCGTCACGCCTGCACCGAGTTCACCGGCCAACCCGATACCCGCAATAAAACGGATGATTTTATATTGCTCAACGGTTTGTACAAAGCCGTTGGCGATATTCGCCAGCGAATACAATAAAATAGAGCCGAACAGAACGCTCGAGCGGCCTTTTTTATCGCCCCAAACGCCCCATAATATTCCGCCGATCATTAGCCCGATCATCTGCCACCACAAAATCCCTTCGCCTTTGGTAGTAATTTCTGCTGCGCTAAGGCCAAGGTCTTTTAAACTGGGTATACGAATAATACCGAAAAGCAACAGGTCGTATATGTCTACAAAATAGCCAAGCGCCGCAACAATTACCGTTGCGTTGAGGATCGAAACGTTTTTAGTATTGCTCACGAATGCAGTTATTTGGTCAGGTAGTTATTTTTTAAGCAGGTATTCAATCGCTAATTGATAGCCCATCAATCCCAGGCCGCAAATTGTACCCGCCGCTTTGGCGCTTACATGCGAAATTTTCCTGAAATCCTCACGGGCATGCACGTTACTGATGTGAACTTCCACCACCGGCGCTTTGATGGCAGCAATCGCATCGCCAATCGCTACCGAAGTATGCGTGTAAGCGGCAGGGTTTAAAACGATGCCATGGTAATTGCCAAATTTTTGCAGGGCACCTACTAACTCGCCTTCAATGTTGCTTTGAAAATAATCGAGTTCAATTTCGGCAAAAGTTTTTTTAAGTTTCTCTAAAGCATCGTCAAAACCCGTGTTGCCGTAAATACCCGGCTCTCTCTGCCCCAGCAAATTCAGGTTTGGCCCGTTAATGATCGCAATTTTCTTCATCCTTTAAAATTTTCAGAGGCAATATAAACATTCAGTCAGTGATTTTTGTCATAAATCTCCGAAAACTGTTAAAAACAATTTTTATTATTGAACAAAATCTGCATTTTTGTCGGCCATTGTTATTTTTTACTAACAACAATGGTATTTTGTTGAATTTTTTAAAATGAATAATTGATGGACAGGGAGATTTTGAAACGGGAGCAGGTGATTACACTTATTAAAGATACCTTTTCGGCGGAATTGGTTAAAGAGTTGAACCTTGTGAAGGTTTCGTCGCCACTGGTTGTGCTGGACGGCACAGGCATTAATGATGATTTGAACGGCGTGGAGCGGCCCGTGAAATTCCCTATTAAATGTCTTGAGGAGAAACCTGCTGTGGTTGTGCATTCGCTTGCAAAATGGAAAAGGATGCGCCTGAAAGAATTAGATGTGGAGGTTGGCAGAGGAATTGTGACAGATATGCGGGCCCTTCGCCCGGATGAGGATTACAGCCCGATACACTCCATTTATGTGGATCAGTGGGATTGGGAAAAACATATAGAGCCCGAACAGCGCAACCTCGAATTTTTGAAGAAAACGGTTAGTAAAATTTATAACGCCATCAAACATACCGAGCAAATTGTTCATGACCATTATAAAAAAATAATGACTTCTTTGCCTGAAAAGATCACTTTTATTCATGCCGAAGAATTGTTGCAAAAATATCCCGGAAGAACTGCCAAGCAGCGGGAAAATGAGGCTGCAAAAGAGTTTGGCGCCCTGTTTATTATTGGAATCGGCGGCAAACTCTCCGATGGTTGCCCCCATGATGGCCGCGCCGCTGATTATGACGATTGGAGTACGAAAAATGATGATGGTTATAACGGATTGAACGGCGACATCATTCTTTGGAACCCGGTTTTAGAGTGTGCTTTTGAGGTTTCGTCAATGGGTATCAGGGTTGATAAAAAAGCACTGCAGCACCAGCTAAAAGAAAAAGATTGTGAACACAGAAAATCTTTATTATTTCACAAACAGTTGCTGCATGGCGAATTACCTGAAAGTATTGGTGGAGGCATCGGCCAGTCGAGGCTTTGCATGTTTATGTTAAAGGGCCGCCACATTGGTGAAGTACAGGTGAGTATTTGGCCCGATAGGGAGAGGGCGCACGCCGAGGAAGCCGGCATTCACATGTTGTAAATTGCGCTTAGTGATTGGGGGGATAAAAAAATGATAGCATCAAACGATACTATCAGGAATGATAAAAAATTGAATTGTCGGGAAGAACGGTTTTTATCTCATCGCTTGTTTCGCAAGATCCAATGCTTTTTTAAGTTGTTGCTCGCGGGTGAGGTTCGTGTTGTCAATCACAATCGCATCTTCAGCCTGGCGTAACGGGCTGTGTTCACGGTTGGAATCGATATAATCCCGCATTTGAATATTTTCAGCCACTTCTTCAATGGTTACATTCGGGTTTTTTGCGATCATTTCTTTAAATCTCCGTTCCACTCTTACTGCATTATCAGCAGTCATAAAAATTTTGAGTTCCGCTTTTGGAAAAACCACCGTGCCAATATCGCGACCATCCATAATAACACCCTTCTTTTCGCCCATTTTTTGCTGGGCCGCCACAGCAAATTCGCGCACTTCCTTAATCGCCGCCACTTCGCTTACTTTTTCGGCTACGATCAGGTCGCGGATCATGTATTCAACATTTTCATCGTTCAGGTACATATCGGCTTGGCCGCTTGTTTCATTGTAGCGAAAGTCGAGCTCAATTTCGGCTAAAGCTTTTTCGATTTCTTTTGGTTTATCGAAGTCAACGCTCTGGCGCAAAAAATACAGAGTGATAGCGCGGTACATTGCCCCGCTGTCAACGTACAGGTAGTTCAGTTCTTTAGCCATTTGTTTGGCCATGGTACTTTTGCCGCAGCTGCTCCATCCGTCTATTGCAATGATAATACTCTTCATAATTTGGCTGGCAAGATAATGATTTTATGAGTGAATACGTTACAAAAAAGAGGATTGGGAAATGAAAAGCAGTATAATAATACGGAGCCAAAAAATGATCAATCAGGAGAAGTTTTAAGAATGCTTTAATCGGCACTCTTCAAGTTTTGGGTTAATTTAATATTTAACCGACAAAAGCAATTTGCCTTGCGAATGATATTTGTCAATTATTACAAAACTGTTATTGCCTTAAACGGATTTTTCACATAACTCAAAACGCTATTGTCTTCCATTAGTTCAACAACCCGGTAGCCCCTGTATGCCGAACCCCAGTTGCCGCCAAAATGTGTGTCAAATACAAAACGCAGGTTTTGCCAGGTTTTAATGCCATCCTCGTTATGGTCGTGGCCGTTAAAAATGCAGCGAACGTTTTTGTATTTTGACACCTCATTCAAAAATTCAGGGCTGTTAATGCCGTGTGTGGTTAGCTTAGCCTGGTTGATGTGTATAAAAATGAAAATGTTCTTTTTGTTTTTGTGCTCAGATAATTTTTTACTGAACCAGTTGACATCCGGGCTGATGTACTCGCCTTTTTCGTTTGAAGTTGTTGCAGCAAGGAAGGCCGTATTTTTTAGGGTGAAGTCATAATTCATCGGCATTTTCCAAACGCTTTGCCACAGTTGAGGGCTGGCGTGATCGTGATTTCCCTGGGTTACATAATATTTCATCTTTAGTTTATCCAGAGCCGCTTTAGCGGTCGGCAAAAATTTCGGATCGTCGTGAATGATGTCGCCGTTAATCATCGCAAAATCGTAAGCTTCTTTTTGGTGTTCTTCGTTGATCTTTCTCACGAGAGTCGCAAAATAATTTTCATAGTCAGTGCCTTTCTGCCCGTAATGCCCGTCCGACGCGACTACAAAGCGTAACTGCTTTTTTGTTTTTCCGAAATCTTTCAGAAAATCGTTAGCTTTTACAAATTGCCCGTTCGCCAACAATAAAAAAGCAGGGGTTGTGATCTTTAAAAAGTCTTTGCGCTTCATAATTATTATTTCTCTCTTCAAAGATAAGATTCAGGCATCTAAAATTTTTAATGAAGCAATACTTAATAATCGCATAACGTGTAAATTTCTAATTTGAAATCCAAAATCTCAAATATGGTTATGTCATCTTGACACAAAATTTTGCTTTTTTGCAAATGGATAGATATTTGATTACCTTAGCCTGATGCATTAACTGGTACTCAAATTGCCATGAAAGCAGTTTATGAAATTAAAAGATAACACTCATGAGTTTTAATTCAGAATTTGAAAAATATGCGGTGAAGCACAGGGGGCTTTCGAGCAACACACTTAACAGTTACGAAAAATATGTGGTTACCGGGCTCACGCCGAATATTATTGAGGAACGGCCGATGAATGTTGCCGTGATGGATGTTTACAGTCGTTTGATGA
>MKRO01000067.1:1283-2124 GCA_001896965.1 Sphingobacteriales bacterium 41-5 | reverse complement strand
TTTCTCGGTTATCCTATTAATGACGAAGTGGCGAATATCGTTACAGCGCAACTTTTGTTTTTAGACAGTACCGACCGCGTTCGCGATATAAATATGTACATCAACAGCCCGGGCGGTAGCGTTTATGCCGGGTTAGGTTTGTATGATACCATGCAGTATGTAACCCCGGATGTGGCAACCATCTGTACAGGAATGGCGGCTTCAATGGCTTGTGTATTGTTGGCAGCAGGCACTAATGGTAAACGTGCGGCACTAAAACATTCAAGAATTATGATGCACCAGCCAAGCGGTGCAATAGGAGGGCAGGCAAGCGATATAGAAATTACTGTGAACGAGATTCGCAAATTGAAAACTGATTTATATGAGATCGTTCATCAGCACTCTGGCACACCGATCGATCAAATTGAAAAAGATTTTCAGCGCGACCACTGGATGACCGCGCCTGAAGCAAAAACTTATGGCCTGATTGATGAGGTGCTTGTAGTAAATCATCGTAAAGAAAAGAAATAAAAGCAATCAGCAAAAGCAATTTCACCTGGTTAAATTTAAAAAGACAAAAATGAACAATAAGAACTTTTATAATAAATGGCAACAACCTATCCTGCGTGCGGGCGATGATGACGATGATGAACCTCAGGACGAAGAAAAAGACAAAAGGGATGAACTGATGATGCTGAACAAGCGCCTTGAGAAAATGTTTTTTGAAAAACGGGCGGTGTACCTGTGGGGCGTGGTAGATGATAAGAGCGCGAGAGAAATAACTACAAAATTACTGTTGCTGGAGGCTGATAAGCCCGGAGAGGAAATAAAATTCTTTATTAACAGCCCCGGAGGCGTGGTT
>MKRO01000067.1:0-1199 GCA_001896965.1 Sphingobacteriales bacterium 41-5 | reverse complement strand
AGCATCCATGGGTAGTATTTTATTAAGCGGCGGTAAAAAAGGCAAACGTTTTATTTACCCTCATGGAGAAGTAATGATTCACCAGCCCTCCTTAGGCGGCTATATACGCGGGGTGAGTACCGACCTGGAAATTCAGGCAAAGCAAACGCAGCGCGTGAAACATATTGGCGCCAAAATACTGGCTGAAAATTGCGGCAAAACCTTCGAAGAAATTATGCGCGATTTTGACCGTGATTACTGGATGAATGCAGAGGAGGCCATTAGCTATGGAATTGTTGATAAAATAATTAATAAATTATAAGGCATTTCTAAGCCGAAAAACAAAATTATTTTGCATACAGGGGTCGCTGCTTTATCATTGGGCATTTTTTACACTGATTGTTATAAAAAAAATCTGCAAAATTTCTTTCGTTTGTAAAATCCCCTTACCTTTGCCTTCCAAATTTTTGGGGTAGCATTGTATTGCTTTTTGTACCCATAAAAATTGAGTTCTTTATATAAGCCGAAGTAGCTCAGTTGGTAGAGCAGCTGATTTGTAATCAGCAGGTCGCGGGTTCGACTCCCTTCTTCGGCTCTTTTGTTTAACCGGGTAGGTGGCCGAGTGGTTAAAGGCGACAGACTGTAAATCTGTTCTCTCACGAGTACGGAGGTTCGAATCCTTCCCTGCCCACAGTTCAATTATAGAATTTATCAATTTGATAATTTGACAATTGTTCTCAGTTCTCTGTAATTTTTTGGAAACTGGCAGCTTTGCTTCCATTTTCAAATTTTCAAATTAGCTAATTGGCTAATTATTCGCGGGAGTAGCGCTCCCGATAGCTATCGGGATGGTAGAGCGATAGCAAAAACAAGCGGGAGTAGCTCATTTGGTAGAGCGATAGCCTTCCAAGCTATAGGTGGCGAGTTCGAGCCTCGTCTCCCGCTCTGCTTAAGTTTTTTAAGAAGTTGATGTGAGACGGAACGGCTCACAACTGCAAAAGCCGTTGTAGCTCAGTGGTAGAGCACTTCCTTGGTAAGGAAGAGGTCGTGAGTTCAATTCTCATCAACGGCTCAAAATGAGATCCGTTGTTCATCCCGAAAGCTATCGGGACTCATAAACGGCTCATTTTAAAGAATGCGAAAATGTGAAATAAATCAACACTGGTTGATTTTATAAGTAAATATTAAGTAAAAACAATTAAAAACTATAACAATGTCAA
>MKRO01000066.1:9287-20693 GCA_001896965.1 Sphingobacteriales bacterium 41-5 | reverse complement strand
TGTCGTAATTGTTTTCAAGAGCTGTGGCAATTGCCTCCTCAAGCGTTAATATTCGCTGGGCGTTCAACGAGAACGTAGTGGTAATAACGAAAAACTGTAGTAAAAATATTTTACGAATGCTGTACATTAGTTCCATTCTTTTTTTGAATTTCAGCTTCTTCCTTTTTTAGCACATCTTCAAACTCCTGGCCTTTTGTATTAGATGAAAGATAAGTGTAAATTGAAGGCAACACGTAAAGTGTCAACACGAGAGAAAACATTACGCCACCAACAATTACAATACCAAGCGGGATGCGGCTTGTGGCGGCAGCGCCCAGCGAAAGTGCAATGGGTAATGCGCCAAGCGCCATTGCGAGGCTTGTCATTAAGATAGGCCGGAGCCTTTTTTCGGCCGCATATAAAACGGCTTCTTTTTTTTGCATTCCTTTTTTTCGGTTCTGATTGGCAAACTCCACAATCAATATCCCGTTTTTTGTAACAAGCCCTATCAGCATAATCATGCCTATTTGTGAGAAGATATTGAGTGTGTGGCCAAACACCCACAGCGAAAGGAAGGCCCCGGCGATCGCCAGCGGAACGGTGATCATGATAATGACGGGATCAATGAAGCTCTCAAATTGCGCAGCGAGAATGAGAAAAATTAACCCCAGCGCCAGCATGAACGCGAACATTGTATTGCTGCTGCTCTCGGCATAATCCCGCGAAGCACCGCTTAATGAAGTAGCGAATGTATCGTCAAGAAGTTTATCGGCAATGCGGTTCATCTCATCAACGCCGTCGCCAATGGTATGGCCGGGCGCCAGGCCTGCTGATATGGTAACCGATTTATATCGGTTAAAGTGATAAATGGTAGGGTAGGTTGTTGACTCCTCGATTGACGTTACGTTGTCGAGGCTGATCATTTGCCCGGTGCTATTTCTAACAAAAATTTTCTTCAGGTCTTCCGGGTCATCCCTGTTTGACAAATCAACCTGCGCCAAAACCTGGTACTGCTTGCCATCGCGATTAAAATATCCTAAACGACGATTACTGTAAGCAATTTGTAAAGCCTCCGATACGTCAGCAACTGTAACGCCCAAGGTAGCGGCTTTTGCACGGTCAACATGCACGCGAAGCTCAGGTTTGTTAAATTTCATGTCTGCATCAACCTGCGTTACCACATTACTTTTCCCCGCTTCATCTAAAAACTTAGGAAGCATTTCGGTGAGTTTTTCGAAATTATTATTTTGAAGTACAAATTGCACATCGCGGCCGCCGCGGCGGTTAACCTGTATGGTTTGGTCCTGTTGTGCGAAAACCCGCCCTTCCTGAAATTTTGAAACATTACGGTTCACCATGTCCACAATTTCCTGCTGTGATCGTTCCCTTTCGTTATGATCAACCAATAAAACCCTTATCCAGCCAGAGTTTACGCTACTGCCACCGCCACCTGTCCCGGTGTTGGAAAGCATCACTTTCATTTCAGGTACCGAATCCATAATGAAACTACTCACCTTTACGACAAACCGGTCCATGGCGGTAAATGATGTCCCTTCCGGCGCGGTCATTGTAAGCCTGAACTGGCTTTTATCTTCCATCGGCGCCAGCTCTGACTGTATATTTTTACTAATGATATAAATAATGATGCCGCAAATACCAACAATAACCCATGCCACCCATCTTATTTTCATAAAAGCTGCGAGCGTGCGCCCGTAGGAATCTTCCATCCACCTGAAAAATGGTTCGGTTTTGGTGTAAAATTTTGAGTGTTTGTGGACGTCCTTTTTTGAAAGTTTAACTGTTAATACAGGCGTTAGCGTAAGCGACACAAATGCTGAGATCAACACAGCAGAGGCCACTACAATACCGAACTCACGGAAAAGGCTGCCTACAAAACCTTCGAGGAAAAGAATGGGCAGGAACACAACTGCCAGTGTAATAGATGTAGCGATTACAGCGAAATAGATTTCTTTGGAACCCAGCAAAGCGGCTTTGTACTTGCCGTGGCCTTCTTCTAATTTTTTATATATGTTTTCGGCTACAACAATTCCATCATCTACCACAAGCCCCGTACAAAGCACAACACCAAGCAGCGTGAGAATATTAACAGAGTACCCCATCAGGTACATAATAAAAAATGCGCCAATAAGGGACACCGGAATGTCGATCAACGGCCTTATCGCCATCAGCCCTTCTCTAAAAAATAAATAAATAATGATGACAACGAGGGCAACTGCAATCATTAGTGTTTCCTCAACTTCGAGGATGGATTGTTTGATAAACCTTGTTTGATCCAAAGCAATATTAAGGGTAATATCTTTGGGAACTTCGGTTTTAATGTCCTCAAATCTTTTGTAAAATTCGTCGGCGATCTCAACATAATTAGCGCCGGGGAGTGGCGTAACGGCAAGCGCGATCATTGGTACGCCGCTTTCTCTTAAAATCCTTTCTTCGTTATCAGGGGCAAGTACAACGTTAGCAACATCTTTAAGTTTGACGTCTGCGCCGTTCACGTTTTTTATGATCAGATTTTGAAATTCTTCTTCCGTATCAAGAAGGCCAAAGGTTCTGATGGCAAGTTCAGTATTATCACCATAAATCTTACCCGACGGAAGTTCTACATTTTCCCGGCGAAGCGCAGCCTGAATATCCCCGGGCGTCAGTTGAAAAGCCGACAATTTATTGGGGTCGAGCCAGATTCTCATTGAGAAAGCTTTTTCTCCCCAAATGCCAATACTGCTAACGCCGGGAATCGTTTGCAATCTTTCCAAAAGGTTATTGTTTGCATATTCCGTTATTTCCATTGCATTGCGGGTTGTACTTTGCACTGTCATGGAAAGAATGAAATCGGCACTGGCATCGGCTTTGCTTACTACCGGGGGCGCATCAAGATCAGGGGGAAGGTTGCGCTGCGCCGAAGATACTTTATCCCGTACATCATTTGCCGCGGCCTCGAGATCGGAGCCTAATTCAAATTCAACATTGATAAAGCTGGTGCCGCTGCTACTGCTTGAGGTGATATTTTTTACACCGGCAATTCCGTTAATGGCTTTTTCCAGCGGCTCGGTGATCTGGCTTTCGATGATATCTGCATTTGAACCGGCGTAACTCGTACGTACACTGATATTGGGTGGGTCAATGGCAGGATAATCGCGTACGCCGAGTGACCTGAATCCGATCAAGCCGAATACTATAATTATGACGTTCATAACTACAGCCAACACGGGGCGTCGTAAACTCAGTTCGGAAATATTCAATTTGTAGGTTTAAAAAGTTTGAAATTTATTGATTGACGATCCTGCCAATAGCAATTTTATCATTTGGTTTTGTAGCCATAATGCCGGAAACCAGTACTGTGTCGCCGGATTTCAGCCCCGATAGGATTTCAATACGCGATGAATCCCTGATGCCCGTTTCCACATTGTTGAATACAGCAATGCTATCAACCGCAAGAATTACCTGTTTGCCCTTTGCCGTAGGAACGATGGCATTTGTGGGAACAAAAATCGCATTGCTCTTTGGCGAAAACTGCACTTTTACTTTCGCAAAAGAACCGGGTACCAGCCCCGCAGTCCCTCCGTTAACAATGCCCCTGATGGTAAGGCTTCTGTTGGTTTCGTTGATATTTGATTCAGTTGCGGCAACGCGGGCAGCATACTCGCGATCGTTACCGTCAGTAGTGAATGTTACAATTTGCCCGTTATAAATTCGGCTGGTGTATTTTTCGGGAACAGAAAAATCGAGTTTTAAGGTGCTGGTTTGATTGATGGTGGCGATTACAGATGCCGGTGTAACATAAGCGCCCGGGCTGATGCCTTTTAAACCCATTTTACCGCTGAACGGGGTGCGCACCACGGTTCTCGAAATGTCGGTTCTGATGATGGCCATATCGGCTTCAATATTTCGCACGTTCAAGAGCGTTCCGTCATATTCTTCTTTGCTGATGCCCTGTATTTTTAAAAGCTGAGCGGCGCGGTTCTCGTTCAGCCGGGCTGTATTTAACTGCGATTGCAATTTTCGTAGCTGGGCCTGCAGGTCGCCATCGTAAATTTTGGCAAGAACGGCGCCGCTGCCCACGTATTGCCCTTCACGTACATTCAGGCTCACAATTCTGCCCGAAACCTCAGGATGAATTTCGGTAACTTCATTAGCCACCACGCTTCCCGGAACCTCAATTGTTTCAGAAAAAGCCTCCGTTTTAATAACAAATCCGTCAACCTTGGGTGCTGGCCGTTTTTTACCGCCTCCTGCCGGTTCTTTAGTTTTGGTGCCGCAGGAAAATAATACCATTATAACCGCTGCGAGGTAAACGATCAGGTTCTTTCTCAAAATGAAAAGGTTTAGTTCAGTGATAAAGTTAAGTTAGTACGATAATATAGGACGCCGATTTGTATAAAACCTTGTGGTGGTTTTTGAGAAATGGTGATGTCGAATGTTTCAGGGCTTAGCATTCGGGCGGGAAATAAAAATTATTCCAAATCGTTGAAACGGTTTGGTTGGTTTCAATTCCAATCATAGCCCCCGGTTTAAACCGGGGGCTATGATTGGAATTGATTAATCCATGGGTTATAGGGCATGTATATTGATGAGTGGATTTATGCATTTGCCTCCCGTTGCTGCATGTGTCTGTAAAAACCAATCAATACAATGATACAAACTGCAAGCATACATAAGGCGAGAGATATCAGCAAGAACGAAATCAGCGTTTCAAATGCCTTTGATCCTTCCTGACCACCAGCAATGGGCATCATTTTCCCAAATCCAGTTAGGGCAGCAATAATTACAGCTATAAGATTTGCAAATGTTCCATAAACCACCAACCAGAAAGTAGCTTTTAGTAGCGTTTTGGAAAGAATTAACCGTTTCCAAATAAGTCCTAATAAAACTAAAAACATACCGTTCATTACACCCTCAAGGTGAGCAGAAAGTGCCATACGGGGATTTGCCATGTTTTGGACAAATAGACCGGCTAAAAGTCCGCACAGAAAAAGAAATAAACCCCAAAAGATTAGTTTATTTGCTTGTTTTGATTGCGTATTTATTTCCATTGCGGGTAATGTTATGCATTTTTGTGAAGGCACAGAATTTGAAAACGTCGGTCTAATAAACTATACAAAAGTTGATAGCGGGACAAGTGTTCAAATACTTTCGTCAGCACTACTTTTTTAAATATGATTGTTGATAGTTTAAGGCCTCTACTAACTTAGTTTACAACCACCTTCTTACTTTACTTTTATACTTTTCATATTCTTCTCTAAACTCAATTGCCAAATATCTTTCCTCTCTTTTGATGATATATTCCTGAACGATTAAAATAAGCACCGGCAGAAGAATGATATTCCACCAATTTCCAATGAAACAGGTAATGCCTAAATAAACGATTGCTAATCCCACATACATTGGGTTTCGGGTAATTGCATAAATTCCTGTTGTTTGTAATGAAGTCGCCGGCTTAATAAGAACAACAGAGTTTTTTGTTAAAAAGAATTGTCGTAAGCTTCTTACAAGAAAAAAGAGGGATAATACTAAAAATACAACCCCCTGAATTTTTAGCACGGGCAGGCGAAATAGCCTGTCGGGTAATGGAACTTTCTTTTGAATGAAAATAGCAGCCAAAAATATCAAAACATAAAGAAGAGGTGGCGGGAAATAAACTCCGGGGCCTTTGGATCGATCAATTTCAGGTGTCATAAAATTGGTGTTTTAAAATGATTTGCCTGATTAGCAATTTACCCATACGTAGCGCACGATGTTAGGGGTATTTTATTAGCGGGGATAAAAAATGAACCGCCAACAAACAACAACCCGCACAAGTTTTCTTCTCGTTTTTCAAACCTACAAATAAAAGCGGGAAACGGGAAAATTTTTTAAGGCGGTGTACAGCAGGCAGATGAAAGATTTCTCACATCTCAAATCCATAAAAAAAGGTCAGGCTTGCTTATTAAACAAAACCTAACCTAAAATTATTTAAAAATCAATTGACTGAAACTATTACGAAAAGTTTTGCAGCCTCCTTCTTTCGCTATTTCTTACCAATCACTTCAGCCATCCTGCTGCCAATTTCGGCGGGGCTGCTTACTACATGAATGCCGCATTCTTCCATGATCTTCATTTTAGCGGCAGCGGTATCATCTGCGCCACCAACAATGGCACCGGCGTGGCCCATGCGGCGCCCGGGAGGCGCGGTTTGCCCGGCAATAAAACCAACCACCGGTTTTTTGTTTCCGGTGTCTTTAATCCAGCGCGCGGCTTCGGCTTCCATGCCACCTCCAATTTCACCAATCATCACGATTGCGTCGGTGGCGTCATCGTTCATGAACAATTCAACAGCTTCTTTGGTAGTGGTGCCAATAATCGGGTCGCCGCCAATTCCAATTGCAGTGCTGATTCCCAACCCTGCTTTTGCAACCTGGTCGGCAGCTTCGTAAGTCAGTGTTCCTGATTTTGATACAATCCCAATTCTACCGTGCTTAAAAACGAAGCCCGGCATAATACCCACTTTGCATTCCCCCGCGGTAATTACCCCGGGACAGTTAGGGCCAACAAGCCTCGTTTTAGTTCCCAACAAATAATTTTTCACTTTTACCATGTCCTGAACGGGGATACCTTCGGTAATACAAACCACTAGAGCAATTCCCGCTTCGGTGGCTTCCATAATTGCATCAGCGGCAAAGGCGGGCGGCACAAAAATGATGCTCACGTTGGCACCGGTTTCCTTTACACAATCACCAACCGTATTAAAAACGGGGCGATCCAAATGCGTGTTGCCCCCTTTTCCGGGAGTAACGCCACCCACAACATTGGTTCCGTATTCGATCATTTGGCCTGCATGAAATGTGCCTTCAGTACCCGTAAAACCCTGAACTAAAACTTTAGAATCTTTGTTAACTAAAACTGACATAAATTATTTGTGTTTAATTGGAATGCGGCAAATGTATAATTTTTGTGGTGAACCGTGCAATCAGAATTTATTCGCTGCCAACAATGCCGTCGCCATCTAAATCAATATTGAATTTTTCTTCAATCGCTTCTTTAATATCATCCGAAATATCGTCTGGCAGTTCGCCGGTTTCTTTAATGTTCCTCATATTTTTGGCGTCTTTCAAAAATTCGGATGCAAAAATAAAATCGTTCAGTTTTTCACTTTTACTAAATATAATGTCTTTGTTGTTCCCTTCCCATTCTTTTTCACCCTGATGCATATAAATGATGTGGTCGCCAATTTCCATTACGCTATTCATATCATGGGTATTTACAATGGTAGTGATATCATATTCTTGCGTGATCTCCTGTATCAGCTTATCAATCACAATAGATGTTTGCGGGTCAAGGCCCGAGTTAGGTTCATCGCAAAATAAGTAGCGTGGGTTCAGCACGATTGCCCTGGCCAGCGCCACACGTTTTTGCATACCACCGCTTATTTCAGAAGGGAATTTGCCGTATGCATCTTCCTGAAGGTTCACTCGTTTTAAAACTTCGCGTACGCGGTCTTTTTTGGCAGATAACTTGTCGTTGGTAAACATGTGCAGGGGAAACATAATATTGTCGCCAACGGTTTGGCTGTCGAACAATGCCGATCCCTGAAAGAGCATACCAATTTGTTTTCGTATCTCTTTTTTTTCTTCTAATGAAATATGAATAAAGTCTTTGCCGTCGTATAATACCTCACCCTCCGTGGGTTTAATAAGGCCCACCATGCATTTCATGAAAACGGTTTTACCGCTACCGCTCGACCCGATAATGAGGTTGCATTTGCCATCTTCCAAAACAGCGTTTACACCTTTCAGCACCTCTTTGCTACCAAAACTCTTTTTTAAATTTTTTATCTCAATCATTTGAAAGCAGGGAATTTAAAGTAATAATGCTGATAAAATATAATCGGCAAACAATAATAAAACGCAGGAAACAACAACTGCGCGCGTACTCTGAAGGCCTATTTCCAAAGCGCCGCCTTTTACATTATAACCGTAAAATGATGGAATAGCGGTTATTAAAAAAGCGAAAACAAAACTTTTTATTAATGCAAAATAAACGTTGTAGGGGTTGAAACCTAAAATCAAACCTTTATCATAAATGGTTGGGTCAATAATACCTGCGGCCGACCCAGCCAGGCGGCCGCCCCAAATGCCCAGCACCATTGCAATTACAATGAGCATTGGAATAGTGAGTGTGCCTGCCAGTATTTTAGGCAGTATTAAATAGTTTTTTGTATTGATGCCCATTATTTCGAGCGCATCAATCTGTTCGCTCACCCTCATGTTTCCGAGTTCACTGGCAATTTTACTGCCCACAACACCCGCTAACACAATACAGCCAAGTGTGGGCGCAAACTCAAGTATAACCGTATCTCTTACAATCTGCGCGATTGTTTCTTTCGGGATAATTGGCGAAACTAATTGATAGGCGGTTTGTAAAGTAGATACTGCCCCGATAAACGTGGAAATAATAACAATGATTCCTAACGATCCAACACCAATGTCTTTGCATTGCAGCATGAACTGGTTCCAGAACATTTTTTTGTTTTCGGGGGCGCGAAACATTCCTCCAAACATTTGTATAAACCCGCCAAATTCCCTGATGATCTTCAAAGTGATTCAGTTTTACTTTTTACAATATTTATTTATTTCGTACTTTTTTGGTACCGCCGCTTTTGTTTTTTGATTTTAATTGCGCATCAATTACTGCTATCATAGCCATGTTCACAATATTTGTAACCGTACTTCCTAACTGCAATACATGCACCGGTTTTTTCAATCCCAAAACGATGGGGCCAATGGCGTCAGTTGAACCTATTTCTTTTAAAATATTATAGGCTATGTTTCCGGATGCTAAGTTAGGGAAGATTAACGTGTTCACGTCTTTTTCAACCAATTCGCTGAACGGGTAAATTTCTTTCAACAAATTATTATTCAATGCGATATTCGCCTGCATTTCCCCGTCAACAATTAAAGAAGGATTTTTTTGTTTAACAATATTTCTTGCTTTTGCTACCAATTGTGCTTCGGGCGTTTTGCTGCTTCCGAAATTTGAATAACTTAACATGGCGATACGCGGTTCTATATTGAAGGCACTTACCTCGCGCGCCGTTAATAAGACAATCTCGGCGAGTTCTTCAGCCGTAGGATTGAAATTAACTGTTGTATCGGCTAAAAATAGCGGGCCTTTTTTAGTCATTACTAAATACATACCGGCTACCTTATTCACACCTTCTTCGGTACCGATGATTTGCAACGCAGGGCTTAACGTTTCGGAGTATTTTTTTGTAAGGCCCGAGATCATGCAATCGGCGTCGCCCAGTTCAACCATCATTAATCCAAAATGGTTGCGGTTTCGCATAACGACCAGGGCTTCATCTTTTGTATAGCCCTTTCTGGATCTTTTTTCGAAAAACACCCGGCTATAATCTTCGCGTTGTTTTTTGTTTTTGTCATCACGCGGGTCAATTATTGTCATCTCTGACAGATCGATCCTTGCTTCCGTAGCCATACGATGTATATTTTTTTGATCGCCTAAAAGGATTGGGAAACCAATTCCTTCATCCAAAACTATTTGAGCTGCTTTTAAAATATTGAGATTTTCTGCTTCGGCAAAAACGATGCGTTTTGGTGCGCTGCGGGCCTTTGATCCCATTACGCGCAACACCTGATTATCAAGGCCGAGCCTTTTGTTCAGGTCTTCGGCATATTTATCCCAATCGGTTATTTTAATTTTTGCTGTACCCGAATCAATTGCGGCTTTTGCAACCGCAGGCGCAACCGTTGAAAGTAGGCGCGGGTCTAATGGTTTTGGAATAATATAATTTGGCCCGAACGTAATGTTTGATTCGTTGTAAGCGAGGTTTACAATATCTGGTACAGTTGTTTTAGCCAGATCGGCTAACGCTTTCACCGCCGCGAGTTTCATTTCTGTATTAATCTGCTGTGCCCGCACGTCAAGCGCTCCACGAAAAATATAAGGGAAGCCCAATACATTATTGGCCTGATTAGGATAATCGCTTCGGCCGGTGGCCATAATAATATCCTTTCTTGCTGATGTCGCTACTTCCCAGGAAACCTCAGGATCGGGGTTGGCCATTGCCAGCACAATGGGCTTTCTTGCCATGCTTTTGATCATGGCCGCATCTAAAATATTGCCTGCGCTCAGGCCGATAAAAACATCAGCGCCCTTCATTGCCTGCTTGAGCGTGAGGTCTTTTTCTGCCGTCGCAAATCTCGATTTGAATTTGTCTAATTCTTTCCGGCCCTTGTGCAGTGCGCCCTTACTGTCAAACATGATGAAATTTTCGGGCTTCGCGCCCATGTCCTGATAAAGCATCACGCAGGCCATTGCGGCAGCGCCGGCACCGTTAACCACAAATTTTGCCTTTTCAATTTTCTTTCCCTGAATTTCAAGGGCGTTCAGCAATGCGGCAGCGCTAATGATGGCGGTACCGTGCTGGTCATCGTGCATTACGGGAATTTTGAGCTGCGTTTTTAATTCGTGTTCAATGTAAAAGCATTCCGGTGCTTTAATGTCTTCAAGATTGATCCCGCCGAATGTAGGTTCCAGGGCTTTTACAATTTCAACGAATTTTTGGGGATCTTTTTCGTTGATCTCCAAATCAAATACATCAATGTCGGCAAATATTTTAAACAAAACGCCCTTGCCCTCCATCACAGGTTTGCCTGCCTCCGGCCCAATGTTACCGAGGCCAAGAACGGCGGTGCCGTTGCTAATTACGGCTACGAGGTTTCCTTTTGCTGTGTATTTATAAACCTCATCAACGTTTCTGGCAATTTCAAGGCAGGGAATTGCAACTCCCGGCGAATAGGCCAATGAGAGATCCCGCTGAGTTTTGGTTTCTTTGGTTGGAATGACTTCAATCTTGCCAGGCTTTCCCTTTGCGTGATATTCCAGAGCCTGCTCTTTTCTTCTTAAATCAGTTTTTGACATTTGAGCTGGATTAGTTTCAAAAAAAATCCCTGAAAAGTAAACCAAAATGCCCGAACAGGCAAAATATAATTTCTTAATAAATGCTGTTAAATTTTTATATTTTTGCTCGAACAATAATCTATGAGATTAGATTTGTTTTTAAAAATCTTTTTTAAACGCAATGTTTCAATGAAAAAATTACTACTCTTTGTTTTGATTTCATCCCTGATGATTTCATTTTCTGTTTCCACAACCTCTTGCCGCCGCAATATAGACAAGCCTAAGGACACTACTATTGTCACAAAAGTGCCTGTTGTTTCGCAATTTGTGTATGACGGAATGTCAAATTACTATTTGTGGGCAGCTGAAATGGCGGGTAAAAAGCCCGCAACATCTTCCACAGACCCCCAAGCCTATTTTCAAACCCTGTTGAACGCAAAAGATAAAGAAATGGGTTGGTCCTGGATCACAGATGACGTGGACGCATTACTTGCGGACTTCTCCGGGACTCCTGTT
>MKRO01000066.1:3844-9276 GCA_001896965.1 Sphingobacteriales bacterium 41-5 | reverse complement strand
TGATTTTGGTTGGAATTTAAGCTTACTGTGGGCAGACCAGGCCAGAACAAAAATTGTAGCGTTCGTAAAGTTTGTGTATCCAAATACGCCGGCAGCTAATGCAGGCATTGTTAGAGGAAATGTTATCACAAAGATTAATGGGAACGATATTGTCAGTTCTACCACAGCATCAGGCTATTACCAGAAGTTGTATGGTGCCGATCAAATTACAGTAACGGTAGAGGATCAGAATTATCAAAATCCAACAACAAAGATTGTATCTCCGGCTCAAATTCAAACAAATCCGGTATTGAAAGACAGTATTTATGAAATTAATGGTAAAAAAATAGGATACCTGTTTTATGCGTCTTTTATTGGTGAATTTAATGACAGGTTGTACCAAACCTTTACCAAATTTAAAACAGCGGGCATTAACGATCTTGTACTGGATTTGAGATATAACCATGGCGGGGCTATTTCAGCGGCGAGCTTTTTGGCGTCGCTGATTGCTCCTCAAGGCCCGGTGCAAAGCAAGTCTGATTTTACCATTCTTTCCTATAACGATGCAATTAACCAGTTATTCGATCAAAGAGGCTGGACGAGGAAAGACGTTCTTGGTGTTTCAAGCAAAGGATTAGACCCGCTTGGGGCGAATTTAAACCTCCCCCGAGTGTACATCATCGCAACCAATGACTCTTATTCGGCTGCCGAGTTAATTACCTTTTGTCTCAAACCCTATATGAACGTCATTCATATCGGTAGTAACACCGGTGGTAAATTCACCGGGTCTTGGACGATTCACGCTTATGATAGTCATAATGATAAAGCAGTAACAGTGTATGATGCTACTAAAATGTCAAACGAAGATAAGTTTGCTTTAAAAAAATGGGGTATGCAGCCGATTGTAGCAAAGTATACTGACAAAAATGGCGCAGACTTTGTCAGTCCCGGCCATCTTGTGCCGAACGAGGTTGTTACCAGTCAGGAAAATGATACCCGCAACTGGAAGCAATTAGGTGACAGAAATGATTATTTGTTAGCGAAGGCGATCTCATTAATTACGGGTATTCCGGTTTCGGGGGCGGCAGCCGCAACCTTACCAAGAAATGTTTATGGATTTAGGGAAAGTAATCTATTCGATCCTGTTGACGCAAGATTGAAAGAGTCAGTTCAGTTAATACCTCCTAAGGAACTACGACAAAAAGGAAGTGAGTTAATTATGATGTTAAAGCAAGGCAATTTCAAATAAGATGAGTTTATATTCATTAAAAAAGCAGGATGTCCATATCCTGCTTTTTTTAAAACCTTACCGGCACATTTTTAATTTTATCATTTTCAACAATTCCAAGTTTGATGTATTGGTCTCGCGTGAGTATATTCTTTAATTGAGTATCCCGTTTATCTTTAAGAGCACCCAGTCTGGAACTATAGGTAGCCGAGTAATTCAGTTTTTTCGCACCTGCTATAAACTCTTGTTCAATACCTACCATTTTTTTCTCCTGCTCATCCGTTAGGTTAATAAGCGTTTTCACTTTGTCAACCTTTTGTTGTGCTTCACGATTAATTACCGCGCTTTGCGAGGAGGCGCACGATGTGTAGAAAATGATACACAGCGAAATAAATAATAACTTTTTCATAAACTCTTTAATACTATGACTTTTTACCCGGGTCAGTGGTTGTATTCCTGCCCTTAAAACCCGGTCAATCCCACTGAAAAATAATTCAAATTATAACCACTCCCAAAAGATAAATGACTGAGTTTAAAAGCTCCGATAAATTTTCAGGGGCTGTAGAAAAACATGTTCTGTAATAAAAATGAGCTGATGGTGACGAAGTGGCGCCGATGCATTTCACTCCGCGCTATTTATTTAACGGCTGATCCAAACCTTCCGGCCGCTTAAAATGCGCAAAGAATCTTTCATTCTGGTAGTATCCGGTGAATTGAGTTTCATGACAATTCTTTTATTTACCGAATCAACATTTTCCAATTCCACGGGCCAGTTAATTGTTTTTAGCTGGTTAAATCTCTTTGAAGCTCTCGGCTCTTTCGCAATTTCCAACACGTAAGTATAAACGCCGGAAGCAGAATTAGCCGGGGGAGAAACGCGGTCTTTCCCAACGGAAGTGGCTGTGTCAGCTAACGTAGTTGACGGCTGCACTTTCGCATCCTCGGCAACGATTTCCTCATTTTCTCCCTGTTTTTCCTGGCTCTTTAAGTAGAACAAAACTGTGGCAGCAATTGCTATTAAAGAAAGGGTAATAATTATTATGGCAGGCTTTATGTTTTTGCCGCTTCTTGGTACACCATCTATGTACGATTTCGGTACATAGTTTTTCTCGGTAATGGGGGTCTCCTTTTTGCTTTCGGCGGACGAACCATATTTTTGAGGATGAAAATCAAAATCGCCGTTTTGTTTTCTGGTTAAAGTTCCGATGCCGGTAAAAAAATAGGGTTTACCGCTGTTCAAATACTGTGAAACATCTTCGAGCTGTGAAGAAAGGTCCGATGTGGCCAAAACCCTCATCTTCCCTGTTTCTTTGGTAATAAAATCTATAAGTTCTTCATCGGCTTTAGTCACTTTTTCCCTTTTAAAAGTGACATTGCTTAAAATATCAGCTTTTTTTTCATCACCATCAATATTATAAGCCCCATCCGAGTAGAAGGTGCCAATGCCGGGCAACGACAATTGTTTGTTGGCTGCTAAAAATTTAGAAAGGATTGGCGAAAGTTTCACGTTTGAATATATTATTGTTGCAATATAATTAGTTTTATTCATAATCGGTAAAACCCGTTATATTCGTCACCCTTATGTATACAAAAGAAGAAGAATCGTTTATTAATTATTGGGCCAAAGAACGAAAAAGAAAGAAAAGGGTATTCAGGCATTTGTTAACCGGCTTGCCGATAGGCATTATTATTGTTGTTGCAGTATTTATCAACTTCTTCAGTGGATGGTATAAAAAGGCAACAATGGTTGCTAATGCTGATCCGTCTGTTTTTATAATTTTAATAATTGCCGGCATACTGATTGTTGCGTTTATGGCTGTTTTTGCGTCTTACCACAAGTGGGATATCAATGAAACCCGGTATAAGGAGTTGATTTCCCGAGAGAATACTGACAATCAATAGATTAATTAAATTCGTTAAAAAACAAAGTATGAAAAAATTTTTTGCAGTTCCGTTATTTACAATTTCAGGTGTGTTATTTTTTGTTTCATGTATGAAAAATGATACACCCAGGTGTACTGATAATTCCCTTACCCAGGATCGTCATGTTATTGATTCCTTTCTATCGGTTACTCCTTCATTAAGCTATGTTGATTTTAATTCAACCTTCAATGTTTATATGGGAACGGAAACCCTTGGAAGCGGCAGTACTCCGGCCGCTGATTCACAAATTGTATTTAAAAGAGAAACAAGATTGTTAAACGGAACACTTATCGATTCAGGTACTGCTTCTGTGACCCAGGCAGGGTGGCCGTTGAAGCTTAGTGATTTTAACCCAACATCAGCAGACTATGCCATTTTTACCCAATTAAAAAAGGGCGGGTCGATGAAAGTAATTGTTCCTTCATCTTTAAATGGTTTGGGCTGTCAACCCGGTAACGGAAGATACGGCGCAGTTCCGGCTAATTCTCAATTAGTAAATACAATCACTTTGGTTGACGTGAAAAGTAACCAGTAATTGAAAGGAAATAATGAGGAAGTATTTATCTATCAGCATCGTTAGCACATTTTTATTAACGGGTTGTTTTAAAAATGAACAACCGGAGCCTTGCACTGCCAAAACAGTGGAGAGTGAAATGCCGGTGATGACAAAATTTGCCACAGATAGCGCAATTGCTACAACACAGGATGCCAGTGGCTTGTTATATCAAATTATAGAACCGGGTACAGGCACTACGCCCACAGCATCAAGCAATGTAACAGTGAATTACACAGGCCGGTTGATGAATGGAACCAAATTTGATGAGAGCCTTGATGGGACTGTTCGTTTTCCTTTGAATGGAGTAATTCCTGCCTGGACAATTGCGCTGCAAAAAATTAAAGCAGGTGGGAAAATAAAAATCATTACACCGTCTAAATTGGCTTACTCCTGCGTGTATGATCCGCGCTTTGCCCAGGTGAACAACCAGCCGTTATATTTTTATGTAGAATTGTTGTCCGTTCAATAACAAATCAAAAATTTTTCTAAAGCTCCCGGGAGGGGGCTTTTTTTGTAGCTAATAGATGTGGTAAAACTGTATTTTCGGGTATAAAATTTTAATATGTACGAACCAATCTCGGTTTTTGATATGCTGAAAATAGGAGTGGGGCCTTCCAGTTCGCACACACTCGGGCCGTGGAAAGCCGCGGCACGATTCCTGTATGAGTTAAATGGGGACGGTGGCCCCGATTCGGTGAAAAGTATAAAAATCCTTCTCTATGGTTCGCTCGCAAAAACCGGCAAAGGCCATGGAACCGATATTGCCGTGCAATTAGGTTTATGCGGGTTTGATCCGGTAACCTTCGATGTGTCTTCGATTAGCGCAACGATCAATAATATTGCCGAATCAAAACAACTCAGTTTAAACGGGGTAAAAAACGTTTCCTTCGATCCTCAAACCGATATTGTATTCCTTTTTACCGAAATATTGCCGTTTCATTCGAACGGGATTACTTTTTTGGCAGAATTTGAAAATGGCGAAAATAAATCGGAAACCTATTATTCGATTGGTGGCGGATTTGTGCAAAAAGAAGGCGAATTCGGCCAGTCCGCATCGGCTGTTCAATTACCTTTTCCAATCAATCACCCCGATGATTTGCTGGCCTGGTGCATAAAAACCGGGTTAACAATCAGCGAAATTGTTTACGAAAATGAGCAGGCCTGGCGCAGCGAAGCCGAAATAAAAGCAGGGGTTTTAAAGATTTGGCAGGTGATGAAAGAATGTGTGTACACCGGCTGCCATACCGAGGGTGTTTTGCCGGGAGGCCTTGGCGTGCGGCGCCGCGCATCCGAAATAAACGAAAATCTAACAGCGGGCCACCCTTATCATAACTATGAAGAATGGATTGATGTAATCAAAAAAACAGGTAATTCATTCATGCGCACACTCGACTGGGTGAATTGCTTCGCACTGGCGGTAAACGAGCAAAACGCTGCATTTGGCAGGGTTGTCACGGCGCCAACCAACGGCTCTGCGGGTGTGATCCCGGCAGTGCTTCATTATTTTATTATTTTTTGTGATCAATATGATGAGGAAAAGATCATCAGGTTTTTGATGACTGCTTCGGAAATCGGGTGCACATTTAAAAAAGGTTCCACCATTTCGGCTGCAATGGGTGGTTGCCAGGCAGAGATTGGCGTTTCATCGTCAATGGCTGCGGCTGCTTTAACGGAGGCGTTGGGCGGTACGCAAAAGCAATGTTTAATGGCGGCTGAAATTGCGATGGGACATCACCTCGGTATGAC
>MKRO01000066.1:541-3750 GCA_001896965.1 Sphingobacteriales bacterium 41-5 | reverse complement strand
TCGCATTGCAGGGAACACCTGATTTTGCTAAAGTTTCGCTGCGCGATGTGATCAAAACCATGTGGGAAACAGCAAAGGATATGAGCCATAAATATAAAGAAACATCTGATGGCGGGCTTGCTGTGAATGTGCCATTGAGCTTGCCCGAATGTTGAGCCCCCGTAAAATTTATTTGAGTTTAAAACTCAAGCAGCCCGAACGGCAGAAAAATAAAATGTTTCAAATTGTAGTTTCAGGTTACAAGTTTAAGAAATAGTAGGATGCTTTCAGAATCCATATTTTTACATTCTGCATTTCTCATTTACCTTTGCACTCTTTTCAAAAAAATAAATTTTACTTGAAAGCGAGAACTCTAAAAAAAGACAAGGTTAATATTATTACACTGGGCTGTAGTAAAAATATGGTGGACAGCGAAGTGCTGAGCGGCCAGTTACATGCCAACGAAATTGATGTGGTGCACGAAAATAAAAAGCGCGATCACAATATTGTTGTGGTAAACACCTGCGGTTTTATTGACAAGGCCAAAGAAGAAAGCGTAAATACCATTTTAGAACAGGTAGAATTAAAAAAACGCGGCAAGCTTGACAAGGTGTATGTGACCGGTTGCTTAAGCGAGCGCTATAAAAATAACCTGGAAGAAGAAATCCCTGAAGTGGATGCTTTTTTTGGCACGATGGAATTGCCCGCAATATTAAAACAATTTGATGCAGATTATAAAACCGAATTGCTGGGCGAAAGACTTTTAGCAACCCCAAAACATTACGCTTATTTAAAAATTTCTGAAGGTTGCAACCGAACCTGTGCCTTTTGCGCGATTCCTTTAATGCGCGGTGGCCATTTGAGCAAGCCAATCGAAGAGATAGTTAAAGAAGCTGAAAAGCTTGAGCAGATTGGCGTTAAAGAAATCATGCTCATCGCACAAGAGCTTACCTATTACGGGCTTGACATTTACAAAAAAAGAATGTTGCCCGAATTATTACATCGACTGGCTGATATTAAAGGGCTGGAATGGATCAGGTTGCATTACGCTTATCCCTCTAAATTTCCCCTTGAAATTTTAGATGTGATGCGCGAGCGCGAGAATATTTGTAGTTATTTGGATATGCCGTTGCAGCACGCAACTGACCGGATGTTAACTGCCATGAAACGCCAGATTACCCGCGCCGAAATGGAAGACCTTATTTACACTGTGCGGGAAAAAGTACCCGGGCTTTGTTTGCGTACTACTTTAATCACAGGGTTTCCCGGCGAAACTTTGGATGATGTGGAAGAATTAAAAGAATTTTTAGCCAAACACCGTTTTGACCGGGTTGGTATTTTCACTTATTCTCACGAAGAAGATACCAGCGCGTACAAATTGGAGGATACCATTCCGCAGGAAGAAAAGGAGCGGAGGGCGCAGGAGATTATGGAGTTTCAGCAGGAAATTTCTTACGAACTCAATCAGGAAAAAATCGGCAAAACCTTCAAGGCCATCATTGATAAAAGAGAAGCCGGGCGTTACATTGGCCGCACCGAATTTGACAGTGTGGAGGTGGATAATGAAGTAATCATTTCAACCGACAAAAAACTTAAAATTGGTGAATTTTACAATGTAAAGATCGAAAAGGCGTATGATTACGATTTGGAGGGAGTCATTGTATAAATGCAGATGATTACATTCTTTTTAATATGTTAATATGAGATTCATTTTTACTAATTTTTTTTTATTCCTTCTGATTAATCTGAACGCTCAAAATAAAAATGAGCTTGAAAAGGCATATACAAGAAACTCCGCAGAGCTTTTAAAAGCTTTCGTTCATAAATACTCAACAAACAATAAAAGTCACTGTAGTGACACCTGCAATGATATCAGCAAGATTATTCAATTTATTTCCGATCAATTTATACGGTTGTTGGAAAAGGGGGAAAAAGACAATAATAATAATATTTTCAGAATCGTTGTTTACAAAGAACGGGCGCCATCTCAAAAATTTTTGCTTTATAATTCCGCCATTGATGTTCAAATCAGTCAATTTGATTTATTTAAATGGAATATTGAGATAAAGGAATTCAATCTTTTTAGCGGCAAAAAAATATACAGGGATTCTGTACTTGAAGTACTCTCTAACAAAGAATGGAATTTAGATAAATTACAAGAAAAAGCATATTTTAAAAGGCCTTTACTTACACACTATGGCTCAATTTACATCCCCTCTCTGCTAGACTTCGTAGGAGGTAAAATGATTAATGATTTTGTTAACGCGGGGCAATCAGAAAAAAAGCGAATATTTCTAAACTCAGTAATAAAAGATGTGAGCGGAGTGGCTTTTTTTAAAGAACAACAATATTACAAATTTTGGGGATTTACTCTCTTTTTTAAAGATATTGTTTTTAATAAAGAGAGAACCCAAGCCAAAATAACAGTTGTTCATGAAGGTTCAGCCTTTGAGTATTTTTTTGAGAAAAGGTCAAATGAATGGTCTTTTGTTTCAACGGGTGCGGCTTGGGCGATTACCAGCTGACTTTCAAGTGAATTTTACAATGTAAAGATCGAAAAGGCGTATGATTACGATTTGGAGGGGATTATTGTACCATGATCTTTTATTGATAATCAATTAAATAGGTAGTTAGAAGGCTGACTTTCGTCATTTCGGGCAATAATTTTCGCTTTTCTGCGTTTTTAAAAGCGTGTTCTAAATTATTTGTTAACAACAAATGACTATTGTTATAAAACTGGCGAAAATGAAAAGGATTATCTTCACTCTTTTAGTTTTTTCACTAAGCTATACAGTCAGCTTTGCCCAAACAGGTAATGGCGATAAAATTAAAGCATCTTATTATCACGATAAATTTACCGGCCGTAAAACAGCAACCGGCGATACGTACAGGCATAATTTATTAACTGCCGCATCAAATATGTATAAATTGGGAACCAGGTTATTGGTAACCAATATGAAAACAGGTAAAAGTGTAGTTGTTACTGTTAATGACAGGATGGCCGCTCACATGAAAAACCGTGTTGACCTCAGCCAGTCAGCTTTCAAGCAAATTGGTTCCCTGGGCGCCGGACTTTTAAATGTTGTGGTGGAGATAGTTAGTGGTAAGGCTCTCTCAGAAATTTAGCATCTTATTTATTTTCAATGGGTTAGCGTTTTCTAATTGGCATTCGAGATATGCCAGATTGGCGTACGGGTTTTACACATCAAAAGTTTAAAAGCCCTAACTTT
>MKRO01000066.1:0-527 GCA_001896965.1 Sphingobacteriales bacterium 41-5 | reverse complement strand
GGCCGTATTAAAGATTTAAGGTATTTGATTATTCATCTGCCGCAGGTAAACCGCTTCAGTAATTTTTGTTTATGGCTGAAGTGATTTTTAACGAAAAAACAAATAATGAAGAAAGTACTAATCTTAGTATTCGCCATTATTGCGGTCAATTTTTCCGCATCGGCACAATCGGTAAAAAAGCAAAATAAGGCCATTGCGTCTTATTATCACAGCAAATTCAATGGGAGAAAAACCGCCGCCGGCGACACCTATTGGGATCATTTAAAAACCGCCGCTTCAAATGTTTACAAATTGGGCACACAATTACTGGTGACTAATTTGAACACCGGAAAAAGTGTAAAAGTGGTTGTAAACGACCGGATGGCGAAACACATTAAAGGCCGCGTAGATCTTAGTAAATCGGCTTTTGAAAAAATCGCGCACACGGGTCACGGCATTGTTCCGGTTCAGGTAGAAGTGCTTGAGGACAAAAATTCCAGTGCTTCGGGTATGTTGTAAAAAAGATACACTATTGATAAGGCCTCCCC
>MKRO01000065.1:21907-22420 GCA_001896965.1 Sphingobacteriales bacterium 41-5 | reverse complement strand
AGCGTACCATGCCCGTATCTGCAATCGGAAACCGGCTAAAGATAACATTACCGGAGAAAAGCCTGTCACCATCCCAATCGTGCGAAAAATAATAATAGGGATAATTAAGGCCTTTGCTAACTGCCACAATATTATTATACCAGTCGGGGTTTATGGAAGAGCTGAATTCCTGCATACAAAGAATGTCAGCATTTACCTGCCTGATCTGCTGAAGCATTTTATACCGGGTTTGGCTGCCTTTGTTATTATTTTTAATCATTTCAACAAATCTTGCCACGTTCCAGGAGGCAATGCGGATATGATTTTCCTTCTTCGTTTCATTAAAACCCGCCCAAAAATTGAAGGCGAAAAAGTTAGAAATCTGGCCACCGCCCAATACAATCGCAATAGCAGAAACCAGCGCCCATTTGCGTTTAATGAACAGCCACCAAACCAGAAAAAAGATTACAATCAGCAACAAAAAAGGGAAAGCCAGGCCAATGAGGGAAATCAGCGGCCAGTTTTGAGGATTAA
>MKRO01000065.1:20153-21875 GCA_001896965.1 Sphingobacteriales bacterium 41-5 | reverse complement strand
TTGGGGGTTGATGCACGCCAACAGAAACAGCAACGCGGCAATCACGTTGATGATTAATAGAACCCTGTTGCTAATTCTGCTGAATAAACCCATAATAATTACTGCCCGAAAATACCTAAGTATGGTTTGTTTCCCAAATTTTAACGGTTGTAAAGTATTTCTCCGGTGCTTTGCTGGAACAGCATAAATGCAATAACTTTCAACTCTCAAAAAGTTTGTCATGCAGAAACTACTGTTTGGAATGTTGCTTTTTATTTGCTTTTTAGCTTCCGCGCAAAAAACCGACCAAAAACTTGAAAAGAAAATTAACCAAGCTATAAAAGGTTTCAACGGCGATATCGGAATTTTTGTAAAAGATTTGAAAAGCGGCAAAACTGTTGCAATTAATGCGGATACCATTTTCCCAACTGCAAGCATAGTAAAAGTGCCTATTTTAATGGGCATTACCGATAAAATTATGAAAGGCCAATACGCATACGATTCCACAGTGGCGTATGACAGTTCGTATCTGTATCGCGGCGAAGATATTCTTGGGGAATTTAAAGACAGTGGCCTGATCCGCATCAAAAAACTCATTATGCTCATGCTTACAACCAGTGACAACACCGCAAGCCTCTGGCTGCAGGCATTGTCGGGAACGGGAACACGCATCAACCAGATTCTGGACAGCCTTGGTTATAAAAGTACACGCGTTAACAGCCGCACGCCGGGCCGCGAGGTAAATCGTTCTCGGTATGGTTGGGGGCAAACCACACCACGTGAAATTGCAGGAATTATCGAAAGCATTTACCGGACTAAAATTTTTACACCCTACTACTGCGATATAATGATGCGCAGCCTGGGCCGTAATTATTGGGACGAAGATGAAGGCATCTCTGTCATTCCGCCGTATATTGAAGTGTTCAGCAAAAACGGCTGCGTCAACCAAACCAGAAACGAGGTCATGCTTGTAAATGCACCCAACAGACCATATATTTTAAGCATCTTCACAAAAAATAACAAAGACCAAAGCTGGCGGCATGATAATGAAGCCTGGGCGCTAACACGCAAAATTTCAACGCTTCTGTGGGACTATTTTGAACCGAAAGATAAATGGATAAAACCTTCTAAAAACTGATCATATTATTTAATTGTTAATAGGTGATAAACATCATGTTCTTATATGACCTTAGACAAATAGCCGTCGGCGGGAATTGGTTAAATTTGCATTCTATGCATTTGCGATGAACGCCGTATGGAATTATTGATATTAAATTATTCGTAATTCTAAAATAATAAATTATGCTACAGCAAAACAGAGTGTATCAACAAGCGTTAGATGTAAAAACCGAGTTAGAGAACTGGGTAACCGAGTTAAAAAAATTTTTAGAACCTAAAGATTTGGTTTGGTGTGATGGGTCTGACGAAGAATATAATCGCCTTTGTGAGGCGCTGGTTGACAAAGGAACCTTTATTAAACTAAATCCGGAAAAACGGCCCAACAGTTACGCCTGCTTTAGTGATCCGAGCGATGTGGCGCGCGTGGAAGACAAAACTTTTATTTGCAGCCTTCGTAAAGCCGATGCCGGCCCTACTAACAACTGGATGACGCCTGAGGAAATGAAAGGCATTTTAAATGGTTTATTAAGGGGCGCCATGAAAGGCCGCACGATGTATGTGATTCCATTCTGTATGGGACCAGTTGTTTCCCCCTTTTCAAGATATGGGATTGAAATTACCGAT
>MKRO01000065.1:15503-20096 GCA_001896965.1 Sphingobacteriales bacterium 41-5 | reverse complement strand
CCTTACATTTATGACAAAGGCTATGTAAAATGCCTGCACACCCTCGGCGCGCCGCTGGAAGAAGGTCAAAAAGACGTTTTATGGCCTTGTAACCCAACCGTTAAATATATTTCTCACTTTCCTGAAGACAGGCTGATCGTTTCTTACGGTAGTGGTTACGGTGGAAATGCGCTTTTGGGTAAAAAATGTTTTGCGCTCCGTATTGCTTCAGTATTGGGCCGCGAAGAAGGATGGTTGGCTGAACACATGCTTTTGATGGGTGTTGAAAATCCACAGAAAGAAAAAACTTATGTAGCTGCCGCGTTCCCAAGCGCTTGCGGTAAAACCAATTTTGCAATGCTGATTCCACCAAAAGAATTTGATGGCTGGAAGGTTACCACAGTTGGCGATGACATTGCATGGATTCATAAAGGAGATGATGGTGCTCTTTACGCAATCAATCCTGAAGCAGGGTATTTTGGCGTGGCTCCCGGAACTAACGAAAAGACCAATCCTAATGCGATGGCGTCTATTAAAGAGAACACAATATTTACCAACGTGGCAATCACGCCCGATGGTGATGTGTGGTGGGAAGGAATGACAAAAGAAATTCCCGAAAGATTGACTGACTGGCACGGACAGCCTTACGATAAAAACAGCGGCAAGCCTGCTGCTCACCCTAACTCACGGTTCACTGCACCGGCTTATCAAAACCCGGCTATTGACCCTGATTGGGAAAAGCCCGAAGGCGTGCATATTGAAGCCTTTATATTTGGCGGCCGCCGCAGCACAGGAGTCCCTTTGGTTTATCAATCATTCAACTGGAACTTTGGCGTTTACCTTGCCAGCACAATGGGTAGTGAAATGACAGCCGCCGCATTTGGCGAAATTGGTAAAGTACGCCGCGACCCGTTTGCAATGCTGCCTTTCATGGGTTACCACATGGGTGATTATGTAAACCATTGGTTAGATTTTGGCCGCGACCTGCCAAACGCGCCACGTATTTTCAGCGTGAACTGGTTCAGAAAAGATAAAGACGGAAACTTTATATGGCCTGGTTTTGGTCAAAATATACGCGTTCTTCAGTGGATCGTAAACCGTGTGCATGGTGGCGCAGGTGCTGTTGAAAGCCCGCTGGGCTGGATGCCGCGTTACCAGGACATTAACTGGGATGGGCTAGATTTTAGTGCAGAAGATTTTGAAAAGATCATGACTGTGGATCGGGAACCCATGAAGCAGGAACTGTTCGGGTACGAAGAGTTGTTTGAAAAGATGTACGACAAGCTTCCGAAAGAGTTCTTCTACATGAGAGAGTTATTGCTTTCTGCACTGTGGAGGTCTCCTGAAAAATGGACCCTGCATCCTGAAAGAGTATAGCAATCTTTAACGATATATTGCTTGTCTTTTTGTTTTGTTGATTTAGCAATATAAAGGTACCTGTTGTTCACAGCGGGTACCTTTGCTTTTGTGAAATTATTTTTTATGCGTTAATTCTCCTAACATCCGCACCCAACTGCCGCAACCGCCCATCAATATTCTGGTAGCCGCGGTCAATTTGTTCAATGTTTTGAATGATGCTCTTACCTTCAGCACTGAGCGCTGCAATGAGCAATGCCACACCTGCCCTGATGTCCGGGCTACTCATAGTAATGCCGCGTAATTTTTGCTCCCGCTCCAAACCGATTACCACTGCGCGGTGCGGATCGCAAAGGATAATTTGGGCGCCCATTTCAATTAATTTATCTACAAAGAACAGTCGGCTTTCAAACATTTTCTGGTGTACTAAAAGGCTACCGTGCGCCCGTATGGTCGTTACCAGAACAATACTTAGTAAATCGGGCGTAAAGCCCGGCCAGGGGTGATCGTAAATACTCAAAACGCCACCATCAAAATAACGCTGAATCGTATAACTTTCCTGCGATGGGATATGAATATCGTCGCCTTCAAAATCCATTTGAATACCGAGCAGCTTAAATTTTTCAGGAATGATGCCCAAGTCTTCAATTCCCGCATTTTTAATCGTTATGTCGCTTTGGGTCATCGCCGCAAGACCAATGAACGAGCCTACTTCTATCATATCCGGCAACATCGTGTGGGTAGTGCCGCTCAGGTAATCTACTCCTTCAATCGTGAGCAAATTACTGCCGATGCCGCTGATTTTTGCGCCCATTCGATTGAGCATTTTGCAAAGTTGCTGTACATAAGGTTCGCAGGCAGCGTTGTAAATAGTTGTGGTGCCCACGGCCATCGTTGCAGCCATCACAATATTTGCGGTTCCCGTAACTGATGGTTCATCAAGCAACATATAAGCGCCTTTAAGTTCATCTGCTGTTAAATGAAAAAAGCCATCGTCCTGGTTGTATTCGAATGTTGTATCCAGCTTTTCAAAACCAATCACGTGCGTATCCAGCCTGCGGCGGCCAATTTTATCGCCGCCGGGTTTGGGGATGAACGCCTTTTTGTAGCGTGCAAGCATTGCGCCTGCCAGCATCACTGAGCCCCGCAACCTGCCGCTTTTCTTTTTAAACTCAGCGCTGTGCAGGTAATCAATATTTACATCATCGGCTTTAAAAATGCAGGAGTGGCGGTCAACACGCGTAACTTTCACATTCATGTCACCCAACAACTCTATCAGAAGATTCACGTCTAAAATATCGGGAATATTATTAACGATCACTTCTTCGGGCGTGAGTAAAACCGCGCTGATGATTTGAAGGGCTTCGTTTTTGGCACCCTGCGGGATGATCTCACCCTGTAATTTTTTTCCGCCTCGTACTTCGAAAGCGTTCATTTTTTTATGTGTTTATAAGTACACTGCCTCGCCAAGCATTGGCGTGGCACTCCTCCGGAGTGGGAAATTTATTTCACCGCGATCATGCTGATTTCTACATTCACGAACTTTGGCAAAGCGGCAACCTGAACGGTTTCCCTCGCCGGAGGGTCGGCCGTGAAATATTGCCCGTAAACTTCATTAACCTCGGTAAACCGCTTCATGTCTGTAAGAAAAATTGTGGTTTTTACCACGTTGCTGAAAGCCATCCCCGCTTCGGTTAAAATGGCCTGAAGGTTTTTCATGCTCTGGTGCGTTTCGTCCTGAAGCGTAGCGTTGTTGAGTTCGCCGGTTGCCGCGTCGATTGGGATTTGGCCGGAAATATAAAGGGTATCATTTACTAAAATGGCCTGGTTATACGGCCCGATTGGCGCGGGGGCATTGGGCGTATTGATTATTTTCCTTTGCATATTACTTTATTTTACAACAGAGCGAATATACCCAGAACCGGACTTATCACAAAATGCTAAAAGTTTGAACCAAAATATTAAGAACTGCCGGATGACCTTTCGCAAGCGCTGAATTTTGTAGCACCTTTCCATAATTCTGTAGCAATTCTCGTTGTTAAAAACGAACTTTACCTGATAAACATCAATGAAAAGTATTTATAAAATTGAAGGTATGACCTGCGATGGGTGTAAAGCAAATGTGCCTGTTTTTCGCTTTCATCTACAACACGGTGGGCATCCCGATTGCAGCCGGCCTGCTTTATCCAACCTTCGGGATACTGCTAAGCCCAATGATTGCGGCAACGGCAATGAGTTTAAGTTCGGTGTCAGTGATCCTCAATTCTTTGCGCTTAAACAGAGCTAGATTATGGGAACAATAGTATATTTGCCCATTAATTCGTTAAACACTCAGAATGGAAAAAGAACAATTAAAACATCAGGTGAAGGAACAGATTGTGAAATTTTTGAACCTGAACAATGTGAAACCGGAAGAAATAAACGACGATGAGCCTTTGTTTGGAGAAGGTTTAGGATTGGATTCAATTGATTCGATTGAACTTATCGTAATGCTTTCGAGGGAATATGGTATTAACATTCAAGATCCCAAAGAAGGCCGTAAAATATTAACCACTGTTAACACAATGGTTGATTATATTGAGCAGCACAGAACCAAATAGTGTATTTTGTCAAGAGTTGTAGTTACCGGCATAGGAATTATTACAGCTATAGGAGATTCGGTTGCTCACAACCGTAAATCTTTAATGCAGGGCTTGTCCGGAATTGGCCATGCGGTTCATTTTCAGTCAAAGTACACCGGGGTTCTTCCCTTCGCTGAAATTAAGTACTCCACGCCGCATCTTGCGGAAAAATTACAAATTCATCAATCGGGCGCCACCCGAACTGACCTTGTTGCATTGCACGCGTTCAGGGAAGCAATTAAAGATGCAAACCTTTCGGGAGAAATTTTGATGAGTGCCAATACTGCCCTGATTGGCGCCAGTACGGTTGGCGGCATGTGCCTGACCGATGAGATGTATGCTGATGCCAATCACACAGGCGATCAAGGCTCTGAGTATTTAGGATCTTACCCCAATAATGCCTGTACCATGTTTTTACAGGCGCAATACAATATTGGCGGCATCGTAAACACATTCAACACGGCTTGTTCCTCTTCTGCAAATTCAATTATGTATGGCGCCAGGCTGATAAAAAACGGTTTGGCAAAGCGCGTGATTGCAGGCGGGGTTGATACTTTGGCAAAGTTCACGGTGAATGGGTTTAATTCATTAATGATATTGTCCAACGAGCCATGCAGGCTTTTTGATGCAGCACGGA
>MKRO01000065.1:11884-15415 GCA_001896965.1 Sphingobacteriales bacterium 41-5 | reverse complement strand
AGGTTACGGCAATAGTAATGATGCCTATCATCCCTCTTCAACATCGCCGGAAGCTGACGGGCCGTTCCTTTGCATGCAAAGAGCTTTAAAAGCTGCAGGTTTAAATCCGGGTGACATTGATTTTATAAATGCGCACGGCACCGCCACTGAAAATAATGATGAAACCGAAAGTATAGCGATGAAGCGTTTGTTTGAAACGCTGCCCAAGTTTGCCAGTACAAAATCCTACACCGGACATACACTTGGCGCAGCCGGCGCGGTGGAAGCCGTTTACGGTATTTTAAATTTGCATCATCAGGAAGTTTACCCTTCTTTGAATTTTAAAGATGCCATTGAAGCCACAAAACTGATACCTGTTCAGGAGTACACAACAAAAAATCTGAACTATGTAATGAGTAATTCATTTGGATTTGGAGGGAATTGCAGTTCATTGGTATTAGGGAAAATTTAGGTTAATGTATATCCATCAACATATTTGTATTTCACCACAGCACACAAGCGGCAACATTGATTTGGACGCAGTTGAAGCTTCCAAAGAAGGTAAGCTTGTAGCGTTGGAGCCTAAACTCGAAGGTGTGCCACCGGGGATGATCCGCCGGATGAGCAAAGCCGTAAGAATGGGGCTGGGTGCGGGCTTGCCAGTTGTTACAAATAATGAAGTTGATGGCATTATCATTGGCACAGCAAATGGCGGAATGGAAGATTGCATTAAATTTTTAAACCAGATCATTGATTACGATGAAGGCCTTTTAACACCCGGAAATTTCGTGCAAAGCACACCCAATGCCATTGCGGGGCAATTAAGCCTCATCACAAAAAATAAAAATTATAACGCCACCCACGTACATCTTGGGCTTGCTTTTGAAAACGCGCTGATTGATGCTAAAATGTTACTGGAAGAAAATGCTGAGGCGAAATATCTCATAGGCGGCGTTGATGAAATTTCCACCTACAATTATAATATCGATTATTTGGCGGGCTGGTACAACAAAACAATTGAAAGCAAAAAATTATACGAAGCCGCTTTACCAGCAACCATTGCAGGAGAAGGGGCGGCAATGTTTTTGGTAAGCAAACGGCCTGAAAATGCTATTGCAAAAATTGCTGCTATTGAAACTGTTCACACAACCGATTTAGGTGTTGTGCAAAAAAGATTTGAAAAATTTCTTTCTCAGCAAAAAGTTGATCCGTCAGATACAATTTTTATTTCCGGTGAGAATGGAGACTCCCGGTTAAATCATTTTTATAACGCCTGCGAAGAATTAGTGGACGACCTGCCAACAGTGCGTTATAAACATCTCACAGGGGAATATCCCACAGTTTCCTCTTTTGCTGTTTGGTTGGCGGGCTACGCCGTTGAGCATCAGTCTTTGCCGAGTCATTTTTATAAAAATGATATTCGTTCACGGCAGGTTGAAAAAGTTCTTTTGTACAATAATTACCACGGCAGTCAGCATAGTTTTATTTTCATTACCAAACCAAAATAGTTCTGCAAGAAACGCCGGTAGGTTTACCGACCGCGGTGTTATAAAACTTTCATTGCATTCATTTATAAGCCGGGCAAAAAATGCACGACATTTTTACCTGAGCGCGTTGAAATTTTCGGAGACTGAATATCTCGCGCTGGCGGGAGTGCCCGAAGGGTGAGGGTGGAATCCACCTCCCCCAGCGGAGGACAACTTCTTAAAAATGTTATACCCCCCGGCAAGTATCTCTCCTGACCTTTCCTCACATTCAATTATCTTTGCCGCTTTCAAAATAAAGATAATGAGTACGCAAATTTTATCAGAACAGGAACAGATCAGGAGAGAAAAATTACAAAAATTACAGGAAGCAGGTATTGACCCTTATCCCGCTGCGTTATACCCCGTCAGCCATTATTCGGCTGATATTAAATCAAATTTCAACGAAGAAAATAAAGAACAGTTTGCCAATGTGTGTGTAGCCGGCCGCATCATGAGCATTAACGACAAAGGCAAAGTTTTCTTCATCAAAATACAGGACAGGCAAGGGTTGATTCAGCTTTACGTGAAACGCGATGAACTTTTTCCCGGTGAGAATAAAAGCATGTGGGACACGTTGGTAAAGCACGGCCTCGATTTAGGAGATTTTATTGGTGTAACCGGTTATGTATTCGTCACCAAAACCGGCGAAACATCTATTCATACTCAAACGCTAACCTTGCTTGCAAAATCTTTAAAACCTTTGCCGGTAGTAAAGCGCGATGAGGAAGGCAACCTGCACGATGAAGTAACGGATCCCGAATTCAAATACCGCCAGCGTTATGCTGATATGGTCATTAATCCAAGCATCAAAGAAACGTTTATCAAACGTACCAAACTCATCAATTCCATTCGTGAATATTTGAACAAGGAAGGCGCTTTGGAAGTTGACACGCCTGTGTTACAAGCCATTCCCGGTGGAGCGGCGGCAAGGCCTTTCATCACGCACCATAACGCGTTGCATGTTCCTTTTTATTTGCGGATTGCGAATGAATTGTATTTGAAAAGATTGGTGGTTGGCGGCCTGGATTGGGTGTACGAGTTCAGCCGTAATTTTAGAAACGAAGGGATGGACCGAACACACAACCCCGAGTTTACGATCCTTGAATTTTACGTGGCGTACAAGGATTATTTCTGGATGATGGAAACCACTGAGCAAATGCTGGAAAAAGCAGCAATGGATGTTTGTGGCATCACGGATGTTTCTGTAGGCGACAAAACTATTTCCTTCAAAGCGCCGTTCAAGCGTATTTCAATTTTTGACGCGATAAAAGAACACACCGGCCATGATGTAAGCCAGATGGATGAAGAGGGGCTGCGAAAAATTTGTGACGAATTAGGCATTCATGTAGATAAAACAATGGGTAAAGGAAAACTGATTGACGAAATTTTTGGTGAGAAATGTGAGCACCATTACATACAGCCAACTTTTATTATTGATTATCCGGTTGAGATGAGCCCGCTCACTAAAAAACACCGCAGCAAAGAAGGCCTGGTGGAACGTTTTGAACTGATGATCAACGGTAAAGAAATTGCCAATGCTTATAGCGAGCTAAATGATCCCATTGAACAACGCGAACGTTTTGAAGAACAGGCAAAACTCATGCAGCGCGGTGATGAAGAAGCCATGTATATTGATTACGACTTCCTTCGCGCGATGGAGTATGGTATGCCGCCCATGTCGGGCATTGGGTTCGGAATTGACAGAATAGCAATGCTGCTCACCAACCAGTCTTCCATACAGGATGTGTTATTCTTCCCGCAAATGAGACCGGAGAGAATAGATTGATAGACGGGCTACGATAATTAACGCCAAAATATTTTGCTATCATGAAATTCAATAGTAATAATAATAATGAAGATGAAGCTTGAAATACTCAACGATACGCCTGTATCTGTTCTTTTTATTAACTTCGTTTTTCCAATCACAATGAAATTAAAACGACTTCATTTAAACGATTACCACCTGAAGCAGAGCGGGGCCGCCAAAGTGGCGGTGAGCTACTTGTTGCAGCATCCGCTGTCGCAC
>MKRO01000065.1:6210-11772 GCA_001896965.1 Sphingobacteriales bacterium 41-5 | reverse complement strand
CTGATGCCTTTAGAACAAAACGCACTGGAAATTTTTTCACTACAAAATAATTATTTTCTTCCTGAAGCAGCATTTCAGCAAATTCATAGAAATACTCCCGATGCACAGGGTAATGAGCAGCTTGTTTATGTGCAGCCTGATGGAAAATATGTTATTAAGGTAAACGATTGTGCATACCACGGTACCTGGCTGGAATTTTTTGACAGATTGGCATTACACAACTTTTTATTTCCCGAGACTTTTTATGAATTAAACTGGTTTACCGCCAGAAAAGGATTCCATGGAGAAGAACGTTTCGCGTGCGTGATAAAACAACCATTTATTCAGACTGACAGAGGAGCTGATTTTGATGAAGTTGCGGCAGACATGGCTTTACGCGGTTTCAGGCATTTAAAAAGAAATGATTTTTATAATCCACAACACTCGGTTTGATTGTAGA
Source organism: Sphingobacteriales bacterium 41-5 (assembly GCA_001896965.1). Lineage (GTDB taxonomy): Bacteria > Bacteroidota > Bacteroidia > Chitinophagales > Chitinophagaceae > Niabella. The sequence continues at coordinate 11,333 of MKRO01000065.1, read as the reverse complement.
AGATTTGCATGACGAAAATGTTTTTTGGTTCGGCAATCATCTTCTGTATGTTGACCCCGTAATTTACACGGAAACGGCGGATATGAAATTAGACGGCATCATGGTTTATGATATTTATACCTAAATTTTGCAAGTATTCTCTCGTTCCAGTATGAACGAAGGCCTACAATGAAATGAATCAAATGAGACGATTAACCATAAAGGAGCTTTTACAAAAAACAAATCCTAAAATTAACGCGGCGATAAAAAAGCTGGTTGTACGGGAATTAGATGAAGAAGGTAAAGGGAATTATGTTGCTTTTGTAGATGATGGCGATGATACCTGCGACGTAAACATAAAACTGCATGGGGACAAAATTGAGGCCGTCAGTTGCGATTGTGGCAAACCAATGCCCTGCCTGCACGTATTCGCGGTAGCAAAAGCCGTTGGGGCGCCTGCTGAAAAAAAGAAAACGGTAAAAAGGAGTGCAAAAGAATCGCCAATAGTGCAACTGCTCCGGAGCGTAGATGAATCAGCTTTGAGAGAATGGATTAAAACGCTGTTGGAAAAAAACAAAGACCTGCAGGTTTCGTTCACACATCATTTTTCACCTAAAAAAGATTTTACGTCCGAAGAACTTGATGCGCACACAAGGCAGGCGGTAAAATCAATAGTGAAGAATAAAAAGAATATAGACCCCACAACACTAAAAAAGATATTTGAACTGTGGAACGATATTCATAAACCTGTTATCGAACTATATCAATCAAACGCAGGTAGCGCCGCTTATTTTGAATTGATTGAAGTAATTGTAAATAACAGCCTTTATTACAAGGATTATTTTCATATAAATACGGTAAAATTTGATAAATATATTGATGACGTTTTACGGGTTTGCAGTAACGCTATCAATGGGCTTGAAAATGATGCAACATGGGAAAAAGCCATTGACTTGGTAGCTGAAAGCCTTGTCTACGATAATAAGGTATTCAGGCCACATTATGCAAACCAGTTGTATTCTCTTATTGAGATTTCGGACAAAGAAAAGCAGGATTATATATTTGAGAAATTTGAGGAGTTTGCAATAAAATATCAGGCAGAAAGAAATTACATGTGGTATTTCAATTTTACACAGAATTTATTTGATGTTACCGTAAAACAAGGCGTATTTGAGAAATACACTACATTATTTTATGTAGCGTATGGACAAAACGAATATAACCTTAATTTAATTAGAGAGTTAATGAAACTCGGCATGTTTGCGCAGGCCGAAAAATTTTGTAACGAATGTGCGAAAGGCAATTATAGTGAAAGCTATTCCGTTCCTTACTGGTTACTTTTAAAAGAAATTTATATTGCTACGGGTAAAAAGAAAGCGCTTGCTGAGGTGGGTTACAGCCTCTTACCTTTCACCTACGACTTTGAGGATTATTTGCAGGTGATTGAAAACATTGCTAATGATGAAGATCGAAAAAAATTTCGTACAAAAATATTTTCTAGCGCACGTAAATCAGGTAGTTACACATCTTATAAAGGAATCGAATTTTGTTTCAGGTTATTAGATTATGAAAAGAAGTATGTGAAAATGATTGAGCTTGTACAATCGTGTTCCACCTACCATCTGCTTTTACAACACTTTGAACCAATGTTTGCAGCAGACAAGTTACGCTTACTTAAAGCATTAGTTGAAAAAAACGACCACTCTTATTACTATTCCGAGGATTCGATGCGAGCACGAGGCAAAGATGAGGAGGCGGTAAAGACTTTGTTGGACCTGATGATGCAAAAATATGACCAGAATATTTTAAACGCAGCCTTCAGAGCAAAAAGCAATGGCCGGTGGTCCTATTCTAAAAATAAGCTCGTGGAACGCTATCAGAAAAAGTGAGACAAAGTGGCTAAGGTTTGATTGTGATTCCGAGACTGGGCGAGTACCACAAACCACGTATTGGCATTTCCCCTCCAATCCCGCGGCCCAGGTTCGTGTCCGCACAAACCATAAACATTGGCATTTTCCGTTCAAACCCTTAATTTTGCGCTTTCCTTTTTTTAGCTATGAGTGATCCTATCAAACATGAATGTGGCCTTGCTTTTATCAGGCTTCGTAAGCGTTTTTCTTACTATCAAAAAGAGTACGGCACCGTTATGTGGGGGCTGAATAAACTCTACCTGCTGATGGAAAAGCAACATAATCGCGGGCAGGATGGCGCCGGGATTGCTACGGTAAAATTACACGTTGAACCGGGATACCCATATATGCACCGCGTGAGAAGTGCTGAACCTCAGGCTATTGCTTCTCTTTTTAAGGGAATTGCGCAGGAAATAAATGATCTTACCAAATACAACCCGGACATTACCAACCACGCCGGATTGATGAAAGGCCACGTGAAGTTTTTGGGAGAATTACTGCTCGGCCACCTTCGTTACGGCACTCAGGGTAAAAACAACGCAGATTTTTGTCACCCCTTTATAAAACGCCATACCATACCTGCCCGCAACCTTGCATTAGCGGGCAATTTTAATTTGGTGAATACTGAAGAACTCTTTGAAAAGCTCGGCATTACTCCCGGCCCTTTTCAAAAGCAAAGTGATTTGGCAGCAATGATGGAAGTGGTACACAAGTATCTTGTGGATGCTGATATTGCCAACCCCGGTCGCACTGATATCAAAGAAGTATTGAAAGAGGTAATCCCGCAATTTGACGGAGGCTTTACTGTGGGTGGGTTAACTGGCGATGGGAACGGCTTTGTTTTTCGCGATGCACACGGCATCAGGCCTTGTTATTATTATATTTCGGATGAGGTAATCGTGGCGGCTTCTGAACGTTCGGCAATCCGCACAGCCTTTAATGTGGGCGAAAACGAAGTGAAGGAATTAATGCCCGGAAATGCATTGATTGTAAAAGAAAACGGCGATTACGAAATTGCTCAGGTGATTGAACCCAAAGAGAGGCGCGCCTGTAGTTTTGAACGCATTTATTTTTCGCGCGGCAGCGATGAAAAAATTTACAAAGAGCGAAAAGCGCTGGGTTATAATTTAAGCCAGCGTGTGTTGGAAGCAATTGATTTTGATTTAAAGAACACGATCTTCTCCTATATTCCTAATACCGCGGAAACGGCCTTCTTCGGCTTGCAGAAAGGGATGCAGATGTACCTCAACAAAATTAAAGTTGAGCGCATTTTAAGCTGGGATAAAGATTTTGATGAAGAAAAGCTCAGCGAAATGATCAACAGGCGTATCCGTTTCGGAAAAATTGCGATTAAAGATGTGAAGATGCGCACGTTTATTACCGAAGACGCGAGCCGTAATGAAATGGTACAGCACGTGTACGATGTAACTTACGGCACTGTGCGGCCGGGTGTGGATACGCTGGTAGTGATAGATGATTCGATCGTGCGCGGTACAACTTTAAAGCAAAGCATTATTAGAATGCTGGGCAGATTGCAACCTAAAAAGATCATCATTCTTTCATCTTCACCGCAAATACGGTATCCTGATTGCTACGGTATTGATATGAGCAAGATGGGCGATTTTATTGCTTTTATTGCAGCCGTTGAGGTTTTGAAAGATAATGGCCGCGAACATTTATTACAGGAACTGTGGGATAAATGCAAGCAGCTTAAAGAACAAAATCAATTGCATATTGAAAATGTGGTGAGGCAATTGTATAAAGAAAGTAACGTTGATGAGATCACAGATAAGATTGCAGAAATGATTACGCCTGCCGGCCTGAACATTCCTGTTCAGGTGATATTTCAAAGTATTGAAGACCTGCATAAAGCCTGCCCCAATAATTTGGGAGACTGGTATTTCACGGGCAATTACCCCACACCCGGCGGCAACCGCGTGGTAAACCAGGCCTTTATGAATTATATGGAAGGGAAAAATGAGCGGGGCTATTAGCTGCTTGCAATGCTTTCGTTTGTCGTTGTTATTTTATGATGTGTTCTCTAGTAAATCTCTTTTTACCCAATGCGTTTTCGGGCAAAGCTTAAAGATTTTTGACAATGGTATGAACGGGGACTTTTACTTGTGGTATCCCATTGAAGAGGTAGATACGCAGCCGCCGGTTTTACAGATTTTAATTATCTTAGAGTCATGCCAGAGAAAATCAAACCAATAAAAATTCTCATTGTTGACGATCAGCAAATCGTAATCGACGGCTTGTCGGCACTAATTGGCAACGCGCCGGATTTAAAAATTGTGGCGGGTGTTAACGATCCTGAACTTGTTTTTGAAAATGTGAAGGACCACAACCCTGACGTGATTTTGATGGATTTGAATATGCCCGGTAAAGACGGAATCGAATGCACCAAAGAGTTGAAGGAAGCCATTCCCGATATAAAAATTTTAATGCTCACGGGTTACGATGATATTGAACTGATACGCGAATCATTAAAAACAGGCGCCCGCGGGTATTTATTAAAGAACACCGGTAAAGAAGAACTGGTGATTGCGATAAAAGCTGTGGCCACGGGAGGCAGGTACCTTGACGACAATGTACAGGATAAAATTATTCAGTCATTTACTGATGAAACGAAAGAGCGCACGGCCTCAAATGAAAATAATATTTCGGAATTACTTTCAAAGCGGGAGAATGAAATATTAAAACTCATCATCCAGGGTAAAAAAAGCGCGGAAATTGCTTCGGAATTATTCATCAGTATCAACACCGTTGATACACATCGCAAAAATATTCTTGCAAAATGCGATGTGAAAAACACAGCGCAGTTGATCGCTTTCGCCAGTAAAAGCGGGTTGATCTAAAAAAACTATCGCAGGTTCTCCAGGGGTAAAAACAGTGAAATAAACGTTCCATTACCAGGCGAACTGTCAACGGACATTGTTCCGTTTAAAACCCCTACTCTCGATTCAATACTGCTCAAACCCAGGCCCTGCCTGCTTTCCCGCATTTCAAAACCAATGCCGTCATCCTCCACTGAAACCATCAGGCTATCATGATGTTTTATTAGCTGTAACGTCACTTCCTTTGCCTGCGAGTGTTTTACAATGTTCGTCAACAACTCCTGTATGATGCGATAGATATTTATTTTTGCATCTTCATTAAAATCATTGTCGGTAGTTTTTACAAAATAATTCAGCTTCATTTTAGGGCTTGCAATTTTAAACTGATTGACCAGCT
>MKRO01000065.1:0-6063 GCA_001896965.1 Sphingobacteriales bacterium 41-5 | reverse complement strand
CTTTTTAAATAGTCAGTTTCATTTTTAGCGTGGCCAGCCGAACGCCCGTACCGTCATGCAGTTCCTGCGCAATTCTTTTCCTTTCTTTTTCCACGTCAGCCAGCAGCCCGCGCATACTGTTTTCCCGCTGCTGCGCCAATTGCAGCATCATGTTATTATTGGATTCGTAAATATATTTTACACGCCTCATTATTAAATAAAAAACAATTACCAGTTCCCACAACACAGACCACAATAAAAAATTAGGAGTGTGAATGGTTTTTATATAGAACGGAACGATGTGCTCAAACCAGGCTTCTTTAGAATTATTAAACAAGCCAAAAACCCTGAAACAAAGAAATGAGATGGCGATGGAATGCGGCAAAAAACCGATTAGAAACCAAACCGTGTCTTTTTTAAGATAACGGTAACGCAGGCAGACGGCGGCTGTTCCAAAAACCATGATGCCGGCCAATAAAAAAACACAGGTATTAAAAATCACAAGCCACAAAGGAAGTTGCGGTAAGAAAAATACCATCAGCATTTCAATTGCAGTCGAAATGATGCCGATAATAATAAGGGCATGTAGAATAGAATCGAGCTGCCCGGTACGTTTCATCGTTTCAAAATAATTTCTGACAAATGAAACCCCAAACACTAAATAGCCATTTGCGAAAATGTAGATGGCCGTGTTATTGAACGATGTGTTTTGTGGCCAGATGTTTTTAAAGCCCATCCCCAGATCAGTATAAATATGTGCAATACCAAAAAGAATATATAAAAAATAGAACCAGTGATATTTTTGTTTGGTTTGAAAAATAGCCAGCCCGATCAACAATAGAAAGACGATATTGATGATAAGAAAATAGCTGAGATATTTTGTTTCGGTCAACTGATAGTCTTTTCGCTTCTCTTTATCCCAAACCAGCAAAACAAGGTCAGAAGAAACCGTTCCCGTATTGACCTGAATAAAACAATCCGTTTGTTGTAACGGTGGCAGGGTTATTTTATACTGAAAATTAGGATGAAGTATTGGCCTCGATGTGAACGGTTTTGATGCACCTGTAATTAGGCTGTCGCCAACCGCCGAAGAATCCACTGTGAAAAATTTCACATCATATAAAAAGGGATTGGTAAGCTCAATAATCAATTCCCTGTTAACAGAGTCGGTGTTGTTGAATGATTTTTTAATCCAGTTTTCGTGATTCAGCCGCAGATTAAATCCTTCCTGACGGATAGTTTTAAACTGATCGTCGCTGAGTTTGACCACCTGACTGACGGTCGCATTTTTGCCTGTGAACAATTGGGTTTTTGAAATAAGAACACCATCGATTTTGTATAAAGAATCCTCGTGGTTAACAGCAGCTGCGTTCGCCCTGAACAACAACAATACAAAGCCTATGCAAAGTAATTTGCGAAAAAACATTGTTCAAAATACAATGAATGATTGAATTTGCGCGACGATGAATAAAAAATACCGGAAAATAGTGAGTGCAGAACCGCTTGAAAAGTTCTTTAAAAATAGTATCGGATTTGGAAATTAAAAGCGGGGAACCATTAAAATGAACGATTGACAGGCTCACGGTAGCCGTTCGAGAATATTCAATAACCTTCATGCGCTAAGGTTTTGAACCACATTATCTATTCACATACTTTTCCACCGGTTGCCGGTTTTGCAGGCTGCGGCCGAGCGTTAATTCATCCGCATATTCCAGTTCGCCACCAAATGCAATGCCGCGTGCAATAGTAGTGATTTTTACATCTTTACCCTGTAATTTTTTTTGAATATAATAAATCGTGGTATCGCCCTGTATGGTGGGGTTCAGTGCGAAAATCAATTCCTGCGTTTCTTCTTTTTCAACCCGATGAAGTAAAGATTCAAGATTTAGCTGATCGGGGCCAATGCCGTCGAGTGGGGAAATAACGCCGCCCAGCACATGATAAGTTCCGTTAAATTGTTGTGTACTTTCAATGGCAATCACATCACGGATTGTTTCAACCACACAAATTATTTTTTGAATCCGAAACTCATTTGAACAAATTGAGCAAAGATCACCATCGGCCACATTAGCGCATCGCTTGCAAAATTTAATTTCCCTGCGCATCCGCGCGATGGTTTCGCTAAACTGAGAAACCTCGCCTACGTCCTGTTTCAAAAGATGTAAAACCAGCCGCAAGGCGGTTTTTTTACCAATGCCCGGCAGCCGCGAAAATTCATTCACGGAAGCCTCCAATAATGCTGAGGAAAATTGCATCATGCAAAGATAAAGGGTTTGGTGGAGCGGGGGCTTGAAGTGAAAGGGATCACGTAAACGTTTTTGTTAATATTTTATTCCATCACAAACCGAATAATAACAGTAACGTTAAAAGATTTATGTTTGCAATTCGTATGCAAATGAAAAGCTTACTTTCTGTATTTATAGTCGTTTCAGCGTTTATCGCCGTGCTATTTTTTAGCGGTGGTTGCGCAAGCGTTGTGCCGCCCTCCGGCGGGCCGCGCGATAGTTTGCCGCCGGTGATTGTGGAGGTTGACCCGCCCAATCAAAGCACTAATTTCAACTCAGATAAAATCACTATAAAGTTTGATGAATATGTAGATTTGGAAAACCCTTTCGAGAACCTGGTGATCTCCCCTCTGCCAAAAAAGTTTCCTGATGTAAGGCGAAAGTTGAAAACGATCGAAATAAAGCTGAAGGACACACTTGAAAAAAATACAACTTACGTTTTCAATTTTAGAAATACAATCAAAGATGTGCATGAAGGCAATAAAGCAAAAGACATGCTTTATGTATTTTCAACAGGGGCTTATTTTGATTCTTTGCAGCTAAGCGGCAATGTAAAAATTGCCCGCACCGGAAAGGCAGATTCAACCCTGACGGTGATGTTGTATAGCAATCTTAATGATAGCGCTGTAGTAAAAGAACGCCCGCGCTATATTACCAGAGTTGATACCACCGGAACTTTTCTTTTCAGGTATTTGGCGCCGGGTACTTACAGGCTATATGCCTTAAAAGACGAGGGCGGATCGTACCGGTACGATGATAAAACACAAATCTTTGCTTTTGCTGATTCTGCCGTGGTTTTAAGGGGGGGCGCACCGCCGCCCGAACCGGTACGATTATATGCCTATCAGGAAGAGGAAGAAACAAAAGAGCCGGTGACGGAAGAAGAAGAAACAAGGAGGTTAAAATACACAACCAATCTTGACGGGGAAAAACAGGATTTGTTGCAGGCCCTGGAGTTTAAGTTTACAACGCCAATAAGAATCTTCGACCCCGCAAAAATGCAGCTTACTACAGATTCAAGTTTTACTCCCGCCACAGGGCAGCGATTTACTTTGGATAGCACTAAACGGGTGCTTACGATGAACATGCTCTGGGTAGAGTCAAAAAAATATAACTTGATTCTTGAAAGGGATTTTGCAACGGACAGTGTGGGCCGCCAATTACTTAAAAAGGATACCGTTAAGTTTACAACAAAATCCAGGGCAGAATATGGGCAGGTAAAACTTACGTTTTTGAACCTTGACATGAACATCAACCCTGTGCTTCTGTTAATGCAGAATGAGAAGGTAACAAATGCATTTCCGCTGCGCAGCAATGTGCTTGAACTGCAATTAATAAATCCCGGCGATTACGAAATGCATTTATTGCAAGACAGGAACAAAAACGGCAAGTGGGACCCGGGGGAATTTTTTGTAGAAAAACGACAGCCGGAATTGATCACTAAACTTGCGAGAACATTGAATGTGAAGCCGAATTGGTTAACAGAGTTTGAGGTGAGAATTCAATAGGTGTTTTATGAATTGCGCTTGTCCAATCCCCAGATAAGTTTGGTTTGCAGCGTGTGCAGAAAATTATTTTCGCTCAGGCGTAAAAGTTCAATAGGAAATTTTTCTTTGCGCACGGCAAGTGAAATGTTTTTAGGTACTACTTCCCTTCTCGAATCGAGCGTACATATAATTTCGTCAGCCCTGCTTTCAATTTCAAACGAAATAATGCTTTTATCGTTTACTACCAGCGAGCGAACATTGAGGTGGTGAGGCGCTACAGGCGTAATGATAAAATTTTCAGAATCAGGAAAAACAATCGGGCCACCACAACTTAACGAGTATCCTGTGGAACCCGTGGGCGTTGCCACAATCAGCCCATCTGCCCAATAAGTATTTAAAAATTCGCCATTAATATAAGTGTGGATTTTGAGCATGGACGCTGTGTCGCGCTTCACAATTGAAAACTCATTCAGCCCAAAGGAAAGGTCGCCAAAAACAGGCTGATCGGCTTCAAGGTGAACCAGGGATCGTTTTTCACTCACGTAAGTTCTGTAAGCGAGCGCCCTGATGGCGAGTTCTAAATTCTCCCTGTTGATGCTGGAAAGAAAACCGAGCCTGCCAAAATTAATACCCATAATTGCAATGGGCTTATCCTTAATAATTGTTACCGTGTCAAGCAAAGTGCCATCGCCACCCAGGCCAATAATAAACTCCACATCCCTGTCAAGATCATTTGAGTTTAAAAAAGTTGGCGTGTCCCCACTCAGCCCGATTGATGATTTTAATGCTTCAAAAAGCGGCTGGTAAATGATATAATCCAGCTTATAGTTTTTCAGTTCTTTGAAAAACGTTTTTATATCTTCCTGCTGATCGGCATCAATACCACGGCTGTAAACGGCAACTCTCATATTATTATTGAAATGTACTCTTCTTTTGTAAATATAAACCGTTTTGGCCTAACTGGTTGAACGAGAAATCAATCCTCAGGGTGAAGTCGTACATCGTAATGACATCAAAACCTATGCCGCCACCCAAAAGCAATTTATTATTGAGCCTGTTTAAACCGGGCTCAGGGTTATGAGCGTAGCCTACGTTTCCAAATACCTTTCCATAAATTTTTAAGGGAATAAGCCGTGGTGTAAGCCATTTTGTGCCCGGAATGTGAAGTTTAAAATTTGTAAGTTGTTGCGCAAGCGTGGCATTCACCAGTCCGCCGGCTACACCGTCCACAACATAATATTCGTATCCACGCATTGTCATGTCACCGTATCCCAACAATTGAGAACTGTAATAGGGTTGTTTAAAAGGCAACTTGATACTGCCTGCGGCACCTAAACTGTAAAACGCTTTTTCAGTAATGGGCCAGTATTTAATGCCTTTTGCGGCCAGTTGAAATACATTTATTTGTTTGCCAAACCCCTGCCGTGTAAGAACCAGTTCTCCCGCATGCCCTTTGGTTGGGTATGGGTTATAGTCAAAATTTACATAGGCGAGTTTATAATAAAGTTCGGGAAAGGCGATCGTATTTCCCGGCTCTTTAAAAAATGTTGGGTTCAATTTTAAAACAGAATCGTTTATACGCAGGTAATTATACGCGACGCCGAAAGTATGGGTTGTATAAAAAGCGGGGCGATAGGTAGCTTCTATTTCGGATCGAAAAAAATTTCTTGCAAAATTTTTATCCTTCAGCTTTAAAAATACCTGCTTATCATCAATTGAGTTATAATTTATTTCATGATTTTTCCCGATAGAGACGTCAAACCCGAGGCCCCATTTCATATTTTTATCAATATAGGGGCGACGATAAGACAACATCAGTTGCCGGGTGTAACCTGTAACAAAATAAAACCTCATCTTATCATTGTTCCCGGTAACGTTGTCCATCATAAGTTTAACGCCATAGTCAACCCGAGACAGGTTTGCATTTTCTTTAAACAACCACTGGCTTATATTTCTATCTACAGGCTTAAGGTGAGGAGCGGGCAAAATGTACCATCGTTCAGTTACAGAAATTTGTACATCAATGTAATATTGTTCAAATTTTAAAACTGAAATACGAATTTCATTTTCATGAAAAAGGCTGAGATTTTTTAACCTGTTTATGGATTCTTCAAATTTAACCGGAATGTCTTTCAGGTATAGCGAATCACCTTCCTTAAAAGAGAGCTCCCTTAGAATGATTTTTTCTCTGGTTCGCTTGTTGCCCTCAACAATAATATTCCGCACGGTAAACGCCCTATTGAGTGTATCAACCATATAAACAGTGTCAACAGCATTGTTGCCCTGAACAGGTAGTGAAACAATTGACTGCT
>MKRO01000064.1:15853-23935 GCA_001896965.1 Sphingobacteriales bacterium 41-5 | reverse complement strand
TAAACTAATTTTAAAGTATGCGTTGGAAGGCAAAACTGTTGTGCGTTTAAAAGGCGGCGATGTTTCCATCTTCTCAAATATTTTAGATGAGCTGCAGGTGTTGGTTGAAAATAATATTCCTTATGAAATTATTCCCGGTGTTACCTCTGCGCTCGGTGCAGCGGCTTACGCCGGAATCCCTTTAACCGCAAGAGGTTATTCAACAGCAGTAAGGTTTTTAACTTATTACAAATCTGATGTCGTTACTGAGGATTACTGGAAGGAACTGGCAAAAACCTCCGACACGCTTGTATTTTATATGTCTGCCGCAACAATTACAGACGTAGTTAACAAACTTACAACGCACGGCATTTCACCACGCGTTCAACTCGCCGTTGCAGAACAGGCCACAACCTGCTTTCAAAAAATTCATACCTGCAACATCTATGAGTTTGAATCAACACTAAAAGGAAAACAATTTATTTCTCCCTCGCTTGTAATCATTGGCAAAGTAGTGGCCTTGCATGAGCATTTCAAATGGATGGCAGATGGTGGAACGGCGGGCAATACTTTACATCGGTAGCGCCTGCGAATAATATTTATGAAATTTCTAATCCTGTAAAAAATGTTATCTGAGGAAAAACTATTACAAGTAAACGACTTCACCGCAAAGTTCACCAGGGAAGAACTGATATGGCTGAATGGCTACATTGCAGGAATAGCAGGCATTTCAACGCCGGCGTTAAATGGTGCCGTCACAAACAGCGTTCCATCAATAACCAAAAAGCTGACTCTTGTGTATGGAACTGAAACCGGGAATTCAAAATCGCTCGCCGTTCAATTAGCAGGCATAGCTAAAAAGAAAAATGTTGCGGTGAAACTGGCGGCGCTCGATCAATACCGTTTGACTGACCTGGCAAAAGAAGAAAACTTTTTCGTAGTAATCAGCACGCAGGGCGAAGGCGATCCTCCTATCCCCGCTCAAAAATTTTACGACCATATTCATCAAACCCAAATTGATTTAAAGAAAATGAAGTTTGGTGTGCTGGGCCTGGGCGATACGTCTTACGCGCAGTTTTGTAAAACCGGTGAAGATGTGGATGCTCGCCTGGAAGCTCTGGGTGCACACCGTGTGCTGCCTTTAAAAAAATGTGATGTGGATTACGAAACTGACGCATTACACTGGATTGATAATGTTGTATCTTCACTGCAAAGCAACAGTACGGCAAAATCAATAACACCTTCCTCTGCTCAGGCAGCAACAAAACCTGCCGGTAAAAAGATTTATAAAGGCACGGTGCTTACCAGTATTAATTTAAATGATATTGGGAGTAACAAGGAAACTTATCATATTGAAATTTCAAGCGATGAGGATATAGATTATTTACCGGGCGATGTGTTGGGTATCGTTCCACACAACAAACCCCAACTCATTGCAAATATTTTAGAGCTAACAGGGATTGACCCGCAGCTTGAAATTGACCACCCGAAAGCAAAAGGAACGGTAAAAGAATTATTGGGCGGGAAGCTGAATATTTCTTACCTGTTAAAATCCACGGTAAAGCAATACGCCACACTCACAGGGCAGGAAATAGCAGAAGAAAGGCTAAGCCTTTACGATATCTTACGCCTGTACCCTCTCAACGACAAGAAGCAATTTGAAGAAGTAATTAAAATGCTTTCAATACAGGCGCCGCGCTTATATTCTGTTTCATCATCACCGGCAGCACATGGCAATAATGAAATTCATATCACGGTGGTGAAAGACCGTTTTTTTGCAGGCGATGAAAGACGATCCGGCGTGGGCAGTAAATTTTTAGCTGGTCTGGCGCCTGACGATACCATTGATTTTTTCATTCAAAAGTCGAAGCACTTTAGGTTACCTCAAGAAAATAAAGATGTAATTATGGTGGGGCCGGGTACCGGTATTGCTCCTTTTAGGTCATTCATTTTTGAAAGAGATGCGTTGGGAACCTCGGGAAAAAACTGGCTGTTTTTTGGTGAGCAATATTTTGTCAGCGATTTTTTGTACCAGACAGAGCTACAGAATTTTTTGCAGACGGGAACATTAACAAATTTAGACCTTGCCTTCTCGCGCGATCAGCAGGAAAAAATTTATGTGCAGGACAGGATGAAGGAAAAAGGCAAAGAATTATATGACTGGTTTGAGCGGGGCGCTTATTTCTACATTAGTGGTAAGCGCGACCCCATGAGCAAGGACGTGGAAACAACATTAATTGAAATATTTAAGGAACACGGCAATAAAACAGAAGAGGAAGCCAAAGCATACCTTAAAAAATTAGACGATGAGGGCAGGTATGAGAAAGATGTGTATTAGTAGCCCCGCCCTTTCAACCTAATCTGAAAAACCGGGTTAGCTAAAAAGAGTTCGAAGCAGCTCCGCAGCCACGGGTTTTAACCCGTGGAGAAAAAATAAAAGAGCACCCGGGGGTTGCAATATAAGATTAGCGTAGCGTTTGTGTGCTGATATATGCACAGCAGTACAAGCGAGCGTGGCAACGAAGATGAGAACAGCACATAGTTGATAACATAATTATTTAGCGTTATATGAGCGATAAAAATTTATCAGGAACAGAGAAAATAAAAATGGCGAGCAGGGGCCTTCGCGGTACCTTAAGTGAAAGCCTGGGTGATAGTTATACCGGCGCCATTCGTGAAGACGATCAGTCTTTGTCAAAATTTCACGGCATGTACCAGCAGGATGACCGCGACAGGCGGTTGGAAAGAAGTGCCAAAAAGCTGGAACCCTTGTACAGTTTCATGTGCAGACTTCGTTTACCCGGTGGTTTTTTAACGGCGCAGCAATGGATGATGCTGCATGATGTGGCCGGCAAACATTCAACCGGTACAATAAAAATCACAACCCGTCAAACTATACAGTTACACGGTATTTTAAAATCGCATATTAAGCCAACGATGCATTCGTTCAATCTCAACGGGCTTGATAGCATTGCCACCTGTGGGGATGTGAACAGAAATGTCTGCGTATCTTCCATTCCCGCGCAATCAGCCATTCACGAAGAAATTTTTGGGTATGCCAAAAAAATAAGCGAGATGGCAAAGCCCAAAACGCGCGCCTGGTACGAGATATGGCTTGATGAAGAAAAGATTGGGGAAAAAGTTGAGGACGACCCGTTGTACCAAAACCGGTACCTGCCGAGGAAATTTAAGGTCGGCATCGCTATTCCGCCACACAACGATATTGATATACTGATCAACGATTGCGCATTGATTGCTATTATTGAAAACGGTGAACTCAAAGGCTTCAACATCGCGGCCGGCGGCGGTTTGGGAGCCACGCACGGAAATGAAAATACCTATCCCCGGCTGGCTTCGGTATTGGGTTTTGTAGAAAATGATGAGCAGAAAATATTGAAGGCCGTTTATGAAGTGATCACCGTGCAACGCGATTTTGGCAACCGCAGCGATCGAAAGCAGGCTCGCATTAAATACACCATCGATAAATTAGGTGTTGATCGCTATCGCGAGGAAGTTGAAAAAAGATTGGGCTTTAAACTGCAAGAAGCAAGGCCATTTGAATTTACAGAACGTAAGGATTGGTATGGCTGGGTAAAAGATTATAAAGGTAACTGGCATTACACCGTGTTTGTAGAAAACGGCCGCATACTCGATGAAAACGGCCTGCAATTAAAAACCGCTTTATTGGAAATTGCAGAAACGGGGTTGGCAGGCTTCAGGTTTACAGTAAATCAAAATGTAATTCTTTCTGATATAAACGAAGAAGATAAACATACGATTGATACTCTTTTACGCAAGTATAGAATTATTGAACATACCGATAATGCAGGCGCTTTAAGAAAAAATGCTATTGCATGTGTGGCTTTAAATACCTGCGGGTTGGCGCTGGCTGAAGCACAACGCTACCTGCCCACACTCATCAGCAAAATTGAGCCTTTGCTTGATAAACATGGCTTACAAAATGATGAGATTATTTTAAGAATGACGGGCTGCCCTAATGGATGCGGGCGTTCCCCTAACGCAGAGATAGGTTTTGTAGGTACAGCGTTGGGCAAATACAATCTGCACATTGGTGGCGACAGGCTGGGCCTTCGCCTGAACACGAAATACAAAGACAGTTTAAACGAAGAGCAAATACTTTCTACGTTGGATGAATTATTTGGCGTGTATGTTAGCGAAAAAAACGAGGGAGAAACCTTCGGTGATTTTTCTTACAGGAAATATATTGCCTGATGTTTTCACGTACAATATCAGTCGCATTTATTCTGATGGGTTCTTTAATATTTTGTAAAAATAGTGTAGCACAACAACAGCAGCAGCATGAAGGTGTTTGGTTGGGCGGCCAGGTTCAAATAAAATTTTCTAATAAATGGGCATGGCAGCACGACGCAGGTTTTAGAACAGCAGGAACAACGTTTTTAACGCAGCAATACTTATATAGAACCGGCGCAAGATATTTTGTTCATAAAAATTTAAGTTTCGTTGGCGGTGGCGCCATATTTTTCAGCAGGAGTTCTTTGGATCAATCAAATCATGAATTTGGAAGGGAATGGAGACTGTGGCAGGAAGCATTTCACAGTGTTAGCCTGAAAAAAATTCTTTGGCAGAACAGGTTTACAACTGAGCAACGCTTTTTTGAAGAAACCAATAAAAAGCCCGCTTACACTGCATACCGTTTTCGCATCAAAACAATTTTCACAAAGCCTGTCAGCGAAAAATGGTCATTGCAGTTGAGTGATGAATATTTGAGGCAAGCGGCAAACAGAGTTTTTACTTTTGACCAAAACAGGTT
The DNA here is from genome assembly GCA_001896965.1 of Sphingobacteriales bacterium 41-5. GTDB lineage: Bacteria > Bacteroidota > Bacteroidia > Chitinophagales > Chitinophagaceae > Niabella. Next base: position 19,164 of record MKRO01000064.1, on the reverse strand, counting down.
GATGTTGTACGGCCTGTACAATCAAAATGCCACTACAACTTTTCGCACAGGATATATGTGGCTGTTGTTACCCGGAAGAATCTCGAGGCATATTTTAAATATGAACTATCTTAAAACATTACACGTAAAACAACCGAAGTACAAGGTATAAACACGATCGAAAATTAAAATAAAATGAGTTTAGAATTTTTACAACAATTATTTGAAAACAATAACCAATCGCAAACCAATCTGCCTGATAAGCAATCGGCACATGAGTTTGTGGATAGCCTGTTTGAATTTTTGTTTATTCCAACAACCGGGGTGAACAGGAAACAAACCGATATTGAGAAAGGCTGGTTTTCGTATAAAAGCCATTTGGCAACGCTTGTTTACGATGTAGTGAATGATGGCGCCAAATCGCAGGAAATAGCAGAAGCGTTTTTTGATGAACTGCCATCGGTTTACAACCTTTTGCAAACTGATGCCAAGGCTTTCATTGACAACGACCCCGCGGCGCTGAATATTGAAGAAGTTTACCAGGCGTACCCCGGCTTTTACGCCATCGCTATCTATCGCATCTCAAATATTTTATGGAGAAAAAATATTAAAGCCCTGGCGAGGTTATTTACTGAGTACGCGCACAGCCAAACAGGCGTTGATATTCATCCGGGCGCAACAATTGGCGAATCTTTTTTTATTGATCATGGAACGGGTGTTGTGATTGGCGAAACTTCAGCAATCGGCAAAAATGTGAAATTGTACCAAAGCGTAACCATCGGCGCACTAAACTCTGCAAAAAATAAAAAAGAAAGCAAACGCCACCCTACAATTGAAGACAACGTTATTATTTACAGTGGCGCTACTATTTTAGGCGGTGAAACTGTTGTGGGGCAGGATAGCGTTATTGGCGGCAACGCGTGGATCACGTTTAGCGTGCCTGCCTCATCGCTCGTTTATAATAAAAGTGAAGTGGTGGCAAAAGAAAGTTTTTCCTATAAAGATTCGGTTGAAGAGATTTTAAAGAAGCAACACTAACAATGAGCGAGAGCGTATCGGAAAATATTGTTTCAACAGGCACTGAATCCAACCTACTGTTTCCGGTTTTTTTAAAGCTGGAACAATTAAACCTGTTGATTATTGGCGGCGGTAATATTGCCAAAGAGAAGCTCGACGCGGTGTTGGGAAATTCTACTGCTACAAAAATAAAATTGGTGGGCACTGAAATAAGTGCTGAAATCAAAGAGCTTTCAGCCTCCTACCCCAATCTTTCCCTGTATGAAAGGCCCTACAATATTTCGGATTTTGACGAAGCCAACCTTGTAATAGCAGCGGTTAACAACCTGCAAACTGCAAAACAAATCAGGGAAGATGCTCAGCAAAAAGACAGGCTCGTAAACATTGCTGACAAACCGGAACTCTGCGATTTTTATTTAGGCTCGGTAGTAAAAAAGGGGCATCTAAAAATTGCGATATCCACTAACGGCAAGTCGCCAACAATTGCCAAACGCCTGCGCGAAACCTTTGACACCAGCATTCCTGCCGAATTAGATGAAGTGCTGAACAACATGAGCATTATTCGCGAAAAACTTAGTGGCGATTTTAACCACAAAGTGAAAGTGCTCAACAAAGTTACCAAGGGCCTGGCCGAAGGCACCGACGAACGGCTTGCGGAATTTGCAAAAGAAACACCGGAGGCATCAGAAATCGTGGAATCGGTTGACGTGGTTGAAAAAGCACAGAAAAAAGCTAACTGGTACCTGATTGGTTTGGGTGTTCTTCTATTTTTAGTATTATCAGTGGTAGGCCTTTATGAGTTTGGCGTTATGGATGAGTTGCTTGATATTCTTGCAAGGGACAATCATATTTTTTATTGGATGTTACTGGCCGGCTTCCTCGCAGAAATTGTTGCAGGTTCGATGGGAATGGGCTACGGCGTAATGTGTACCACCACTTTATTACTGCTGAATATTCCGCCACCGGTGGTAAGCGCCAGCATTCACTCTGCCGAAAGTTTTACCACAGCCGCTGGTAGCATCAGCCACTGGAAACTGGGGAATGTAAATAAAAAGCTTATTAAGGCTTTGGCGTTGCCCGCTGTGATCGGTGCAATTATCGGAGCGCTTACGCTGTCTACATTGGGCGAGCATTACGCCAAGCCTACAAAAATTGTAATAGCTTTTTATACTATGTACCTGGGCATTACCATTCTGCGCAATGCCTTCAAGAAAAAAGAAAGAAGGTTGATAAAAAAGAAAACCAACATTACTACACTCGGGCTTGTGGGTGGGTTTATTGATTCTTTTGCGGGCGGCGGCTGGGGCCCGCTGGTAACAGGGACCTTTATAAAAAACGGGCGGACGCCACGCTATGTTGTCGGCAGCTCTACCGTTGCAAAATTTATTCTGACCGTTACCAGCGCTATCACTTTTATTTTCACCATCGGCATACAACACTGGAACATTGTTGCGGGCCTTTTGATAGGTGGCATTATTACTGCACCGTTCTCGGCCATGCTTACATCCCGGCTTCCTGTAAAAAAGATGTTTGTAATTGTTGGCATTCTCGTGATAGTTATGAGCCTGATAACAATTACCAGAAGTTTATTCCTATAACCATCAGCCATCAGATAAAAAAACAGACGCATCAGCGCAGGAGAATTTTTCCTTCGGCGTCTAAGATTTTAAACATATGTTAAAAAGCTGAGTCTTAGTTTGCATGAAAAATTTACTATTTCTATTGATATTAGTGGTTTTCACCATTAATCAATCGCCGGCGCAGGCGAAAAAGTTGTATTTCGATCCAACTTATGCCACCGGTATGCCGCAATCGAAACTTTTCACAGAAATTAATTATACGCCGCTGCAAACTACAAAGGAAAGCCTTTTCGGAAGGATCAATCAACTTGTAGTGACCGATAATTATTTTATTGTGCTTGATAATGACACCCAAGCCATCTATTTTTTTGACCGAAAAGGAAATTTTATAAAAAAGTTTGTAGATAGAGGGTATAATATCCGCGGCATTGCTTACGATAAAAAAAGGAATGCCTTGTTCATAACCGAAAGCAGCAAATCTTACAGCCCTTCGCAGAAAGAAATTCAGGCCGCGCTTGATGACCCGATTAACAATTCTGCCAAAAAATACAGCCGCGCAGTTTATTACGACCTCAGCGATGTTAAGTTGGAAAAGATAAAACCGCTGAAAGATTTTGATATTGTTATGGCCAATCCGTGCGCGTTCAACAGTAACCAATGGGTGTACAGTTATATTTATGCAAATAAGTCGTGGAAGAGCGCGGAGGATTATGAACTTAAAATTTCTGACGGAAA
>MKRO01000064.1:12374-15823 GCA_001896965.1 Sphingobacteriales bacterium 41-5 | reverse complement strand
CGTCCTCAGTTTACTATGGCAGCCCTGAAAGAATTTCTTTTTTCAGCACCAATGATAACTCCACTTTATTATTCACCAGGCCTTACCATTACAATATTTACCAACTCACGCCGGACAGTGTAAGAGAATTGTACTCGGTGATCATGCCGGCAGCCAATACGCTCCCTAATTCTTTTTTCACCGAAAATTTTGATTCGCGTGCCAAACTGGAGGATTACAAAATGAAAAACTCAGCATTTGTTTGGGGCATTGACCGCGTGGTGGATTTAAACAACTATTTATTCTTCAGCCTTGATTTTTTCAGGAGTTTCAGGGAACGGAATTTTATGTTTGATAAAAAAACAGCACAGTTCTTCAACCTGAGTAAGATTACATCGGATAGCACCAATGCTTTTTTGCCTGTGATGGGTTTCGGCATTCAATACAATGATGGCAATTATTTGTACAGCAGTATTTCTTCCACGTCAATGTTTCAAAGCAAAGAATCAAACTTAGCACGGAACCCGCAGTACAGCGAAGTTTTAAAAAACTATTTCGAAAACGGCAAATCGAGCGACAACCCAGTGATCATAGAGCTAAAACCAAAAAACTAACACACTTGATGCGTTTCATATTTACACTGCTTATATTCTGTTTTTCTTTTAATTCATTCGGGCAGGCGAAGGACTCAACAAAGATCGGTTCCGTTTTGGGGATCGTGAAAGATTCAGCAAATGAATACGGCCTCCAATCCGTTACAATCACTATTTATCAAAAATCAGATTCTACTTTGTTGGATTATCAATTGACAAATCCGCAGGGCGAATTTAATATTCAAACAATACCGGTTTTAACGCCTGTGATTGTAAATTTTTCTTTCACCGGTTATATGCCATTTTCAAAAACATTGCAGTTAGATTCAACAAACAGAAAATATGATTTTAAAACGATTATGCTCGCAAGAAGTTATGGTTCTCTTGATGAGGTGGTGGTGCAGGCGGTGCTACCGATCCGCATGAATGGCGACACGCTCGAAATTAATCCTACCGCGTTTAAATTAGATTCCAACGCCGTTGTTGAAGATATGCTGCGGCGCGTACCCGGTGTTACAATGTGGGGTGATGGAACGATAACGGTTAACGGGAAAACCGTAAATAAAGTTTTTGTAGACGGGAAACCTTTCTTTGGCGGAGACCCGGCGATCGCCACACAAAACCTCCCAAAAAATGCGATTGAAAAAATACAGGTGTACCAGGAACAGGATTACACAAAAGATAATATTGACCAGAACCCCACCGATTCGTTGCTCACGATGAACATAAAGCTGCGCGAGGATAAAAAATTCGGTTTGTTTGGAAAGGTTGGCGCGGGAATCGGTACCGATCACAGGTATGAGGCTGACGGAACCATGCAGGCCTACAACCGCAAGAATCGCTTTAGCCTTGCCGCTGCTTCAAACAATATCAATAAAAGCGTGGATATGCAATCCATCGTGCGGCAGGGATCTTACCGCGACTTCAATCCTTCCAACAGGTATGTTGCAAATTTTGGCGGATCGGGCGTAAACAGAATCGGGTTCATCGGCGCTAACTATATGCATAATTTTTCGCAGGAAAATAATAGCAGGCTGAATAACCAGCTTAATGCGGGTTATAATTTCAGGAGCAATATAAACGACGTTTCTTCACAAACATCTTCTCAATCAAACTTCGATAACAGGGCGTTGAGCAGTGAATCTGAACGGGAATCTCATTCTGAAAATCGGGTACATTCGGTAAACACCAGCTACAATAAACGCGACCGCAGCAAAGATTTTAACATCAGCTCTAATTATAGCAACACAAGCGGAAATTCTTCGTCCAGCAGTTCTTCTTCAACTGAGGAAGCGGGCGTTGGCCTTGTAAACACCAACCAACAAACATCAACCAATGAAAACTCGGGGCAAAATATTTCCTTCAACACATCTTACAGAAACAATGATGATGACGAAAGAAACCTGAAAAGCTTCAATATTAATTACAACGCCAACTACTCCGAAAATAATAGTACCCGCAATACATTAACTCAATTTACTTCTTACGCAAAACCTTCTGACAGCAGGTATTTCAATCGTAATTATGATAACGAATCTTCAAACTTTAATAACAGTCTGGGATTTGGTTACAACGCGTTGAAACGGCTTTTGTTTGGCAGCCACAACCTTTGGGATGTAAATATTATTTTTGATAACAACTTATCGGTTTCAAAAAATAATTTCTCAACCGCTGCCAGTGATTATGACACACTTTCTAACGTTTACCTTTCAAACGATAGCCTCACTTACTATAATGACGTCACCCGTATTGAAGACCGGCCGTCGTTGCGTTTTTCAAAAAATTTCAGAAAAAATTTATCAGATCGCTATTTCAGGTATTTAAATATTTCGGCTGTGCTTCAGGGACATATCCTGTCTGAAAAAAACAGGTCGGATATTGATGACCGGAATCTTGACAGGACTTATAGTTTTTTTCTGCCGGGCTTAAATATTTCTTACAACTATAACAAGTTCAGAAAGTATAACCTTAGCTTCAATCTGTCTCAAAATAATTCTGCAGGAATTCCGTCTATTGATCAGTTAAGGCCAATCATTGACAGTTCACAATCATCATTCAATAACGGAAACCCGTATTTAAAGCCCTTTTACAACAATAACCTGAGTTTTACTTTTAATTACGAAAAGCAGAGTGGCAGGGATAAGGGCGAATTTAATTTCAGGGTATTTTTAAACGCCGGAAGAACAAGGAACGGCATTACAGATAGTAGTTACCTTGATCAGAGCCGCAGGCGAATCACTTACCTCATCAACCTTGAGGAGGGCAGAAGAAACATGAATGGTGGCCTTTCAGTGAATAAGGCTTTCAAACTGAAAAAAGATATGCTGCAGTTTACTTATTCATGGAACTACTCCAATAACAGAACGCCGAATTATTTCCTTGGAGATTTCTACCGTTCTAAAAACACCAGCAGCAATAACAATTTGCGCGTTTTTTATTCAGTGGGCGATATCGCTACCTTTCAGGTGGCTCAGGGCCTTAATCTTACCAACAGCCTGCCGAGGGGCGAAAATGCAAAACCACTAAAAAACACAACCTATATCACCAATGCGGGTGTTAACCTGAAGTATCCCAAAAATTTTACCCTAAGCAATACGTTCGATTACGTTAATAACAAACAAGCCGGACAAACTTCTGCTTTATGGAATGCATTTCTTACGTACCGGTTCTTAAAAACCAAGTCTGCTGAAGTGAAACTTTCTGCGATGGACATACTGCGCCAAAACAAAAATATTGATGTAAACACCGGCCTCAACTCGCTAAGCACCACTGTTACCAACGGATTACAGAATTTTTATATGGTCACTTTGTCTTATTACCCAAGGCGTTTTGGCCGTGGTTCCGGTAGTGGCAATCGCGAAATGCGCACGGAGCGTT
>MKRO01000064.1:11866-12298 GCA_001896965.1 Sphingobacteriales bacterium 41-5 | reverse complement strand
CCAACCTGGTACAAGTGGCGTCATTCTTGCGACGCCCGCCTGTACCATTTGGGCAGGCTCCTTTCCTCACCGGTGCTTATGGCATCAACCTTTGCATTTTCAATCAGTTTTTAATGTAACTTTGCACCCGCAGGCAGATTTGTTTATTGTTCAACCTGCATAAAAACTTTGAACTAATAAACGTACAGATTCCAACCACAGATTCTCCACGTTTATTTTTTCTGATAAATTTATTCAAATGAGTGATTTAAGAAACTTGTTGAACGAGCGTATATTGATACTCGATGGCGCGATGGGAACCATGATACAGCGTAACAAATTGGAAGAAGAGGATTATCGCGGTGAGCGTTTCAAAGACTGGCATAAAGACGTAAAAGGCAATAACGATTTGCTGAGCATTACACAGCCCGAAATCATCAAAGCCATTCACAA
>MKRO01000064.1:9867-11774 GCA_001896965.1 Sphingobacteriales bacterium 41-5 | reverse complement strand
AATGTCGCATCAGTTAAATGCGCAAGGGAAGCAATTGATGAGTTTCTTTCTGCCTCCGGCGAAGGCTCAAAGTTCATTGCAGGCGCTATCGGCCCCTTAAATAAAACACTTTCGCTATCTCCTGATGTAAATAATCCCGGTTATCGTGCGGTAACTTTTGATGAAGTAGTGGCGGCTTATTACGAGCAAATTCGCGGCCTTGTGGATGGCGGCGTTGATGTGCTTTTAATTGAAACCATTTTCGACACGCTGAATGCAAAGGCGGCAATATTTGCGGCGAAAAAATTCTTCAGGGAAAATCCGGGTAAGAAGAAAGAGGTCATGATCAGCGGAACCATCACCGATGCATCGGGCCGAACATTGAGCGGCCAAACACTTGACGCATTTTATATTTCTATTGCACATGCCGATCCGCTGAGCGTTGGGGTAAACTGTGCGTTGGGGGCTAAAGAAATGCGGCAGCATGTGGAAGAGCTTTCGCAGATCGCTTCCTGTTACGTATCGGCATACCCTAATGCGGGCCTGCCTAATGCAATGGGCGAATACGAGGAGGAGCCGGTTCAAACCGCTTCATTCCTGAATGATTGGGCGAAAGAAGGTTTTGTAAATATTGTAGGCGGCTGCTGTGGCACCACCCCGGATCACATAAGGGAAATAGCAACCACAGTAAGAGGCGTGAGGCCGAGAGAAGTTGCCACAAAGACTCGAGGACTCGAAGAAACACAAAGTGTATAATCATAGGGAACATACAGAACAGTTAGCAAAACAAGTCGTGGATATTGCTTACAATATTCATAAGGCTTTGGGGCCGGGCTTATTGGAATCGGTTTATGAAAAATGCTTTTGTTACGAGTTAACGAAGCGAGAAATTCCATTTACTTACCAAAAAAAGGTTCCGATTCAATATGACAATATAGAATTTTCCGAAGGATTAAGATTAGACATTTTGGTTGACGACATTATCATTGTTGAATTAAAAGCACAAGAAAATTATCACCCTGTTTGGGAAGCACAATTATTAAGTTACTTAAAACTGGCAAATAAGAAATTAGGTTTCATTATCAACTTTACCGTTCCTCTGATAAAAGATGGGATTAAGCGTATGGTTATTTAATCCTTTGTGAAACTTAGTGTCTTAGCGCCTTAGTGGAAAAATCAATGAAACAAATTCAGTCATATCTCACACTCAGCGGGTTGGAACCTTTGATCGTTCGCCCCGAAAGTAATTTTATAAACGTAGGTGAAAGAACCAATGTAACCGGTTCAAAAAAATTCGCACGCCTTATTCGTGAAAACAAATATGAAGAAGCTCTGAGCGTAGCGCGTCAACAGGTGGAAAACGGAGCACAAATCATCGACATCAATATGGATGATGCTTTGCTCGACGGTGTTCAGGCCATGACGACATTTCTCAATCTGGTACAAAGCGAACCCGATATCGCCAAAGTGCCTGTTATGATTGACTCCTCCAAGTTTGAGATCATCGAAGCCGGGCTGAAATGCGTGCAGGGTAAATGCGTTGTGAATTCCATATCGATGAAGGAAGGCGAAGAAAAATTTATAGAGCAGGCGATCATTTGCAAGAGCTACGGCGCGGCTGTCATCGTAATGGCTTTTGATGAAAAAGGCCAGGCCGATACCAAAGAACGGAAGGTAGAGATCAGCCACAGGGCCTATAAAATTTTAACGGAGCAGGTAGGTTTTGCACCACAGGATATTATTTTCGACCCCAATATTTTTGCCATTGCCACCGGGCTTGAGGAACATAATAACTACGGTGTTGATTTTATTGAAGCCTGTAAGGAGATTAAAGAAATAATGCCGCTGGTAAATATCAGCGGTGGCGTGAGCAACCTTTCTTTCTCTTTCCGGGGTAACGAGCCGGCGCGCGAAGCCATGCACGCCGT
>MKRO01000064.1:192-9858 GCA_001896965.1 Sphingobacteriales bacterium 41-5 | reverse complement strand
TCATGCTATAAAAGCCGGTATGAGCATGGGCATTGTCAATGCAGGGCAGTTGGCAGTGTATGATGAAATAGAACCGCAGTTACGGGAGCTTTGCGAAGACGTTATATTGAACCGCAACAATGAAAATAATGAGGCCACAGAAAAATTATTGGCGTTTGCCGAAACGGTAAAAGCCAAAGGCAAAGAAGTAAAAAAAGACGATGCGTGGCGCAATACAACTGTTGAAGAAAGGCTGAAACACGCGCTGGTAAACGGTATTACAGATTATATTGATGAAGACACAGAAGAAGCGCGTTTAAAATATCCGCGCCCGTTAGAGGTGATTGAAGGCCCGTTAATGGCAGGGATGGATGTAGTGGGTGATTTATTTGGTGCGGGAAAAATGTTTTTGCCGCAGGTGGTTAAAAGTGCGCGGGTAATGAAAAAAAGCGTCGCCTGGCTTTTACCATTTATTGAGCAGGAGAAAATTGACAACCCCGAAGCTGAACAACATAGCGCTCCCCTTATCTTGCTCGCTACCGTAAAAGGCGATGTGCATGACATTGGTAAAAACATTGTTGGCGTTGTATTAGGATGCAATGGCTACAACGTAATGGATCTGGGCGTAATGGTTCCGGCCGATAAAATATTAGACACTGCCATCAAGGAAAAGGCTGACATCATAGGCCTCAGCGGGCTCATCACCCCTTCTTTAGATGAAATGGTACATGTGGCGCATGAAATGAAAAGGCGCGATATGAAACAACCATTATTAATTGGCGGCGCTACCACATCGCGTATGCACACGGCTGTAAAAATTGCCCCGCAGTTTGATAAAGGTGTGATACATGTGTTAGATGCATCGCGCAGCGTAACAGTGGCCGGTTCTCTTTTAAATCCTGAACAAAAACCGGCGTTTTTATCTGCCATCAAAAGTGAATATGATAAACTGGCCGAAGACTTTGCGAGCAAAAAAACGTTCAAGCAGTATCTCCCATTAAGCGACGCACAAAAAAATGGCACTGCAATTGACTGGGCTGATTACGAACCAACTGCTCCATCGTTTACGGGAACTAAAGTTTTTCAAAATGTTGATTTATCTGAACTCAGAAAATATATTGACTGGCAACCTTTCTTTATCGCCTGGGAACTTCATGGCCGTTTTCCGCAGATCCTGGAAGACAAAGTTGTGGGTGTGGAAGCCACAAAATTGTATAATGATGCCAACGCCCTAATTGACCAGATCATTGCTGAAAAATGGCTGACGACAAAGGGCGTAACCGGTTTTTGGCCGGCTGCAAAACTTTCTCCTGATACCGTTTTGGTGAATAACGATGGTAAAGAAATAAAATTGGAATTTCTACGCCAGCAACAAAAGAAGGCTGCGGGGCAACCCAATTATAGCTTGGCAGATTTTATAAAACCATATAGCCCGGCTCCACAACCCGGCGAGAACATTGAAGATGCCGCTAAAGCCCCTTCCCGAGGGGATGAGGGGCAAGACTACATTGGCGCGTTTTCCGTTACCATTTCGGGCATTGAATCCCATTTAGAACGATTTATTGCCGACCATGATGACTATAATAAAATAATGCTACAAGCGCTCGCAGACAGGTTTGCGGAAGCCTTTGCAGAATACCTGCATGAAAAAACAAGGAAAGAATTGTGGGGTTATAATAAAAACGAAACGCTGGACAACGAAGATCTTATTAAAGAAAAATATCAGGGCATCCGGCCGGCTCCCGGCTATCCCGCATGTCCGGATCACACTGAAAAATACAAACTGTTTGAGCTTTTAGGTGGCGAAGAAAATACCGGTATTCATCTTACAGAATCTTTAGCCATGTATCCCGCAGCCTCCGTTTGCGGTTGGTATTTCAGCCATCCTCAAAGCAAATATTTTGGCGTTGGCAAAATTCAGCCGGATCAGTTTGAAGATTACGTGCAGCGCAAAGGCATGAGCGAAGATGAAATGAAAAGATGGTTAAGGCCGGTCATGGAGTAAGACAGGTTCGATTTTAAATTTCTTACTTGAATTTCTTTCCTGTAAAATAAAGTGTAACTACGAGGGTTCCGATCGTCAGAATTCCAAATAACTGGTGCAGCACTCCAAATACCAATTTGTTATGTTCATTCAAATAGGTAACTAAGGTTGTAATGCCCAATACAACCTGTACCAGTGTAATGGCAACCGGAAGGTTTCTTAGTTTATACAGCTTAGAATCTTTGTTTTGCTGATATAATTTGACTGTAAATATTATGATCAGTAACAGGATCAGGTAAGCGAGGTTTCGGTGTATAAACTGAACGGTGATCAGGTTGCTTGTGATGTTGTGCCAAAAATCTCCGCCGTTTTCGCTAAATAAATCGGGAAAGTACGAGCCGTTAATGCTGGGCCATGTGACTGCAGATTTTGCCGCATGTGTACCGGCCATGAAAGCGCCGTAGATCAACTGCACAGTAACCAATACTATCAAAACTATATTGAAAGTCTTAATACTATCAGGCATAACGAGGCTTGGCCGCTGATAGCTGATTTTGAGCGCAAACCAAACAACAAAGCAAAACAATACTACCGCCGACATCAGGTGAATAGCCAGCTTCACGTGATCAACATAAACTAACTCTGTGCCTACGCCGCTTTTCACCATAATCCAGCCCAAAGCACCTGTAATACCGCCGAGCACAAATAAGGTAACCATCGGCCACAGCATACTGCGGTTAATTTTGCCTTTATAAAGGAACCAGATAAACGGCACTGCAAACACTACGCCCATGAACCGGCCCCAATTTCTGTGAAACCATTCCCAGAAATAAATGAATTTAAAATCGCTGAGCGTAAAATAATTATGGATGTATTTAAACTGGGCTATTTGCTTGTATTTATCAAAAGCCTCGTGCCACTGTTGTTCATTCATCGGGGGCAGGGCGCCTAAAATTGGTTTCCACTCAGTAATTGAAAGGCCGGAACCTGTTAATCGGGTAATACCACCCAAAAGAACCTGTATAATGATCATTATGGCGCCGATAACCAACCAGATGGCGACCGCCCTGTTTTTTTGTAAGTCGTTCATTGCGCCGCAAATTTATGTAAAAATGACCGGTATGAAGGTGTCTGTATATTCTGTCGTATTTTATCAGGCCTGCCCGCCAAAAATGCCGGCCTTGACGGTAAATATTAATGCTTACTTTACTAAATTTACAACTTCACCAATAACAATAAACAATGAGCAGAATTATAAACGTTGGTATTGCATCCTACGGAATGAGCGGCAAATTATTTCACGCACCCTTCCTTCAGGCACATCCCGGCTATAACCTGAAAGTAATTGTAGAGCGCCATCGTGAGGAATCACGTGAGCGTTATCCTGAAGCAAAAATTTACAGATCGTTTGAAGAGCTGATAGCAGATGATGAAATTGAATTAGTGATCGTAAATACGCCGGTTCAAACACATTATGAATACGCTAAAACGGCTTTGAACGCCGGTAAAAATATCGTGGTTGAAAAACCTTTTACTACCAACGCAGTGGAGGCGCAGGAGCTGGATGACATTGCAAAAGGGAAAGGATTATTTTTAAGCGTATACCAAAACCGCAGGTACGATGGTGATTTTAAAGCGTTGCGAGATGTGGTATCTGAAAATATGCTGGGCGAGTTGAAGGAAGCGGAAATGCGCTTCGATCGCTACCGCCCCGGCCATAGCGGAAAAGATCATAAAGAAGGTGATAAACCGGGAGCAGGCAATTTGCATGATCTGGGCGCGCATTTAATTGATCAGGCAATTCAACTGTATGGCTTTCCGGAAGCGGTTTTTGCAGATGTTTTCGCGATGAGAAAAGACATGATTGCTAATGATTATTTTGAAGTGCTGTTGTATTATCCTCGCCCTTTCAGAGTAAGAATTAAAGGAACGGTATTTTGCCGCGAATCTTACTACGCCTACATTTTACAGGGTGAGAACGGAACTTTCATGCAGCAACGCTCCGACTTACAGGAAGAAAAACTTCTTGAGGGAATCATACCTGACCTAAGCACCTGGATTGCGACGCCTGAAGGTTTCGATGGAATTTTACACACCGTGATCAACGGTGAAGAAGTGAAAAAAGAAACACGTTCAGAGATAGGGAATTACATGGGTTACTACCAGGATGTGTATGATGCTTTGGTACACGACAAAAAGAACCCTGTACCCGCATCCGATGCTGTAATGACGATGAAGATTATAGACGCCGCGTTACAAAGTAGCAAAGAGAGGCGTGCCGTAAAAGTTGAGCAATGACTTTAAGCCGCTATTCTGAACGAAACGAAATGGAGTCCCGAACTCTAACAATTATTGCGCGGATTTACCTTACCCAGGTAAGTATTCCTGCCAATAACAGGACAAAATATTTGTAAACCGAAATGAACAACTGTGAAAAATATTATTTATTTCCTTTCTGTAATACTTCTTTTTTCCTGTTCCTCACAACAGCAAGTTGCAAAATCAGCCAGGGAAAACGTATTGAACGTTCCGGGTTTAAAAAACGCTCATATCGGCATTAGCATTTTCAACGAAAGCGCTAAGAAATATTTGTACAATCATAATGCTGATAAATATTTTGTACCTGCGAGTAACACCAAAATCCCTACAGCTTATGTGGCCATGAAATATTTGGGCGATAGTTTACCGGGCATGAAAGTAAATGAGTTGGCTGACAGAATTGTAGTTACACCAACAGGAGACCCCACACTTCTCGACCCTGAGTTTACAAAACAACCCGTATTTGAATATCTCAAAAAAACGTCAAAACCAATTTTTGCAACAACGGACAGTATTACCACCGGCGCCTGGGGAAGCGGATGGAGTTGGAGCGATTATGATGCCGACTATATGCCGGAACGTTCTTCGCTTCCCATTTACAGTAACGTGGTTTGGTTTTACGGCAAAAAGAATGGGGCATTGAATTATTTTCCCAAAGGGACTATTGCCACACAAAGTTTTAACCTAGGCACCAAAGGCAGCGGCGACTATTTGAATGGCGTGAACCGCGAACTGATGTCGAATAACTATGTAATGAACCTTGGCGCGCCTGCGTTAAAGGAAATTCGTGTTCCGTTTATAACCTCCGTGAATTTGCAATGGCAATTACTTGCCGATACTTTGCATAAAAACATTTCGCTGACTAATGATAAAAATTTAAACACAGGGTCATTCATTATTCATTCGCAGCCAACCGATTCGGTGCTGAGTATTTTGATGCACCGCAGCGATAATTTTTTTGCAGAACAAAGCCTTTTAATGGCAAGCAATGCGGTGCTTGGGCGAATGACGAACGCTGAGTTTATTAATAGGATTTTGAATACAGATTTTAAAGACCTGCCCCAAAAGCCGCGCTGGGCCGATGGTTCGGGGCTTAGCCGCTATAATTTATTTACGCCGCAGGACTTTGTAGGCATTCTTCAAAAAATTAAAAATGAATTCGGAATGGAGCGGGTAAAAGCGATTTTTGCAACCGGCGGCAGCGGAACTTTATCATCCTATTATAAAGAAGAAGCAAGTAAAATTTTTGCAAAGACAGGAACGCTCTCGGGCGTAGTGGCGCTCAGTGGATTTTTGTATAGTAAGAAAAATGAGCTACTCATCTTTTCAGTTTTGGTCAACAATCACAATATGTCTTCTCCCGATGTGCGACGGGCGGTGGAAAAATTTATAAAAAGCGTGAGAGAAAGGTATTAATCTATCAGGAGTTAGTAACCACTTTACCAACATGTGAAAATCCTTTACTTTGCGAAAAATCTTATTCATTCTTTTTTGTGAAAACTACAGAACTGATAACTGATCACAACATCCCTCAGGCTTTTGACGATTTAAAAGCCTGCGTTATCATTCCTACGTACAACAATGCCTCAACCATTGCCGGCGTCATCAAAAGCGTGCAGCAATACACGCCAAATATCATAGTAATCAATGATGGCTCTACCGATGCTACCCGCCAACTGATTGCCGAAATCCCAAATATTTATACGGTAAATTATGAGCCTAACCGCGGCAAAGGCTGGGCACTGCGAACCGGTTTTAAAAAAGCTATCGACCTCGGCTATCAATACGCCATCACAATTGATAGCGACGGCCAGCATTTCGCCAACGACCTTCCGGTTTTTATTAAAAAATTACAGGAAGAAGGTTCTGCGCTCATAATGGGTGCGCGCAATATGGAAACTGCTGATAATGTTCCCGGCAAAAGCAGCTTTGGCAATAAATTTTCTAACTTTTGGTACAAAGTTGAAACCGGCATTACCCTGCCCGACACGCAGACAGGTTACCGCCTTTACCCGCTGGAACCGATCAGTAAAATGAAATTTTTTACAAGCAGGTATGAATTTGAAATTGAAGTAATCGTAAGGTTGGCATGGGCCGGCGCAAAAGTCGTTTCAGTTCCAATCACAGTGTATTATCCGCCTGCCGAAGAGCGTATTTCACATTTCAGGCCATTTAAGGACTTTAGCCGCATTAGCGTGGTAAATACAGTTCTGGTCACCATCTGTTTTTTTTATATCTGGCCGAGAAATTTCCTTCGTTTTTTTTTCAGAAATAAGAACTGGAAAAAAGACCTTCGGGATATTTTATTAAGGCCCGGGGAAAGTGATATTACAAAAGCCAACTCCACTGCCTTTGGCGGTTTTATGGGAGTCGTTCCGATTTGGGGTTTTCAATTGCTGATCGGAATTCCTCTGGCGCACTTCATGAGGCTCAATAAAACATTATTTCTTATTGCTGCAAATGTGAGCATCCCTCCCATGATACCCTTTATAGTCTTTCTGAGTTTTTTAATGGGTAAACCTTTTATGGGCAACAGGGCTGTTAGCCTGAATCTGGCCGACGGCCTGACTTTGAAAAGCATCGGCATTCATATTGAACAATATATTTATGGGGCGATAGTGCTGGCTTTTGTGGCTGCGTTTCTTTTCTGGATCATTACTTTTGTTTTTTTAAAAACCTATCGCAAAACCAAAACCATTATTAAGAAAAAAAACACGCAAGTTTCCTAAATGCAAAACCTGTTTACCAATATTTATCATTATTTCAGAAGGAACA
The DNA here is from genome assembly GCA_001896965.1 of Sphingobacteriales bacterium 41-5. GTDB lineage: Bacteria > Bacteroidota > Bacteroidia > Chitinophagales > Chitinophagaceae > Niabella. Next base: position 2,801 of record MKRO01000064.1, on the reverse strand, counting down.
GGCGGCTTCTTTTCATTATCTTTTTTTCATCGCTTACAATCTTTTTATTCTTTGCTTTAAGAGTGAAATTTATTGAAGACGTGTACGCCATCATCCCAAAAGATGAGAAGACCGAAAAATTTACTCAGGTTTTTCAGAATTCAAAATTTGCCGATAAGCTGGCTGTGATGATCTCTTTGAAGGACAGCTCCATTCAGAATCCTGACAGTTTGGTCGCTTATGCCGATGCCCTTGAAGAAAAGCTGATGCAGCATTCAGCGGCACAGATCAAATCCATCAGGAATAAAGTTGAGGACGATTTTACCCTGCAATTATTTGAAACCATCCAGCGGCATTTGCCCGTTTTTTTATCAGAAGACGACTATCAAAAAATTGATACGCTCATTCAGCCCGCAAAACTTAAAGAAACTTTACAGAATGACCTGAAGCTGCTGAACTCACCATCCGCATTCACGATAAAGAACGTTATAGCAAATGACCCCAGCGGGATTTCATTTCTCGCGTTAAAAAAATTACAGCAACTACAGGTTGATGATAATTTTGATTTGTACGACAGCCACATCATTACCAAAGATGGTAATACGTTAATGATGTTCATCACCCCCGCACATGCTGCAGGCAACACGGGTGAAAATAAATTGTTGTTTGAAAATATTGATGAAGCTATTGCTTCCCTTGCTGCGGCATCGCCCAATATCAGCGCAACTTATTTTGGCGGCTCCGTAGTTTCCGAAGGCAACGCCGCACAGTTGCGAAAAGATACCACCCTCACGCTCAGCATCACAGTTGTTTTTCTGGTGTTCTTCATTGGCTTTTATTTTAGAAAAAAAAGAGCGCCGTTTCTCATTTTGGTGCCGGTGGTTTACGGTGTGGCATTTGCATTGGCCTGCGTGTATTTTGTAAAAGGGAGTATATCAATCATCGCGATGGGCACAGGTTCTATCGTGTTGGGGATTGCGGTAAATTATTCGCTGCATATTTTCAACCATAACCGGCATACTAATAATATTGCACAAACTATTAAAGACCTTGCTTTCCCGTTAACTATTGGCAGTTTTACAACTGTGGCGGGATTTTTCGCTTTGCAAGTTGCTGCTTCGTATATGCTAAAAGACCTTGGATTATTTGCGGGTTTCAGCTTGATCGGCGCGGCAATTTGTTCGCTTATTTTTTTACCGCATTTTATAGGCAGCAAAAGTAAAGTACAGCATGTAAAAAAATCGTGGATCGATAAAATTGCATCAATCCGGTTTGAAACCAATAAATGGGCAGTGCTGTTAATTTTATCATTGTCGGTTTTATCTTTCTTTTTCGCGGGGAAAGTACAATTTGAGCCCGACATGACACAGCTCAATTATATGTCTTCCGAAACACAAAAAGCAGAGCAGCAGATGAACAATGTAAGTGGTGCAGCCCTGCGTTCACTATACGTTGTGAGTGAAGGAACGACACTTGATGAGGCGCTAAGAAAAAGCGAGGCCTTACAAAAATCAATTGACGATCTGAAATCAAAAGGCTTTATCACCAGTTCGGCTGGTGTATCCACCTTGCTTTTGTCAGATTCTTTGCAGCAGCAAAGAATTGAACGATGGAATAATTATTGGAATGCTGATAAAAAGAAAAACCTAATTGCTGAAATGTCGCAACAGGCGGCTGGCTTGGGTTTCAGCGAAAGTACTCTTTCAAATTTCAACAATTTATTGAAAAGAAAATACGAGGTTGTTAATAGCCAAAGCCTGCAAAATGTCCGCACCAATTATCTTGACGACTTTATTACGGAAGGAACTCACAACGCATCTGTAGTAAATCTTTTGAAAGTGCCGCAGCAAAATAAGAATCAGGTGATTGACGCGTTGGAAAAGGATAAAGACGCAGTGGTGCTCGACAGGCAGTTTATCACACAGCGTCTCACGCAAATGGTAAACGATGATTTCAACCGCATTGCCTGGATCATTTCAATACTTGTGGCCGTGGTGCTTTTTCTCACTTTCGGCAGAATTGAATTAATGCTGATGGCCTTTATCCCGATGCTTTTGAGCTGGGTTTGGATACTGGGTATTATGGCGATTGCGGGCATCAAGTTCAATATCGTCAACATCATAGTGTCTACCTTAATATTTGGGCTGGGCGATGATTACAGTTTGTTTGTGATGGATGGATTAATCAATGAATACAAAACCGGAAAGAAAAATCTGGCTTCCTATAAATCCTCCATTTTAATATCCGCAATCACAACGATTGTTGGTTTGGGTGTCCTCATCTTTGCAAAACATCCTGCTTTAAAATCTATCGCGTTCATTCCTGTCACCGGTATTTTATGCGTGGTGCTGATGGCGCAGGTGTTGATCCCTTTCTTTTTCAACCTTGTTATAAAAAATCGGGTAAAGAAGAAATTTCATCCGTGGACTTTATTGACCTGGCCGCATTCTGTAATCTCGTTTTTATATTTCGGGCTTGTGAGTGTGCTGCTAACCATCATCGGTCTTTTTGTAATCAAGCTGAATTTATTTGGGGAAAAAAGAGGAAAAAAAATCTATCATAGGTTGCTTTCAAAGCTTTGCGGGTCGGTATTGTATTTTATGGGGCCATTCAAAAAAAATGTATGGAAC
>MKRO01000064.1:0-142 GCA_001896965.1 Sphingobacteriales bacterium 41-5 | reverse complement strand
ATCGTTTTTAGATATTTTAATGATGGCAATGCTAAACCCGAAACTGATCTTATTAACCAATAAATGGGTTTGGAATTCGCCGGTATTTGGCTGGGCGATTAAGATGGCTGATTTTTATCCGGTAGCGAACGGCATAGAAAAT
>MKRO01000063.1:21478-28283 GCA_001896965.1 Sphingobacteriales bacterium 41-5 | reverse complement strand
TGATTGGGTACTTGGGTACAGGTTGGGGCTCAACCGGATCAGTGACTACATATTGAATGGGCGGACAATCCGAGCAGCATCTGTAAGGAAGGTAAAAGTCTGCAATGACAGTACCTTCAGGCAACTGATCTAATATACTTCCGCGTGAAGGTTTTAATGTTACGATTATTTTTCGTTCGCCGGCACTCACGATCTCCTGGTCCTCAAATCCCACGGCCTCTACCAAAATTGTGTATGGTATTACGGTTGACACCAATCTGAATATGCCCTTTAAATCAGTTAATGCCTGTTCGCCCGTTTCTAAAATTGAAACTGTAGCGCCGCTTACGGGTTTATCTTCTTCATCAATCACAATCCCCAGCACGCGCGTTTCTCTTTCAAAGAAATCTTTTTTCGTGATAAATGTTCTTTCATTTCTGGCATTCATCTTTTCAGAAACGCGTGAATCGTCGTCTTTAAACTTTCTACTTTCGTCTTTCACAGCACTCTCCTGACGTAGCCTGCTTCGTTTGCGGTTGTGATAAACAATAATAAATGTTCCTCCCACCGGCACACCTGCTTTGTGCTGAATACCGGGATGCATTTTTGTAAAATATCCAAATTGCCGGAGCTGGTTTAATAAAGCATACCGCTTCATATAATCTTCCTTTAAAGATTTTAGCGCAGCACATTTGCAGTTGTAAATCAAAACATCCAGGTGATCCAACAAATCTTCTATCATTAATATGGATGCAAGTAATTTGATAGTTGGATTTTCCGATGCGGCCAATGCAGACACAGCCGTAACCGGCGTGGCAGAAGCGTTTGAGGTATCTGTAGCAGCCTTCTTATCAATAGTATTTGTTGTTGTTTCTACCCGGTTAACTGCTACAATGTTTTGGTTTGTTGTACTGCTTACCGTTAAAAACCCAAAAATAACTTTTACGCCCCGGGCATATTCTGAAAGCAGTGATGCAGCAGCGCAATAGGCATTTGCATCAAACTCTGACAGATCATCCGTAAGGAGATCAGCAATTCTAATGATACCCAGCGGAATTTTAAAAAAGTTAAGTAAGGTGAGATAAACAGCAGAAGCCTGTCCGGTTAAATTATCGGGAATATCATCGTTGTTATTATCCTGAACATTGATACCAATGGCCTGAAAAAATGTTTCAAGAGTTAAGGTACGGTCAGTTAATCCTTTTCGGAAAAGCAGTTCTATAATATTGCCTAAGGATCTTTCCTTTATAATATAACCCGGCGAACATTCATTTAAAAACTCAACCCGCGTTGGTTGGCCGGCGAGGGTTTGCTTACCCAAAAAAGCGTTTACGATGGCAAATGTAAAATCATAATAATACTTCAACTCCTTGCAAAGCATACAAAGTATCTCGCTTCGCATACTGTCATAAACCGACTCAAGATCCTGAAAGTAACAAATCATTTCAAGCCCTTCTTTTCCGGCATCGGTTCCTGATAAACCCGCAACGGCAGCTACAAAGTTTCGCGAAGCTGATGTTTCTGTATTAAGCGCAATAATATCCACAGGCAAACGGTTCTGTGAAATTTTTGCTTTTACCTGGCTTAAAACATGGCGGTAGGACTTGCCCGTAATTCCTTCAATTCGTAAAAAGTTGTACGGTTCAAGATCATATTTTAAAGGCGCTCTCACCCAGTCATCCTGGTTATTATATAATGCAGCGTGATAGGACAGGTTTTTATTGGCATCGTTCAGCAATGTTTTGTTGTAATTCCATTTTAAATAAAGAGGCTTTGCACCATTGTTCACCTGGTAATAAAAAGGGATGGCTTTTGATGAAAGCGGAACGTTCCAGACCATACTCGGAGTAATGCGAATATTTTCATCTTCTTTATTCTGCGAAACCTGCGAAGCCGGAACGAAGAAGTTGCTAATCATCAATACCATTCTTTCAAACAAACTTTGCAATTCATTCACCAGGTTTTGCCTGCCAAAAAGCGGCGAATAAATAAAGTGGTGCCGAAGCGGGAGTGTTCCTGATTGCACAGATGCGACTGCTTCGCCCAGCAATAAGTGGCGTGGAAACCAATCACCATCCGGGCAGCAAATGCTTAGTAACTCGGTGCCGGTTTTTCTAAATTCATCATAAGCCAGCATTAAGTCACTAAAGAAATCATAATAGTACTGAAGGTTAACAATCTTGTTCAGGTCAATAGTGTTATCATATAAAAAACTAAACTTTTGCGATAGCCCGTTAAAAGGGTTTGCGGTTACACCGGGTGCCACAATATTGCCAAAGACCTGATAAACATTTTTAAGATTATTTTCAACCGCATCAATAAAATTTTTATCGAGCAGCTTCAGGTAAGCGGCAAAAATATCTGAGCTGTACACCGGAGCAGTGTTCGGCACATCCCATCTTTTCATTTTCATATCCGGCAAAGCCGAATGGGTATTCAATCCAAAATTTGCAGCCGTGGTTCCCATTAAAAGTTGTGCATCGGCCGTGGTTACGGCCATTGGAAGGAAACTTACAGTTACGCTAACCCCTTTATCATCGCAGGAATCAGGGTCGCAGTTTTTATTGTTTTCTTCTTTTAATTCAACAAAAAGCAAAATGGCTTTATCTTTTAAAAATGCTGCATCAATAGGTGCGGTATCAGTTTCAGTGCTGCCTGCTTCACGCAGTTCCCACACATCAATAGGAACTACAGCGCTACCAACTGTTTTTTTAAATTTTTCATAGGCACGGGGTGTTTCCACATCATATTTTCTAAACAATGTGTAACCGGTTGTTTCCACCGCTATCAAATACCCCAGCGAGGTAACGCCGCAACCTTTTGTAATAGTAACAGTGGATTGTGCATTATTTACCTGCAACTGCAGCCCGCAAACAATGCCAATGCCCACGAGGTTGGTTCTGGTAATCCTGTTCTGTTCATCAAGATAACCGAACACATTATTGAGGTCTTCCGAAGTAAGCAACTGATCTGGGACGAATTTGGGAAATTCAGTTTGAACCGGTAGCATAATTTAAAATTTTTATGGCCGCATGCCGCGGAATGGTTAAATAATGGTGTTATCAAGAAAAACTCTGTTGCTGTCGTCGCCATCAACACAATCGTGTAGTTTCGCCGGCGGATAAACACTTTTCAGTTTTTCAAACACTTCCAACAGGGCTTTCAGTTTATTGTGCAATTGTATTTTATCAGGTTGTGATTTTGCAAGTTCGGCCAGCCAGGCGCAATACACTTGTTCAAATTCCACTAACTGCTTATTCGAAACCCAGCAGATTTTAACGCCAAGATGCGCGGGAATTTCCTGCTGGATAGTTTGCTCGGCGAACCTTCTAAATTCAATACCGCTGTTGGCAATGCCGTTTTCACCGCTCAAGACTACTGTTACGCGAAATGAATAGGGATCATGATCGCCGCAACTGTTACAACCGGGCGGAATGCAAATCGTCAAAAGCGGGTCGCCGTCAGCAATTTCAGTTGAGGGTAGATTTCTTGGGCGCAACAACAAATGTTCCACCACAAAAACTTTATCGGCAGCAAATAATTTTTTCCCAAATTCGATGATCTGATCACGCGCTTCTTCTGCGGCGGCTTTTGTTTTAAAATGCTGCTTCCTGGTGGCAATCACTTCGGTGGTTTCATCAGTAAGGTTCACCACCCATTGCTTCACTTTTTTTACTTCGTAGCGGTTTATGTCGGTAATGTATCTTCTTACTTCTTTTATTTCAGCACGGGCTTTTTCCTCACTAACAGAAAGCGTTTCATCCACGTACCTGGTACTCGCGCTCAACTGAATTTTACCCGTTTCATCTCTAAGGCGCCAACGCCGTTCGTATGAAAATCCGTCCGCATCTGTTTCTTCATATAATTCAAACCCGGCATTGGCCGCCTCTAATCCTAACAACCGCTGAATGCGAAGTTGCAGCCCTGAAATATTTTCTGTGCTGCAAACAGCCCAGGTGTCTTTATAATTGATGGCCCTGCCGCGGTTGGCGCTCATAAATGGCAGATCATTTAAGAAACGGATTTTATCGCTAATGAGCTTATCAGCAGCATGAGCTTTGCTGGTAGTGTAAGAATAAAGCATCAGCGCATAATCATTAAAACTTTCCGCAAACCTTGCCAGCATGTGATCCAAAAACCGGTTGCGCCTGTCAGCAAATTGCTCCCGGGTTTCATAAAGACTTTGCAAGCCGGCCTCATCTAAACCGTTAAAAATTTCGGCTGCACCCGCAATGATGGATGCATTATATTTTGTGAAGTAAGTTCTTGCTACATTTTTATCAAGTGCAAAAAGTTCTTTAACGTTTGACAATTGTTCAAGATAATTCACTAAAATCTGTTCAAAAAAGACCAGGTAAGCCTTGAGTTGCTTTGCCTGCGCTATTCTTTCAGCGGTTGCCGTGGAAGGCAAGCCTGCCTCACTCACACCATAAGTTACAGGCAGTGAATATTGCACCGGGTAATAATCGTTCAACTCATAATATTTCCCAACTGGGACAGGCAGGTCGTTCTCGGCTTCTGAAAATTTCGGCTGTGAGTTCTGGCCTTTTAAAACCTGTAGCGTGTCGTTCAGTTCAAATTTATCGGGCAAAAACGGCAGGCCGTTTTTATACACTAGTATTTTTGACGCTTCCAGGTACAACCGTGGCTGATGATCTGGCAGCACGGCAAGCACCCATTGTTCGTTATTCGTTAACCGACCGTCTGCATCAAAATTCGTCAACACAAAATTTCGTACGCTTTTAATACCCGGGATGTCCATTAAAAGATTAATAATATCAGAAGAATACACAAATGAACGAAGGCCTGTTTTTTCGAGTTCGTCATTTTTAATAAAGCCGTTATGCAAGTGTGGCCCTTCAAAAATGTCGTCAACGGCAACACCCTCATCCATTAGCTGCTTTAACGAATAAAATTTGATGTCGGGCGCCAAATACTGATCAATCATCAGATAGGCCTCCGCCAGAACCGCTTCGATATCGGCGTAAGGTTCCACGTCAATATCGGCACACACTCCAACATCCTGAACTTTGATAGCGCTAATGCTGCAATAATCTTCACTCAGGTTCCGGTGTTGATGAAGCGTGGCAAAAGTTGTTTTCATTACTGCGTTCGCTTCCTGAATGAGCGCGTGATACTGCGAAAAAATACCGGATGCCGACGAATCGCCGATGCCCTGTTTAATATCAACCAGCTTAATCTCGCGCCGGTCGTTATCGTCATGAAACCATATTCTTAAAGGGATGTCAGAAAATAGCAATGAATAAATTGCAGCATCGCCCGCCGATTGGAATGTGACGGTTAACGTGGCATAAACCGGGTTACGCAACACCGAAATCCTCCTGCTTTCAGGCATATCAACATTATCCAACCTGTTACCCGATATAAAACCGGCTGAACCAAATGATACGTCAACAATGGTAACATCCGGATTTATAAACTTTAAAAACGTTTCATACCGGTTGTTGTCGCCCGCGAAATAATCATCTTTAACAGCACCTGAATGGATAGCCTGCCAGGAAGGCAAACGCATTTCAATCATTGCGTTTGAAAAGCTTCCGGCTACAGGAAAAATAAAATTATATTTAATCTTTCCGCTGTTCAGGTCACTGTACCCTTCCCTTGTTTCAAATTCAACAAGCACATCATAAAACCCTTTTACGATCACGGGCTTTGAGGCCGCGGTTTGCTCGTACTGCAATTTGCTTTCGGTACAATTAGCGTAAACAATCATATCTTCACAGGCACACTGTTTGCAACGAAGCCAGGCGTTTTTAATACCGTCAACGTCGATCAAAAGTTTACGATAGTCTGCACCCGTCCAGGGATTAATGGTAAGAATATCAGCCGCAGTAAAAAACCCCTGTCGTAAAGCTGATGCCCCGTTATCTTCACTATTCTTTTCAGCAATAAGGTCTTTTATATCCAGCGAGGTGCGATAACCCAAATCAGTTATAGCATAACAAAGCAATTCGAGAATTGTAATGCCGGGATCATGAATATTATAATCCGTCCAGATGGCGCTGCTCAACTGCTCAATGTAATCAAGCCCTTTCTTTCGAAGAAAATTATAATCGCTGCTTTCGGGCAACTGCGGGTGTTTTTGTATGGTTATGCTTTCCTGCATGATATTCTACTCGTTGAAATGCATTGTTTGATTTATATAATCGCATTCGGGAATTTCGATTATCGAACCGGGCAGTATCTCTTCCACAACGTGTTTTGACGCGGGCACCGAAACCAAAATACTTTTCGCGGTTGAAGCTGTGGCCTCATCCACGTCGGGAACGATCATTGCACCGTCTTCATAAATATGATTTAATACCACGTCCGTAATAAAATCTACATAAGGCCGTTCTTCAATAAAATTGATGAGAACCGATTTGCTGATACTGCCACCGAAATTTATTTGAACATCATTACTGAATGCCCAGGGCGAAAGAAAGTTTGTAATTTCTTCGCGTAGCTTGTTGGAATACATTGTAAAATCATCAAAACCCTTTGCCAGCCTTAGTTTGAACTTTACCTGCACTTCTTCAAACACAGGATTCACTACATGAGGTTTCACGTGGCAGGAAATTCGGGCAGTTAAAAAATCCTTTATTGCTTTCAAAACGGCCTGGCTTGTGTAGGGTTTTAGCGGGTTTATATCGTTACGTTGATTTAAATCGGGTATCGTTATTATTGTAACGTGGCCCGGCGCTACTTCGTTATAGTCCGCGTCAATACTTTTGGTGTGGTTCAGGCATTTTACTTTATAAATCAGCGGGAATGCCTCAAGAATTAAATGCTCGTAATCCCAGATCGTAATAGCTCTTGCTTTGTG
>MKRO01000063.1:17048-21472 GCA_001896965.1 Sphingobacteriales bacterium 41-5 | reverse complement strand
CCTTTCACTTACCCTCACGTAAAATGCTTCACCTGATTCCATCGGCCTTCCGCCAAATGAAGGGTAGGGCTGCACCACTTTTTTAACAGCGGCCTGCGGTATTTTTAGTTTTGATATGGAACCCGCGGGCAGCATATTGCCGGCAAAATCCAAAGCATTGTTATTATCGGCAAATTTTACTGTTGCTGCCTGTGCATCAACCGAGATGAGTTTGCACACAGCGTTCACTTTTTCCTTCACCGCGCATCTTACCCAAATTAGGTTTGCCGGCAAAATGGAATTATTTTTGTTTGCATCTGCAGGAATGATAAAACTTATAATTCCCGATTGAATCAACTGACCCGTTCCGTCATTTATATGCTGCTTATCAAAACCGAGCCATTTGTTATTACTCAAATAGCTCCAATTCACATGCTCCTCAGGTTTTGTAATTGAAGGATCGGCGCTTCCGTCAAGCACTTGAAATAAAACGTTTACCACCTGCCTGCCGAAAAGGTCTTCAAACCCAATATAAAACTCACCCTGATGCTGTGTGATTGCGGCGTTCTCATCTAAATGTTGAAATTGCGGCAGCAGGTGAATATACTGGCCGCCCGACAAAAACCGATGCTGCTCGGCATCACCAAAAGGATAAACGTGGAAGAGCGAAACCGGTTTTGCATTATAGGCGGCTGCATCATTACTACCCAGGTTGACCACTTTACTTGTAGAAGCATAACTTACATAAATTGATTTTATAAGCGGTGCATACGGTTCAACCGGAACGGGGTTATCGCTGTCAGCAACCTCGTTTGCCTTGTTAATCAAATAAACAGAAAGACTGCTGAGATAATCTTTATAACCGAAATCGCCGTTAAGAACCAGTTTAATAAATCCCTGAGCCGATGCCTGGTTGTAGGCTGTGTAGGCGTTTTGATAGACAGATATCACTTCGTTTGGAATGTTGAACGCTATTGAAGCCAGGCTACCCTGATTAAAAATCTGCATATAATCCAGATCAAGGATGTTTTCCCAAACCCCCTTCGTTAAAAACCGAACCCTTGCCCCTGGCGGAGTAGCATTGCCATAAGCTAAGGTACTTGTGCTTCCCGGCATATTTGCCCATTCTATATTTACGCGTACATTAGTATTCTGTTTTGTAAATATTTCTCTATTTCCAATTACCATTGCCGTATCGTTCACTCCCTGCGAGCCAAAAGGCATAAATGGTTTTGAAGTGTCCACAATTCCTGCATCGGTATTCACGAGCAGTTGCTTTAAGCCTTCCTGATTGAAACCGGAATACGCCATACCCACTGAAACCGCTAACTCCAGTTTATTCAAACGAATTTCGCTCAGGCCGTGGTATTCATAAGGAGCCGCTTCGCTATTCAGCAACATAACTTTTGCGACAGGAACCTCAACGCCCAGATTATCTTCATGAATTTTTTGGTTATAATCTGTTAAAGCCGGTTCATCACCGCGCAATGTGAAGATTAAATCAACGCAATTGGTTCCATCATCTAATTTTGAAATTTCTGTTGCGATTGTAGTGGCTACTTTATACCAGCCTTTTTCGGTTGTTAGAAAAATTTCAAAATGCTTATTCAAAAGAGCGTTGTCATTTGTAGTTGCAAGCTTTATCCTGATCGTTCTTTGACCTTCCTGCAAAAACAAATAATGGCTCGCAACGGCAAATCCAATCTCGGCCTTTGGCATCAGCACGTCCTGCACTTTGCCTTCAATAAACAAACGGTTGGCAAAGGGATGCCATTCTTTTTGAGGAGAGAGTAATTCGGCTCCTGCCCCATCTGCAGAATTGATGACCGGAGCGGCAAATAAGCGCCCGTTAGATTTATTCGCAACGCCGTTATCGTCAACCGCATCTCCAAAATATACCGACCTTAACTGAACAACTTTAGCTTTGTTAAAACCGGTTTCGGTGGTTAAAGCATAGGTAACATCCTTTCCAAGATTGTCTTTGCCCGCTTTAAAGCCAGTGCCTTTCGCCAGTAAGAGTTCATTAACAGGTTTTGAAAGCTGCATTAAAACATGAGCGCTGTTGGCAATCGCATTTCTTTGCCTGAGTTGCAGGACTTCCTTATAATAAAAATCAAGATGACGCTGAGAAATCGCATTGATATCTTTCTGAACATATTTGTACAGATGCAGGAAAGCCAGGAACAGCGCGTAATGTGGGGCATGTTCATTACTTTTTTCGATGCTCAACATTAGCGCCGCTTCAGCATCATTTACAAGTTTTCCGAAAGACTTTAACAACTGATCAAAAATGCCTGCAAATAAATTATGGTTAGCCGCGTGGTTAATCTGCATGATTTCCGGAAGGAGAACTTCGTTCCCGAAAATACTTTTTTCGGCGGTGATTGAATTGTAATAATCCTCCCAGGTAGTGGACGATGCGTCACGGTTCCACCAAACTTCGCTCAGCCCGGCGTTTACAATTTCGGAAGCTTCTTTCACCGGCTTACCTAAAACACTCAAACCGGTGCTGCCTGCGTGTAAAAAAATCAAATCCTGCGCTGCCTTGTAATATTGCAATAATCTTTTCAGAGAAACTGAGAGGCCGGACTTAATAAGATTTGTAATGCCTCCCGCAGTAGAAGATGCAGCGGGAAGTGATACTAAAATATCATCAACGGCTTTATAAAATGTAAGCGCAATACCAAAGAGTTCGTTCAGGTTGCGTTTTGCTTTTACAATTTCCGGAGCATTCTCAACATCCTTTAAAAAATCGAACCGTTCTTTAATCGCATCTTTATATGCATCCACGTCCTGTATGGCAATGGTGCCAAGTATTGCAGAAATGTCATTGTTAAAAAATATCGCCCAGTCGCCATTAGAAGCGCCATTTAGTTCATAATATTTGAGATATGCTGAAAATTGTGTAGCAAATACAATCCAATCAGGAAATTCCTTTTCATCAACTGCCACATAACCTTTTTGCATGCCCGGTAGCAGCCGTTCCTTCTGGTCGGTGCCGCTTCGTTGCAGCGGATTTTTCTTATGATTGCAATTGCCCATTTTTTATTTTCCTAAAGGATGGTTCCCTGTTAACAAATCCAACTCAGTGCCTTCATTTCTATAAAAAGGAAAAACGAAATTGTAGCGCGAATTAGTTGCCGGAATGGTATATTCAATCTCAACAATAATTTCACCCTCTAATTCATTCATTGTGTTCAATTCTATTTTCTTTGCATCGATGCGCGGTTCAAAAAAGAGGATCGCAGTTTTAATTCGATCAATAATTCTTGTTTTTGTACCGGTATCTAAGGATTCAAATAAATAATCTTCCATATTACAACCGTAGCGGGGTTGCATGATTCGTTCACCAACGGTTGTCGTGAGCAGAATACGGAGGCTATTTTCAATATCCTCGATCTTTTCGGTCATTACAACCGATTTTTGCTGCTTGCTGAACGTGGGCGGAAAACTCCATCCCTTTCCTAAAAAATCATTTTGAATATCGAAAACCATACTACTTTTTTAATTAATATTTACAGTTGGGCAACCTATCACTATTGAACCGCCATGCGCCGTACTATCGCCCATTCGCGCCGCAGGCATGCCTCCTATCATAACTGCGGAAGAAGCCGCAACTATCGTGTCTGGCGGCCCCGAACAAGTGGCCATATCTCCAACACGCGCTGCAGGCATACCTCCGATGTTAACGGTTACACAGCCCGGCGGCATTACGGGCCCGCCTACGTGAGGCGCGGGGCCCGTGCTCATCGGGCATGTATGCATATCTCCTACTCTTGCTGCTGAAGGCATATTTTTTTATTTATGCGTTGATCAAATCAGTTAATATTCACCATACTTCCTTTTATGTTTGATGTGCCGCCGCTTGAAAATTCGGCGCCGCTGCTCCCTTCTACCTTTGTTTGCGCACTTCCCTTGAGGTTCATGTTGTTGCTTTCGAGCTTCATATCCGTACCGGCTTTTATTTTTATTTCTTTCCCGCTTTCAATTGAAATACCATCCTCATTCATCGTGATTTTATTACCATTCATGTCTTCGAGGTGAATTTTTTTTGCGTCTTCATCAATCTGTACTTTATGGCCACCCGGCGTTTCTATATTGATGATCTTTTTATCGTCATTAAACATCAACTTCATTTTACTGCGGCTCTGGTAACCTTTTTCATGATTGTCATCACTTGCTGTTAGCGGCGCGGGTTTAGAGCTGCTGTTGACCATGCCTAAAACCACCCCATGCCGCGGATCGTTATTAATAAACCCGACGATTACTTCATCATCAACCTCGGGCAGGAAAAACATACCTCGTTCCTTGCCGGCATCCAAAGAACTTACCCTGCACCAGGCGCCTTCATCAGAAGCATGAACTACAGGGATACTTACCATGATCCTGTTTTCACCATCGGAGTCATGTCCGAGTTTTGCAACAATCCCTATTTGTAACCCTTC
>MKRO01000063.1:13117-17002 GCA_001896965.1 Sphingobacteriales bacterium 41-5 | reverse complement strand
CTGCACATTAAACCTTTCAGCGAACCATTCAGGATTTATTCCGAACTGCAGGTTGGTTTGCCAGTCGCCATTTTCGTATTGATGCCTTATTCCCGTCACAAACAATTTACCTTCAAATCTTTCGCCGATGCCATTTACCTTTATAATCTGCCCGGGCAGAACCGCAGTTGTACCGTCAATTTTTATCTGGCCCCGAATTTTGGCAAGCCTGTGTTTCAACATCATCGCGTTCACCCATTGCTGTAATTCAGGCTCTTCAATTTTTCCGCTGTGTTGTAAAACAAATTCATTTTCGTTCAAAGTATTAGCGAGTGTTGACGCATCTAAGTTCCCGGCGGGGGGGATTGACGGTTCTTCGGCTTCAACATTTTCCAACAATTCCTGATCGGTGAAATTCCATGAACTGCCTTTCACTGCTTTGTATTGCAGCCTTGCGTCTATTTCTGCATCTAACTCATGCACCGTGGCGCCGTATTGAACGGTCAGTACAGCGTCAGTACTGAAATCAGGCTTGGTGATTGAAATCTTTCCATCGTTTGTCATACAAAGCATGCCGTTCACATCTGCCCGGCAAAGCATAAAATCCCAGTCAGTACTGTTGTACTGAACCAGTTGTTTGTTTTCAACCGAACTTGTTTGCACCTCTTTTTCCAAACCATAATTATCAATGAGCTGCTCCATTACGTCGCTATCTTTCATCTCTTTAAAATAGTTGTTCTTACAGGCCGCCGCCATTTTTGCTGCTTTGTCCCGGCACTCAATAATTAGCACTGCGCCATTTTTCCGCATCTTTATTGAGTGTTTTACAACGATTCCTTTAAATGCGGTTTCGTTGGTACCGCGGTACCCCAACTGTATCGTAATTTCTTTTCCGGGTTCAAAGTCGGGTTTGTTGCTCACTTCAAAAGTTTGCTTTGCAGGCTCTCCATCGGCGATCATAATTGTTGCAGATGGAATGCGGTTGACCTCTTTGTTAATTACGATGGAAAGAATATGATAAGTTTTCGGGACTTCAGTTCCACCAGACAGTACAGAAGCGGTCACTACTGTTTTAGGCTGTTCGGATGGTATGGTTCTCTCGGAAGACAATATCAGATTTTTGATTTTTCAAACGGTGGAAAAAATATTTCCTGTCCCGGTTGAAGGTTTTTAAAATTGGTAAGGCCGTTCGCATTTGCTACCTGCAAATAATAAAATGAACTCCCGTAAATCCTGTAACACATCAGGGGCAACGTATCTCCTTTTTTTACAGTGCGGTAATGTGTGAGGTCAGGACTGCTGTTTCTTTCTTCCACCACTCTTCTTTCGTCTTCCTTCAACTCACGAATAGTAACCTTACAAATAGCTCTGATGGGTTTACCGTTTGGATTAAAGAGCTTGTAAGAAATATTGAGCGAGGGGCAAATACCTTTCATTAAAGAGGTGCCCCAAACAAATTCAAAAAACTTAGGCTGGTGAATATCGCCTTCGTACCCCATTAAAAAATCCTGCAGGTGGCTAATATCATCTGAAATATCGGGTCGCGGATTACCGTCAATAATTCCGGTATTGTCGTACAAAATCTCAAAGGCCAGTTCTTCCGGTGGCTTTAATTTAAACCGGGGCTGATTGCCACTTGTGCCCTGCCCCTGATTGGCTGTAAACTCCATCTTTATTTCCCGCGAATAGTTTTCTGGATTCATCATCACCTGAAGCGGCGCGCCCACCTGGTTTTCAAAAGCCGGATCGCTGTAAGCCCTGATCTGCAATTTTTCTAATTTACCATCTGACATATCAACGTTCTTTTTTTTGATCAGCAATACGCAACATCTCTTCTACAGCTTCCCTTACAGTAGCTTCTTTATCCGCTTCGCCTGAGTCATTCGTACCCGTGTTACCGTGCTCTTTATTTACGGTAACTTTAATAATTAACTCGTTTATTTCAACAGGCATAATTATTATTTCACTTTAAAGTATTTATACGAAAGATCCAGTGTCTCAATCACCACGCTATTTTCCTGCGCGTTCAAATCGCTCACGTTCCACTTTTTAGGCCACGCATCTACCAATTCCCATCTTTTTAAGGGTTCGTGCTGTTCATTTAACAGGATCACATTCACTTTTGCCGGACGGAACTCGCGATTTTCAAAAGCATTAAGGCACCATTTTAAAACGTCAGAATTTATCAGCATTCCGCGTTTTAAGGACACATCACCGTATTTGGTTCTCACCGGAAGCTTGTGCTCAAAACGGTTCTCACCGCCTTCTTTGAAACTTTCAGTGTCGTATTCAATATTTAAACCTGATACTGACTGAAAGCGCACGTCATTGCCGTTGCCAATTCCCACAAATTCCACTTTGAAATGAAATCCTGCGGGTGGATAGTATCCTCCTGCACTCATGATTTGAAAAATTTTAATGTTCGGAACAGAAGCGTTTTCAGGTTAATTCACCAGATTCAATCCCTCGTGTGCCAACTCCAAAGTTTCGATGGCTACTTCATTACCGTCGCTTTTCAAGTCGCTTGCCTGTACTTTCACAGGGAAAGCATTTTTTGCTTTCCAGGTCATCACTGGAGCGTGGGTTTCATCCAACAAACTAATGATGATATCCCTTCGCTCCGAAACGGTGAGATTGATGGTGTTCACCCATTTATAAAAATCAGTATCGCCTTTAACTGAACCACGCTTCAATGTAATATTGCTGAATTTATGCAGGCCCGGCATCTTGATTTTTGAATACTCGGGACTGCTGCCTTCGCGGTATTCAATAGCCTCCACCTGCATATCAAGACCGGTAACCTCAGTAAAGCCGATGCGTACACCGCCCCACTGCACCTGAAAGTGAAATTTTGGAATTGGATATGTTGTTGCCATGATGTTTTAGTTAATAGTTAATAATTAATAGTTGGTCATTTAACGTTGTAGGGAATGAGTTTCTTTTTGTAAAAAAATCACCGCTAACTTTCAGCCATTTTATGTGAGAACTGAAGGATGATGAATTCCGCAGGGCGAACAACCGCCATCCCAATTTCAACAATCATCCTGCCTTCTAAAATATCGAGGGCCGTCATAGTTTTGCCAAGCCCGATGGCTACATAAAATGCATGTTCAGGTTTAGCCCCCTGCAATGCACCCTGGCGCCACAACACTGTTAAAAAGTTTTCAATCATGCCCTGAACTTTTACCCAAGTGTTGGCATCATTCGGTTCAAAAACGAATGGCTCGGTAGATTTTTTGCAGCTTTCCTCTACCATATTAAAAAAGCGGCGAACACTAATGTACCTCCATTCGTTATCGTTGCCCATTAAAGTGCGGGCGCCCCAAACCAACGTGCCTTTTCCTGTAAATGCGCGAATAGCGTTGATGGATTTACCTGCAACCGGATCAACATTTAACGCGGATTGTTCTTCAGCAGTTATCAGATCCGACGGAGCCGAAACAGAATTGATGCTTTCGTTAGCAGGCGCTTTCCACACACCCCGCGCATTGTCAACTCTTGCATAAATGCCCGCAATGGCACCACCCGGAGGCAATTTGCTTAATTCTTTTTTAATACCTCTTACAATATTTGAAATGATTGGATGCCCTTCGTACAAAAGATCCTGCATTGATTTCTTGTAATTTGCAGCGGCGTTGGTGATACTTTCCGCGAACAGTACCAACTTTTCAAACGCGGCATTAATATCTTTTTCAATAATAAGGGCGATGGTCTTTTTATCTGTCAAAGCACCGGCATAATCTTTTCCGGGACCTTCGGTAGTGCCATCATTATTTAGATTTTTAATATCGGCAACGGCGGCGCCCAACCAATCAGCGTTGACAGAACTGTAACCGGCATTTACATCGGCTCTTGCTGCCACATCCGTAACCCCGCGTACATCATCGTTCTTTTCAATTTTTATTA
>MKRO01000063.1:12515-13048 GCA_001896965.1 Sphingobacteriales bacterium 41-5 | reverse complement strand
GCCGAAGCAAATGCCCCGTCCCAATCCTGAAATTTGAACGCGGTCTGGCGAACAAAATTTATCAGGATGTTTAATGCGGCTTTGGCTGCCCCATCCGTTCCGGCGGCCTTCAGGCCATCTACAAATTTCAAATACCTGTCTTTCATTGTGGGAGCCTCTAAAGCACCCGATGCCGAAGCCGGGACATTGCCATTCGCTCCTGCATCACAAATTGCATCAATCGCGGCATCCACATTACCGCTATCAGCCACGGCAACCTCCATATTTGTTACAAGCGTGTTTAACGCACTGTTGGCAGTAAGGGTGGAAAGCGCTAACAAATTGCCGGGATCTGCAGAATCGTACACCGAAGATGAAAATTGCTCAAAGGCCACATCAACCGGATAAGTTGTATAAAGCCAGGGCGTATATGCCGCAGCGTATTTTAAGCCGTTAATGCCAATTTTATCCCTGAAATCAACAATAGCATCAGACAACTCTTCAAAATCGTTTTCTTTTATATCAAGCACCGAAACACGATCCTGTAGTTTTAC
>MKRO01000063.1:12013-12348 GCA_001896965.1 Sphingobacteriales bacterium 41-5 | reverse complement strand
ATCATTTTCATCGCCCGCCGCAACGCTACCGGCATCAAAAAGCCCGAGTGAAACAATGTAACAGTCGCCACCGCCGTTATCAAAAAAAAGCCTCAGGCTGTTGTACATATAATATAGGTTGCCCGGGTCCAGCGTAATACCTAAAATTGCATAGTTGTTGTTTTCGTCGGTTGCTACATCAATGGATTCGGGGTCTTTATCCCTTCCGTAATAATCAATAAACTCTACCATGCTTGAGACACGAACAGGAATATTAATAAGCGATTCCCCCCTTCGCACAGCTTTTTGGGTGTAGCCGATGAAAGCCGGTATTGCGGTTTCAACCTGCGCTACGG
>MKRO01000063.1:401-11817 GCA_001896965.1 Sphingobacteriales bacterium 41-5 | reverse complement strand
GTGCAGGAACGATGCCCTTTGGCGGCGTGGGGCCGTCTTTTAAAACAAATTCAAAATTGCCGGGATATTGCATGAGCGGCACCGGCGTGGTTGATTCAAAATACTCAGGGTTTGCCGCCGACGGATGCGCAGTAAATTGAATTTGGTTAAGGCTGTCCTTTATTTCGGAAATCTTTTTAAACGCACTGTGATATTTTAAGATGGCCGACCTGTTTGCAAACCTGATGACGAATTCATTTGCTTTAGGTTTACTCGCCGCATCAATCAACGAAAAATCATTAGTTGCGGGGAGGTGTGAAAAAATTTCAATAACACCTAAGAAATTGTTGTAAACAATCGCTTCATCAACATAAATAAAAAATTCATCGGCGTTAATAACAACCTTGTATTTTCCTTTGGCTAATGCAGGCAAAGCAATATCGAAATTGCCGGGAGGAGTATCAAAATGTAGAATTTGCGAATGAGCCGGAACATCAAATATATTTGACGCAGTGTTAAAACCAAATATGCTTATGTCGAAATTGAGGGAACCATCATCAAAATAATTTACCGTTGATATAACATGGCGAACCATATCTTCCGATGTAGCACGCTGAGTTTTTGACGTCCAAAATTCAGGTACCGAAGTATTATTACCTGTTGTTTCCTTTACGCATTCAAAAATATTCCCGATTGGATTGCTAACTGTATCGCCCGGGAAATACCGGGTTGTGTTTTTAAATAGAGCAGGTTTTACCGGCAAATAATGTGTTCCTCCTGATGTGTTCTGACTCATATTGGAAAAATAGAAGCGCTGACTCCTGAGCCTGTCCAGATCGACATTGGTAAAACTTGTAAAAGTCGGGTTCATCAATTCGAGATAAAAAACAAACTTCGATAGCGGGTTTAATTCGAGGAACAGGTTGCCTGCATCGGCTCCGGCAGGTTTCACTTTTGCAAGAATCACAAGACGGTTACCTACATTTTTATAAACCAGGCCAAAATCTCTCAATAAAACCAGTGTTGCTTCTGAGGGCTTTATTACAAAATCGGTGCAAATACCGGATTTATAATAATCGTGCAGGATGTCAACAGAAAATAATATTTCGTATTTACTTGTCATGAAGAAACGATCTTTTTCATTTTTTCACCTATTTGTATTTCTTTGATATAAGCGGCTTCGCCGGATGTAGCGTCTTCGTCAATAACAACCTGTGTAACTTTATAAAGAACCGACGGCATGTATTTACCGCCCAGCACGCCCCATAAATGATTCAATTGCTCAAAAGATAAAGAGTGCATTTTAACCAGAAGCTTTTCTATTTTCGCATCAAGGTTCGGGCTGGTTAAAGAATCAAAAACCGGGTTTGCCTGAAAAAACTGCATCACCATCGATAACTTTTTAAGACTATCAGGATAACTTGTGGCATTTGTAGTAAATAGTATAAAAAGGTTCAAAAATATTTTAGGGTTCTTATATAATATGCGCCCCTCGGCTCTTGAAAAATTTTCCTGTTGTTTCATTACGTTATCCTCTTCTACATTCACGAGGCTAAGGATAATTTTCGATTTGCTCTCGCTGTTGGCGTTGCCATCGTTTATGAACGCCACGTTTTCGAGGCTCACCCACTCAGTATTTTGAAATGTTTTAAGGTTTAAATACGAGTCAAGCTCAATTCTTAAAAAGTCTAAGGCTTCTTTAACCATTGCTTTGGTTTAAACTGTTAAAGAGATCGATTCCGTAATTAGCGGCTCCTTTTATCCAATACAAAAACAGAATAATGGTCTGGCATTTTTGAGTTCAGATTCATGGTTTGGAGTTTTTGGGGTTTATCAAGGCTGCGATTCTTTATCTCTCGCCGAAAGTAAACAACAATCATAAACGCCCCAAAAATATTGTACTTTTTTGCCATCACTAATATGAGTGATGCAATGGACCGCAGGACTATTAACGCTCCTGTTTGTTTTTTATTCAAGGTTAGGAAAAAATAAATATAAAAATTTAACCTACTGATTTTCATAAATTAAATAGTAAATTGCCTTCTCTTTTCACTTACAAGTTTCAAGAAATAAAAAATGTTTCAACTTACCAATAAAACTGCAGTTATAACCGGCGGGGGAAGCGGCATAGGAAAAGCCGTATGTTTACTATTTGCCAAAGCAGGTGCAGAAGTGGTTGTGGCAGATGTAAATGAAGATGCAGCCACACAAACTGTAGCCGAAATTATTAGTGCCGGGGGCAGAGCAGAAAAAGTTTTTTTAAACGTGAGCAATCAACCGGAAGTAGTAAGTTGCTTTAAAAGTATTGGCAAGATTGACATTTTGGTAAACAGCGCCGGCATCTCGCATATTGGCAGAGCTGATAATACAAGCTCTGATGATTTCGACAGGGTTTATAACGTAAACGTAAAGGGTGTTTACAATACTATTTATGCCGCTGTTCCGCTTATGAAAGAGAATGGCGGCGGGGTAATTTTAAACCTAGCCTCAATCGCATCCAGCGTAGGCCTCAATGACAGGTTTGCTTATTCTATGAGTAAAGGCGCTGTGCTTGCAATGACGCTTTCTGTTGCCAAAGATTATATCAAAGACAACATTCGCTGCAACTGCATTTCTCCGGCAAGGGTTCATACACCGTTTGTTGATGGTTTTCTTGCTAAAAATTACCCGGGAAAAGAGAAGGAAATGTTTGAAGCGCTCAGCCATACACAACCCATCGGGAGAATGGCGAAACCTGACGAAATTGCGGCGTTGATTCTTTATCTGTGCAGCGATGAAGCATCATTTATCACCGGAACCGATTACCCGATTGACGGAGGGTTTATTAAACTAAACAATTAACATAATTGCCCGCGTATCAGTTGGCAGTTACATTTTTTCAATATAAAGCACAATTGAATTTTTATGAAATTAATACGATACGGTGAGCCGGGAAACATTAAAACCGGCGTTATTATTGACGATCTAAGATATGACACATCAGCTTTTGGCGAAGATTATAACGAACATTTTTTTGAAAATGACGGGTTGGCGCGATTGCAAAAATTCATCAATGAAAACAAAGGCTCTTTGCAGGTTGTGAGTCATAATGAAAGGCTCGACAGCCCGGTAGCCCGCCCTTCAAAAATTATTTGTATTGGATTGAATTATGCATTGCATGCAAAAGAAACCAATGCCCCCATCCCGAAAGAACCTATTATTTTTTTTAAAGCCACCACTGCGCTTTGCGGACCCGATGACGACGTGATCATTCCCAAAAACTCTGAAAAAACAGATTGGGAAGTAGAGCTCGCGGTGATCATTGGCAAAAAATGTTCGTATGTTGAAGAAAGCGAGGCACTCGATTATGTTGCAGGATATGCGCTGCATAACGATTACAGCGAACGTGCTTTTCAGATTGGGCGTGGCGGGCAGTGGGTGAAAGGAAAGAGCTGCGACACGTTTGCGCCGCTTGGCCCATTCCTTGCAACAAAGGAAGAAATTCCCGATCCAAACAACTTAACACTTTGGTTAAAGGTGAATGGCGAATTATTGCAAAACTCAACTACGTCTGATTTTATATTCAACGTGCAACAAGTGATAAGCCATTTGAGCCAGTTTATGACACTGCTGCCCGGCGATGTAATTTCCACCGGAACGCCTGCCGGCGTTGGGCTTGGCATGAAACCCGAACCGTGGTATTTAAAGCCGGGTGATGTGGTGGAACTGGGGATTGAGGGCCTCGGAACATCAAAACAAACTGCTAAAGCTTATGCTAAAAGTTGATGCCCATCAGCATTTTTGGTTGTACAATCCTGAAAGAGATTCATGGATTACTGATGACATGAAAGTCATTAAAAAAGATTTTTTACCCGAAGACCTGGAACCCGTTCTTACACGGAATGGTATTGATTGCTGCGTTGTAATTCAAAGCGACCAATCGCCCGCTGAAAATTTTTTTCAGTTAAACAATGCGATGGAAAATGAGTTTATTCTCGGCGTGGTAGGCTGGGTTGACCTGCAGGCAAAAGATATTGGCGAGCGCCTTTCCTATTTACAAAACTTTAAAAAATTGAAAGGGTTCAGGCATGTGCTGCAGGGGGAGAGCGACAGAGCACTAATGCTGAAGAAAGAATTTATGCGGGGCATCTCGCTTCTTTCAAAATATCATTTCACTTATGATTTTTTAATCTTTCCCGACCAGCTAAAATATGCAAAAGAGTTAGCACAAAAATTCCCTAATCAAAAATTCGTAATTGACCACATCGCCAAGCCTGACATTAAAAATAAAAAATTAAATGATTGGAAAAAGGACATACAGGCATTTACAGGCCTGGAAAATGTTTATTGCAAAGTAAGCGGAATGGTTACGGAAGCGAATTTGAAACACTGGAAGCAAAAAGATTTTGAACCCTATCTTGATGTTGTGACCGAAACATTTGGAACGAACAGATTGATGTTCGGTAGCGACTGGCCTGTTTGCCTCCTTTCATGCTCTTATGAAAAAACAAAAGGTATTGCCGATAACTATTTCCAGCAATTTTCTGAATCAGAAAAAGAAAAATTTTACGGAGAAAATGCTGTGACGTTTTATAGTTTGTAATTAAAGTCTTTTAATTCAGGATACCTGCGTGTTGAGAACCCCGGATATATATTTTTTCCCAAAGCATGAAAATACTATTTTGCCTTTGCAGTTCAATTAGGGGATATTTTATTATACCTAATTTTGCGTACACTAAAATTTAACCATTTAAAGCGTAAATGCCGTGATTCTGATTGATAAAAACGAAATGCACAAAATTGAGGAGGCACAAACTGCTGTTGTAATTGATGTAAGAGAACCGTTCGAGTTTGCCGAAGCCAATTATGAGGGTTCGATTAACATACCCCTGTCAAATTTTCAGCTTGAAGATTATGTACAATATAAACAACGCCCAATTATATTTATTTGTCAAACACAAACCAGGTCAATAAAAGCGGGCGAAATATTACAAAAAGCCGGTTTTAACAATTTGTTTATTTTAAAAAACGGTATGAACGGGTTATTAAATGAAGACGCTAAAATCAATACGAGCAAGAGCGTGTGGACTATTGACCGTCAATTCAGAATGACTTTGGGTGTTTTGTTATTGATCTTTATTTTAGGATATTATTTTATTTCAACCTACTTTATCATCATCCCCATTATCCTTTGTTGCGGATTGATCTTTACTTCGATTATTGACCGATGCTATATGCGAATGGCAATTGCCAAACTTCCGTGGAACAAAGGAAAAAAAATTTAGCACCAGGGAACTTCTGCACCCGGGAGAACTTTTTCATTTAAAACTCTTTTTTATATTTTCGGGCCGGATGCAGTTTGCACCTTATAAAATATCATTAAAACATGATCGCATATTTAAAAGGAAAATTCACAAGTAAGAATCCATCAAACATCATTATTGATGTGAATGGCGTTGGTTATGAAGTACACATCAGCCTGAACACTTATTCTGCGGTGCTTTCACTGGAAGAGGGATTGTTGTTCACGCACCTTTTGATAAAAGAGGATGCGCATCTCTTGTACGGCTTTGCCGATGTTAAAGAAAAAGATATTTTCCTTGCCCTGCTAAGTGTGTCAGGCATTGGGGCAAACACTGCGCGGCTGATCCTTTCTTACATGAAACCTGATGAAATTATTGCGGCAATCATTCGCGGCGACAGCCACTCGCTCGAAAAAATAAAAGGCATCGGTAAAAAAACTGCAGAACGTACTATTTTGGAACTGAAAGATAAGATTGGAAAACAATCTGCAAACAATATTTCTGTTGTTGTTGAACAAGGTATCAGCGTTAAAACAGAAGCTATAGAAGCATTGCAGGCTCTGGGCATCCACCGAACGATGGCAGAGCAGGCAGTATCAAAATCATTGCAGGCAGAACCTGAAATTCAACTGGAAGAATTGATCAAAAAAGCGTTGAAGTCTATTTAAAAGATGCGGGATCGTTATTGATCTCAATCCAGTAACCGTCAGGATCCTGGATCCATATTTGTTTCACACCGTCTACACGATTCGTAATACTTTGCTTGTTACCCCTGGAATCTTCATACGAAATTTTATTTTGGTGAAGCGTCACGATAAAATCTTCAAGTGAAGGAACCGAAAAGCAAATGTGATGATTTTTGAAATATTCTTTTTTTGCATCAGCGCCAAGGATCAAGTGCAAAGAAGTAGCCGGGCCGGTTTTCAGCCAGATATGTTTGCCAACTTTAAACGGTTCGTCAATCTGTTCTAACCCAATTATATTTTTATAAAAGTCCCCCGATTTTTTCAAATCCATCACATAAAGCGCCTGGTGGTTCAGTACAGCTTTCGGCTTGTTGTTTTGAGCGTTCCCGTTTTGCATTGACAGAAAAAATATGCTGATAAAAAATACCCGGACAATTTTGTTCATGGTAAATTATTTTTTAAATAATTCATCTTTCCCCACAACTTTCACTTTTGACCCGTCTTTCAATGTTTGACTGATCACAGTATAAGGCCCTGTTACCACCTCATCGCCCGGTTTAAGGCCATCAGTTACCTCTATATAATTAATATCCTGAATGCCCGTTTTTACCACGCGCTTTTTTACTGTTCCGTCCACCATTTTCATGAACACGATTTCTTCCATTTCGTTGTTACTGTCGTTTGTAATGGCATCAGTGGTTTGCGGCTTGTCATTTTCTTTTTTGGTATCAGCCAGGCTTTTGTCACTGCCTTTAACCCGCGCATTTACAGCAGCAATCGGCACGGTTACAATATTATCTTTACGCTTTGTTTTAATGTCAGCACGGGCATTCATGCCGGGCCTGAAAGGAAATTTTTTCGGATTGGCAGGATCAATTAAATCGAGGTAGGAGTTTTTATCCAGCCGGATCCGCACTTCGTAATTCGTAACATCATTGGTTGCGCCGCCGAGGCCGGAAGACTTCACACTGCTGGCAATTTTTGTTACAAAGCCTTTAAATTTTCTGTCATTATAAGCATCCACTTCAACTTCTGCATTGTCGCCGATATTTACTTTCACAATATCATTTTCCCCCACATCCACACGAACCTCAATACTGCTCATATCGGCAATCGTCATCATTTCAGTACCTGCCATCTGCGCAGTACCTACTACCCTTTCGCCCTGTTTTATTTTTAATGAAGAAACCACGCCGCTCATCGGCGCCGTAATTGTTGTTCTTCCTAAATTAGTATTGGCAGAACGTAATCCTGTTTGCGCGCTCCTGGTGCCCGCCTGCAGGCTTCTTATATTTTGAACACTTGCGTTATAATTTGCTTTCGCGCTGGAAAGACTGGTTTCAAACTGTTCAAACTCGGCTTTTGAAATTACCTTTTCATCGTACAATTTTTTATTACGATCATACGCCTGTTGCGCCTGCTCTAAAGTGGCCTTTTGCGCACCCAGCGCAGCCTGGCTGTTGGAAACATTGGCCTGCGATTGGCTTACCCGCGCAGAAGCTTCGTCTCTTTGCAACGCGTAAATATCTGCATAAACCCTCGCAAGCACCTGGCCTCTTGTAACGCTGTCGCCTTCTTCCACCCTCAACTCAATCACCTCGCCACTAATGTCGGGGCTGATCTTCACTTCGTATTCGGGATAAACCTGCCCGCTTGCGTTTACGCTTTCTGTAACCGAACGCAAAGCCGCCTTCTCGGTGGTAACTTTTATTACATCCTTATCTTTATTTTTTATCGCCGTATAAACTATCAGCAACGCCAGTACGCTGCCGCCGATAATTAATATTCGCTTCCATTTTTTGCTCATAAAGCCCCCTCCAACCTCCCCCGAAAGGGAAAGTATTTTTATTTTATAACTTTAATCCCTTGCCTTTATAAAATTCAAGCAATTTCATTTTAAACACATAATCATATTGCGCTGAAATCATGTTGATTTTTGAGCGCGATAAATTATTCTGATTGATGATCAGGTCAATTGGTTGTAACAGCCCCACTTCAAAACGCCTTTTTGCAAAATCGTATGCCTTTTGCGCCGACTCCAAAGCAATGGATGCCGCATTGAATTTTTCAAGAGCAGCTACAGCGTTTGTATGAGCCTGATAAATATCCTGTTTCAATGTTCTTGAATCCTGTTCTTTCAATAACTGCTGAGATTCTACATTCAACTGCGCTTTTTTCCAGTTTGTACGTGCCATGCCGGCGTTAAAAATCGGCACAGTGAGGCCAACACCAATATTTTGGCCAAAGTTGTTTGCGAT
Organism: Sphingobacteriales bacterium 41-5; assembly: GCA_001896965.1. Classification (GTDB taxonomy): domain Bacteria; phylum Bacteroidota; class Bacteroidia; order Chitinophagales; family Chitinophagaceae; genus Niabella. Next base: position 3,612 of record MKRO01000063.1, on the reverse strand, counting down.
CTGGTTAAAATAGGAACCTTTTTTTGTACCGACAGGAATATCCTGCGGCCAGGCAGACAGCACCGGATGCGTGGTCCCGTTGATCGTAACCGACCCAATTTGTAAAATCTTTTGTTCGTAAGACGTTGGAATTACTTTTTGCAGGCTTGAATAGTTGGAACCAAGTCCGCCAAAGGCGTAAAAAGTGGGATACATTGAAGCACGTGCAACTTTTACATTTGTTTCCGCCGCTTGTACATTGAGTGTATTTATTTTCTGCTGAGGAAGGTTTTCAAGTGCCGATGCGTAAACACTCGCGGGGTCCAACTCTGACAAGGGTTCTACCGGAATATCTTCAACCGGCGGTGTAGCAATGCCAAAAGGTTCCGCAGCATCCAGATTTAGCACAGCTTTTAACTGCAATAAAGAAAGTGTGTAATTGGCTCGCGAACCGATCAGGGTAGCGCTGTCATTTGCAAGCTGGGTTTGCATCTCGGCAAGGTTTAGTTCCGGCAGGGCACCGGCATTCACCTGCTTTTCAATATTCGTTAATTGTTCCCGTGTTTGATTGAGCTGAACCTGCGCCACATTGATCTGTTCCTTGTTTAAAAGTGCGGCCAGGTAAGCATTTGCAACATTCAGTGCAATATCGTTGCGGGCTTTCTCTAATTTAGCGCCTCCCGCTTCTGCAAGAAGTTTGTTGGTTGCAATTGTATTTTTTTTTCGGAACCAGTTAAATAATTCGGCGTCCAGATTCAAATTAGGATTTGAAAAAAACATGCTGCTGGTGGTGAACTGGTTCTGCGTGGGATCAATGGAACGCCCCAGCCGAAACCCCTGATTACTTTGAAAACTGGCGTTTGGATATAGCGCCAGATTACTTTGCTCCAATGTTAATTTATCAATCCTGGCCTGCACATCAGCCTGCTTTACTGAGATGTTATTTTTAATGGCGTACTCAACGCATTGCTGAAGGGTCCAGCTTTCAGCAGTCGGCCTTTCCTGCGCGAAAGACCCCACCGAAAGAAAGAACAAAAAAATTGCTACTGTAAAGCAGGATTTCATCCCGCAAATTTAAAAGAAAAGCGCTGAGCAAAGGAAAGTTTTCGGTAAGTGGTGGTTTTTCTCTTACGAAGAAATTGTTAATTTAAATTTGCAGTAAAAGAAAATTAAACCACATGCTGAAATATTTAATCATTATACTTGTTCTTTTTAGCTGTAGCCCAAAACTTTCACAAAAGACAGCACGTTCCTCTGGGCGTCTGATAACTGGTTCTGAATTTTACCAAGAAGCAATTCAAATGCAATGGAAGCAAAGGGATTCGTTTGCAGTTACAAGAATTACGGCCGGGAACTTTCCATCGTTTTTGAGAAAATTGAAAAAGGTGAACGTGTCAATGTTAGATTCAACTTCAGGTAAAACAATCAAAGCAAGTTATTTTGTAACCCCCGATTATTTATCAATTGGCACCAATAAAGACTGGGCAAGAATTCCTTTAACGCCCATCGCCGCGCAGCAACTTGCCGACGCGTTCAACTGTTTTTTACCAACAACAAAAATAGTTGATGATATTTACAAAACAGCCCGGGTAAAATTAGAACCTGTGCCGATGTATATTTATCGCGACAGTACTGTAACCATGTGGCAGCATCACCTGATTATTGAAGGACAAAGAAGAAACAGAAAAGGCCTGATCGCAGGAATTAAAAAAGATGTTGTGATCAGCCGGAAAATAGGCAGAAGCGAGAAACCCAATCGTGTGGCGATTTATGGCTGGCATCTGATGAACGGCAAACCAATTCAACCATTATACACCGGCCATGTAAATTGGTATGCTGATTACAGTCATGGCATACGGCTTGTTTATAGAAAAATAAAAGTGAATGGCAAATGGATGGATTATGTTGATGTACTCAGCGATCCGGTTTTAAGAAAACTGATTTGCAATGAGGAGTACTGTGATTTTTATCGATATTAATCTTATTCAATTAGTTTCAGCGCATCATCCAAATCCTTTATCAAATAATCCGCATCTTCCAAACCAATGTATAGCCTTATCTGGCGATGGATTTCATTAGCAGGATCGTAGCGCTCCTTTTTTATCCCCGCGCAGCGCGGAATAATAAGCGATTCATGCCCGCCCCAGCTCACCGCTATCAGAAACGCTTTCAAACTTTCAGTGAATTTCACAATTGCATCGCGATGGGGGTTTTTTAAAACTATTGTCACAAGTCCCATTGCCGATTTCATTTGTTGTTTTGCCAATTCAAATTGCGGAAATGAAGGATGAAATGGAAAAATAATTTTTTCCACACCCGGATGCCCGTCTAAAAACTCAACGATCTTTTTTGTGGATTCATTTACTCTTTGCAGGCGCATGGGCAGTGTGCGCAAGCCGCGCAGCAGCAGCCATGCACTGAAAGGCTGAATGCCGTTACCCAGCGTAAGATACTCGCTTTCAAAAATTTTACGCATCATTGTTTTACTGCCACAAAGTACCCCGCCCAGAGTGTCGCTGTGCCCGCTAATATACTTGGTGCAGGTTTGCATCGCAATGTCAATGCCTAGTTCAATTACATTCTGATACAAAGGCGTACAATAAGTGTTGTCAATGACCGTGATGATATTTTTTTGTTTCGCGAATTGGGCAATTTCTTTCAGTGGCTGCAATTCGTAGGTCCAGCTATTGGGCGATTCAAGATAAAACAAGACCGTCTGTTCTTTTGTAGCGTCTTTCCAATCTTGCAATTCAGTCCCTTTAATGTAGGTGCAGCTAACATTAAACTTCGAAAGCAATACATCAAACAATTTTTTTGTCCAGGTGTAAGGATGCGCCACGCACACAACGTGGTCGCCGGCCTTTACATTCGCCATCACAGCCGCGGTAGTTGCCGCAGCGCCATTATTGAACACGAGGCAATCTTCTGCACCATCTAACGCAGCCAGTTTTTTGCGCAAAATATCAACGGTTGGATTATGTCCCCTGCTGTACAAATACCCCTGCTCCGAATCAAACTCATCGGCGAATGCCTTTGAAAGATCGTCAACAGTATTTAATTTGAAATTACTTGCCTGCATAATTGGCGGGCTTACCGCGTTAAAATACTTATCACGATCCTCGCCTAACTCGTTTATAATGTATGAAAGATCCATGGTTCTTAAAAAATTTTGTGCTCAGGTTTAAGATTCCCCAAAGAGGAGTGTTGAAAGTTATTTATCATAACTCACCAA